>JBBQYO010000184.1:0-6497 GCA_038208605.1 Gemmatimonadales bacterium | reverse complement strand
ATCGGGACTCATCCGGCCGCGAATCACAACGCAATCTCGGCGGCGCTTGCCTTTCATCGCGGCATCGGTAGCGACCGGAAAATCGCGAGGCTTCGTTACCTCCGCGACCGTTGGGCGAAGCGGCTGCTTGCTGAAAGCCCGCGGGTGAAAATTCTCACTCCACTCGACAGCAAATATTCGGGAGCGATCGCGCTCGTCAGCGTCGACGGACTGGAGTTCGGGAAGCTCGGCTCCTGGCTGATGACGAATCACCGCATCGTCAACACTCCCATCCTGCATCCGGAGTTCAACGGACTCCGTATCACACCGAACGTCTATACGACGGTCGACGAGATCGACACATTCGCTGACAAGATGATCGACGCCATGAAGAAAGGCATCTCCTGAAAAAAGAGGCGGGCCATTTCTGGACCGCCTCTTTGCTTACAACGGGTCGCCGTCCTTGCGGGTCTTGCTTCCCTTCGGACGTCCGCCCTTTCGTGCCGCTTTTCCATCCTCGATCATCTGGTCAAACGCGGCCTTTGCATCCTTCATCAGTGCCGCATGATTCGCGCGGCGATCGCGCTCTGAGCGCTTCTTCTCGGCCTGATAAATGGCCTGAGGTGTTTTTGATTTCGGCATCAAGACTTCACCGCCCCATTTGTTCGTTGTCCCATATGTTGCGAACGCCCCGCCGGCTGTCGCCGGTCGGAGCGCTTCTCGTACTAGGAATATAACACATTGCAACCGATTTGTGACCTGTCAGGCGCCCGAAACCGCCAGATTTTCGTCGGTGACCGGCCGTTGTGCCTTCGGAACGAGCTCTCCGCGCAGTCTGCTCATTGCTTCTTCAAGCTCCTGATGACGCTCGCTTGGCCACTCTGAAAAAACTTCAGTGAGCCGAACCCGGCGAGCTTCTCCCAGCCGGTCGAACACGTTGCATCCTTCTGACGTAAGCGTACGGGTGATCCCTGAGCCGTCCGCGGTTTTTGTAACGAGGCGCCGCGTCTCGAGCTCGGCGAGGCCCGTCTCGAGCGCGTCGGGTTCTACTCCATAGGCGCGAGCGAGCGCGTTGGCGTTCGCGTGAGGATCTTCTTCGACCTTCAGTAAAAGCCACGCCGCCGCGGGCGAAAGCTCTACTCCCGCGCGTTTCACGATTCGGTCGATGTACTCACGCTGCACGTCCCGGTCGGCCACGACGCCGAGCGCGCGCATGACGATCGGGAATGAGTCCGTGTCGATCGGCATCGGAAACGCGTCTCCCATCTCATTTCCAACGTCGCGCGCGCTGGCGGCGACGGTGGCCCGCAATGGTTTGTCGGGAAGCAGGAGCGCCAATAGAAATCCCGCCGCCGCGATAATTGCTGCAACAAGGAATACAGTGGACAGCGATTCCGTGAATGCGGTCGCATAGAGCTGACGGGTCGCCGGTGGAAGCGCCAGGATCATCCGCGGATTGATTCCCGAATTCGCGCCGCCTCCAGCCGCCGCCGGCGCCATAACGCTCGCCAAATGATGTGCGAGTCGCGATGCGAAAATCGCTCCGAGAACGGCGGTCCCGACTGAGCCTCCGATGAGACGAAACAGCGTCGCACCCGAGGTCGCGACGCCAAGATCCGAGTAATCGACCGCATTTTGCGCCGCGATGACGAGTACCTGCATCACCATCCCCAGCCCGAGGCCAAGCAGCAGCATCAGCATCGCGGCCGTTCCGAGAGATGTTTCGGTATTCATGCGCGACAACAGGAACAGACCGGCGACCATGGTCCCAGTACCGATGATCGGGAAAATCTTGTACTTGCCGCGTCGGCTAATGACCTGGCCCGACACGATCGACGACACGAGCATTCCGCCCATCATCGGAAGCATTCTCAGGCCGGAGGCGGTTGGACTGTCGCCCTTCACGATTTGAAGGAAGAGCGGGAGATAAGTCACCGAGCCGAACAGTGCGAACCCCACAACGAGGCCCACCAGCACCGACACGGTAAACGACATGTTCTGAAAAAGTCTGAGCGGAAGCACTGGCTCGGGTGCGCGTCGCTCGACCGCGAGGAACACTCCCAGCGAAACTACCGCGACCGCTATCAATCCAAGCACAATCGGCGATGACCATGGATACGTCGATCCGCCGATGTCGGTGACCATGATGATCGAGCTCAGCGTGACCGCGAGAAGCACCGAGCCGGGGTAGTCAATAGCGTGCGACACCCGCCGCGCGCGCGACGGAAGCGTCGCTGCCAGAACTGCAATGGCGACGACGCCGAGTGGAAGGTTGACGTAGAAGATCCAGCGCCACGAGAGGTGGGTCGTGAAGTACCCACCGATCAACGGACCGGCGATGCTGGCCAGTCCGAACACCGCGCCGAAAATGCCCTGGTATTTTCCGCGCTCCCTGGGCGGAACGATGTCGCCGACAACTGCCTGTGTCGTCACCATCAGCCCGCCGCCTCCGAGCCCCTGGATAGCGCGGAATGCGATGAGCTGAATCATGGTCTGGCTCAAGCCGCAGAGCGCGGAGCCGATCAGAAAGATTATGATCGCCACCTGCACAACCTTCTTGCGACCGTAAAGATCTCCGAGCTTGCCGTAGAGCGGTGTGACGACGGTCTGGGCAAGCAAATATGCCGTTACGACCCAGGCGAGCCGGGACAAGCCGCCGAGCTCGCCCACAATTGTTGGAAGAGCGGTTGCAACGATGGTGGAATCGAGTGCCGCGAGCAGCATCACCAACAGGAGGCCGCTGAACACGACGCGAATCTGCGAGGATGAGAGGGGCTCGGGCTGTTGTTCTGTTGCGGTAGGTGCGGTCACGTCTTTGTTGTCTTGTCAGGGGTTCACATGGTTGGGCAAGACGGGGACCCGATCTCTGGCAGCGATGGTGCCCCAGCCATATGATTACGTCCCAACTTCCGGATTGCCGATGCCTATTGGCCGCGCCAGCCTTTCGCTCGTTGCCCTGATTTTGTCGAGTGCCTGCTTTCGGGATTCGGTATCGCCTGATGCGTCTTCTACAGATTTGGCTCAGGCTGATTACTCGACTCTCTCAGCTACTCAAGAGCACCTTTGAGCACAATACCGTCGCGCTTCCGGCGGTTTTTCCGACGAGGGCAGGCATTGCTCCCTACGGTGGTGTAGCTACCGCAGCGAATCGTGCGCGCGTGGGGCGCTATCACGACAGCATCTCAGCCGGCGGGTACAGGTAACGTGGTTACAATCGAGCTGAAGGGAATTCGAAAAAGGCGAACGTGGTATCGATTCAAAGCGAGCCAGCGGAGGGGGGTACGAACAAGGTGATCGTGAAGAGGTAGAAACATCGAGTGACGTACGATCGGACGCGCGCACGGCGCAACGCGCGTCGGGTAGCGGGTGCTGGTTGGCAGTTTAGACCTTCCGTAGCTCCGGAAATTTCCAGAACGCCCATGCGTCGTACAGCAGCATGATGAGCCCGCCCGATCCAATCGCCCATTGAACACTGGTTGCGTGCGCAACCGCTCCTGCAATCAGCGACCCGACGGGTGACAGTCCGACGTAGAAAAAAACGTATGCGGCCATCACGCGCCCGCGGAGCTCGTCGGGCACGACTGATTGAAGAATGCCGTTCGCAAGCGCTCCGTTGATCAGCATGGTGAGCCCAAGAAAGAGCAGAACTCCGGCGGCAACCGATCGCACGTTCACGAATGAAAAGAGAATCATGAGAAGCGCGAATGAAAACGCCGAGATCGTAAAGAGCCGGCCGCGCCGAACGCGATTTCCGAATGCGGCGAGAAGAACGGCACCGCTCACGGCGCCGATTCCGACGAAACTCACCAGAAGCCCATAGCCACTGGCTCCTGTATGAAGAACGTCCCGCGCGATGACCGGCATCAGCGTGATGTACTGGAAAGCGAAAATCCCGTAGATCGAAATGACTCCCATGAGGCCGGTCACTTCGCGATTCGACCGGATGTACGCGATTCCTTCCCTGAAGTCATCGAGGGCGCGGGACTTCCGCTCCGAAGGAATGAACTTCGGCAGCTTGATCGCGACGAGGCAGCCGATCACGGCGATATAGCTGAGTGCATTGATGCCGAAGCACCATGACAGTCCGGCTCCCGCGATCACCGCCGCTGCGATCGACGGTCCGATGATGCGGGCGAGATTGAAGCCGCCCGAATTGAGCGCGACGGCATCGACGACGTCGTCGCGACCGACGAGCTCGACGATGAGCGACTGGCGGGCAGGAATCTCGACTGCGCTGATCAGTCCGTTGATGACCGAGAGAATGATGAGAAGCGGAATGGTGATCCTTCCGCTCCAGACCGCCCACCAGAGTATCGCGGACTGCGCCGCGAGCATGACCTGCGCGATGGTGACGAGGCGAAGCTTGTCGCGCCGGTCGACGAGAACTCCGGCATAGAGCGAAAACAGGAGTACGGGCAGCGATCCCGCAGCACTGACAAGCCCGACGATGAAGGCGCTGTTGGAAAGCTGAAGCGCAAGCCATCCCTGCCCTACCTGCTGCATCCATGTGCCGATCAGCGAGACCGTCTGACCAATCCAGAAGAGCCGGAAATTCCGGTGAGCCTGGAGGACGCGGAGCGGGTTGAGTGATCTCGTGGGGGCCGGCATCGCGTCGGATAATAATTCGTACTGCTGCTGGACGCAGAGGCCGCAGAAACTGCAACACCAACAGCCATGGAGGAGATTCGGGAGGTGAAGCGGAGTTTGGGGGAGAACCACGTCCTGGCAATCCGACGCCGGAAGGTCAGACTCATCGCTCTGTTTTTCTTGTTAAACGACATTCCGGCATCGTGTACGGTCGCAAAGTCGTATTTACAACGAGAATGGAATGTTTGGGTGAGAGTTGAGACAGCGTCATCGACGGAGCCCGTAAGGCGTTCTCCCACGCTCCGTAGTGTCTCCTACCCTCCACCATTGCAGTTGCAGTTGCAGTTGTCGGTTCTGTGCCCTCTACGGTTTCTGCGTCAATCAGGTTGTGGTTGCCCCAAACGCCCGCACACGAAGTATTATTTCAGGTATGCGGTCGCACACGTACTCGAAGTTCTCCCCGGAGATGGCCGACGCTGTCGACCTCCAGTCCCTCCTTGGCAAGCTCGCCGATTTTCTCCTGCAATCAGGATTTGCCGGCGGCCAGCAATTCGATCCCTGGGGAGACTTCAACGAAGAAAACGACCGCTCTCTCGAAGCACTCAAGCAGGCAATTCTCGACGCGCTGATCGAGAGCGGTCAATTCACCCCGGAGCTGCTCGAAGCACTGCGCGGCGACGGCAGCGAAGACTCCGAGGAAAAGCTCGCGAAACTCCTCGACGACCTGGTTCAGCGCCTCGCCGCCGAAGGCTATCTGAACGTCGATGCACCGCCGCAGGTTCCGGCTGGTCATCAGTCTGTCACCGGACCTGGCGGACTCGCACACGCTGCATCGAAATCCGTCCAATTCAATCTCACCGACAAAGCCATCGACTTCCTTGGCTACAAGTCGCTTCGCTCCATACTCGGCTCACTCGGCAAATCGAGCTTCGGGAGTCACGACACTCCCTACCTCGCGACCGGTATCGAAGCCGATGGATGGAGTAAGCCCTACGAATTCGGTGATGTCCTGAACCTCGACGTCAACGCCACCCTTCTCAATTCGCTCGCACGCACCGGGTCGCTCGAAGTGCCGCTGGATCTCGACTATAGCGATCTGATGGTGCGCCAGTCAGAGTATCGATCATCATGCGCGACAGTGTTGATGCTCGACACATCGCACTCGATGATCCTCTACGGAGAAGACCGGTTCACCCCGGCGAAAAAAGTTGCGCTCGCTCTTACGCACCTCATTCGCACTCAATTCCCGGGCGACACGCTTCGCGTCGTTCTCTTTCACGACAGCGCCGAAGAAATTCCCCTGGCCATGCTGCCGCAGGCCCAGGTCGGTCCGTATCACACCAACACCGCCGAGGGACTCAAGCTCGCGCGCCGAATCCTGATGGCGCAAAAGAAGGACATGCGCCAGATCGTCATGATCACGGATGGCAAGCCGAGCGCTCTGACGATGCCGAACGGCCAGATTTACAAGAACTCGATGGGCCTCGACTTGACCGTCGTTAGCGAAACGCTCAAGGAAGTCGCGAACTGCCGGCGCGCAGGAATCATGATCAACACGTTCATGCTTGCCCGCGATCGTGCACTCATCGAGTTCGTGAAGAAGGTTTCCGAGATCAGCCGGGGAAAAGCATACTTCACCAACACCATGACACTGGGCCAGTTCATCCTGATGGATTTTCTCAGAAAGAAGACGCGCAAGGTTTCGTAGCACCAACTCACAACCCGATTTCCATGACGCGACTCCGCCGGAGCTGTCTACTCGCCGTTGCGCTTGCCGCCTGCACGCCTTCCGTCCAAACCGCTCCGACCGCGGCGGGTAGGTTCGATCTTCTCATTACGAACGCCCGCATCGTCGACGGTACGGGCAATCCATGGTTTCGGGGAAGCGTTGCTACTCGCGGTGATCGCATTGTCTATGTCGGCCCTTCACT
>JBBQYO010000183.1:0-6497 GCA_038208605.1 Gemmatimonadales bacterium | reverse complement strand
CTCGGCATTCAATCACGCTATCGCAACGATGCCCGACAACGAGCGATGCCGGTTCACCGACATGTCGCTCGTTCTCAACGGAGCGCAGAGAAAACGGTTCGGCCAGGTAGGATGTGGACACAACGAGCAGGTGGCTGCGCGTCTGTGGTGGCTCGCCGATCCTTTTCTTGCGGTTCCCGGTAGTGAGAGGCGAGCGGAACATTTTGCGCGTCACACGATGGCGCTCATCCTTCAGCCGACGAAGATCGTCTACAACCTCCGCTGGGCGGATGACCTGCGCGAAATGGTCGTTCGCTACGGCTGGGCGAGGTACTGGACGCGGGGACCCGGTTCCGTTCTCGACGCTTACAGCGGCGCGGTGTCAGGTCACGAAGCGACGCCGAACTATCATTTCATCCCGGTTTCGTGGCGTGTCGATTCCCTTCCGTCGATCACGTTCGATCTCGACCAGGACAGATCGGCTGAGCGATACGCTTCGGCAATCGCAGGAAGGGTGAAGGAGCTGAGTCCGCAGATCGCGTTGTTCCGGCGCGGCGATTCGGTGGAAGTGGTGGCTGCGTACGATGTGTCGAAGGACAGGGACCTCGATTCGTCTGGAGTAGTCACTTCCCTTGTTCTGGCGACGGATGAGGTTTCGCCTCCGTCAGTGGTATCGGCGGTTGGCCCGCGCGGTGCACTTGATTTGCGAGCCGACGGTCGCCCGCAGCTGTTGAGCCTCGAGGTTGTGCGGTCGGACACGCACCATGCTGGATGGAAGCGGACCGCGGTGTGGCTTCCTCCAAAGCCATCCGGTGCGCTGGCGCTATCGGACATCCTGATGTTCGAGCCCGGCGACAAGGAGGTGCGCGAGCTGTCTCAGGCCGTTCCCGCCGCACTCGGCAGCAATGCCGCGCAACGCGCTAAGCTCGGTGTGTACTGGGAGGTTTACGGTCTCGCGCGCGCCGATAGTGCGCTGCCCATGTCGCTGACACTGACCCGCGTCGCGCAGGGTCCGCTCGAGCGCTTGAGTGAAGCGATCGGTGTGACGCCCCGAACGAATCCACTCAGTATTGCGTGGCACGAGAACCCTTCGCTCGGGAGCATCACGACGCGATCAGTGGTGCTCGATCTGTCTTTGATTCCGCGCGGCAAGTACGAGCTGCGCGTCGAGGCAGCGCCATCGGGACAGGCCGCCGCTTCAACGATGAGAGTGATCCAAATCCAGTAGAAAAATTCCTTTGGCAGTTGCCACTACGAGGCAGAATCGGAAAAGAGCGACCGGGCCCCGTAGTGAAGAAGACAACCGATCACGAGCGCGACCGCGTACCCATAGGGAAGCCCGTTTGCGATAAGCCCGGTCGCAATGACGATGAAGAAGTCTCGCTTGTTCCCTGCCTCGCTCCGGGCGAACACCATCAGCGCCACGCCCTCGAAAAACAGCAGCACGCCAAGCACCGGGAGCGGGAAGACCTGAACAACCTGCTGAAATCCGGCGGCAAAGAACAAACCAAGAATCAGAAAGAGCGATCCGTAAATCAGGATCGATCCACCGGTTCGCGCACCGAACGTGTAGTGGCCGATGAGTCCTCCGGAACCGTGACACGTCGGCACTCCGCCAAAGAAAGGATTGACGAGGTTCATCGCGGCATACGTGAAGCTGAGCCTGCGAACGCCAATCCTCTTCTCGGGAAACAGGTCGTCGACTGCCTGCTTCGTTGCAAGCACCGAATTCCCGAGTGACAGCGGAATCTGCGGAATCGCGAGAAGCATGAATCCCGCAACGACGTTGTCGAGTGTCACCGGTCTCAATCGAGGCAAGGAAAATCCTGCTGCGCCAGCGAAGTCGTGCGTAGTGAGCTTGAACACCAGCGCGTACACAACGCCTAGTGCAATGACGAACAGCGCGGGGGGATAGCGCCGGTTTCCGAGAAACGCCGCGATGATCACGAACGCGATTCCGGCGAGAACGTAACCACGCATTCCGTCGGACTGGACATAGTCGTGAAGCGCGAGCAGCGACAGCTGAATCCCAAGTCCAAGCTGCAGGCCACGAACGACCGCCCTCGGCACCACCTTCGCGAGCCACGTGATAGCGCCAGTGGCCGCGAGCACGAGCATCACGAGCCCGATTGCAAGTCCGCCGCCGTACAGAACTTCCGGCGCGACCTTGTGAGTTATCACGAGCACGGCGACGGCCTTGAGCGGCTGAACCGGCATCGGCATTCGATACGTCAGCGCCGTCACGTACTGCATTATCCCGAACATCACCAGCACGCTCGCGCTGTGAAGTCCGGCCGCGATGATCATTCCGATGATGAGCGGCAAGTCAGTGCCGATGTCTCCAAAAGCGCCCGCAAACTCATTGCGATCGAAGCGGATGCGGCCGCGCTCGGCGCCAGTCGCAAGCGCGCTGTAAACTTCGGATTGCCTCATCCGCCTCTGATTGCCGTCACGTCTATATTGTACGCCTACAATACGTCTTCAACCAAATGCCTGAATACAGCATTGAGATCGATAACGCAGTAAAGCGGTACGCAGAGCACGTCGCAGTTCGCGATTTATCTCTTCGCGTGCCGAAGGGCGCAGTGTATGGTCTGCTTGGGCCGAACGGTGCTGGCAAGACAACGACCATCCGGATGATTCTCAACATCATCGCGCCCGATTCGGGATCCATCCGGATCCTTGGCCGTCCCGCAAACGATCCGAAGATAACGAGTCACATCGGATACCTGCCGGAGGAGCGCGGGCTCTACCGGAAGATGCAGGTGCGACGGGTCCTGCGCTTTCTTGCCGAGCTCAAGGGAATGAAAGCCTCTGCCGCCGATAAGGAAATCGACAAATGGCTCGTTCGCCTCGACCTCAAGACTGCCGACAAGGACTGGGGACTGTCGAAGATCGACGAGCTTTCGCGCGGGATGCAGCAGAAGGTTCAGTTCATCGGAACGATGCTTCATGATCCCGACGTCGTGATTCTCGACGAGCCGTTCAGCGGTCTCGATCCGATCAACGCTCAAGCCCTGAAGGACACCATTGTCGAGCTCAAACAGCGCGGCAAGACGGTAATCTTCAGCACCCACCTGATGGACAACGCCGAGCGCATCTGCGACTCGGTGTGCATCATCGCGCGGGGGGAAAAAGTTCTCGACGGCACGATCGGCGACATCAAGTCGTCACACGGTACTCGCAACGTGGCGCTCGGACTCGCCGGAGACCCCTCGACTGAAGTGACGCAGATTCTGTCCGACAGCACTCTGATTGACCGCGTGGACGACTCCAACCGCTACTTCGAGATCGAGATGGCCAAAGGCGCGGAGCCACAGGACCTGCTCCGCCGAATCGTTGGGACAGGCGCCACCGTCAATCGTTTCGAGATCGTGCAGCCATCTCTGCATCAGATTTTCCTCGAGAAAGTTGGCGCAACGGGAATTGAAATGGGGATGACTGGACATGGCTAAGCTCTGGGCGATCATCAAGCGCGAATACCTCGAGCGAGTACGAACACGCTGGTTCGTATTCGCTACAGTCTTCGGTCCCATTTTCTTCGGGGCGATGATCATCATCCCTGCAGTCCTCGCCAAGCGCTCGACGGGGAGCAGCGAGTTCACCAACACCCGAATTCTCGACGCCACGACGACTGGTATTGGCCGGCGCGTCGCTGATATAATGAACCGCGATCGCCAGGCAGGGTCAGTCGCGCCTCAGGTGGTCGTTCTCAAGCCGGGCGAGCTGTCGGCAGCGGAGAGCACGGCGACGAAGCAGGTGATGGCGAAACAGCTCAGCGGATATCTGATCACCGACGCGCGAACGCTCGGCGGCGAGCAAGCGCGATATGCCGGGCGAAACGCAACTTCACTCGGCGACATGGAAAGGCTCCGGTCGGCGGTGAAGGAGGCCTTGCTGGCTCAGCGCCTGCAGGCAGCGGGAATCGACTCGAGCAAAGTGCGTGACCTCACTTTTATTCCGCTCCAGCTCAATCCGGAGCGCATCACGGACAAAGGGCGCGGCGGATCGGGCACGGTGAGTATCATCTTCGCCGGCGGCATCGCATTCCTCCTCTACATGTCCATTGTGCTGTACGGGCAGAACGTCTTGCGGGGCGTTCTCGAGGAGAAGACGACACGCGTTGCTGAAGTCGTGGTATCCAGTGTTCCAGCGGAGACGCTGCTCGCCGGCAAAGTGCTCGGCGTTGGTGCAGTTGGATTGACGCAGCAGATTCTGTGGGTGATCACGACCGTCCTGATGTTCAAGCTGCGCCAGCCGATTCTGGAGAGGTTCGGAATCGGCACGATGCCGTTTGCACTGCCCGAGATCTCGATCGGGCTCGCGTTGCTGCTGCTGTTGTTCTTCATACTCGGTTTCATTTTCTATTCGTCGCTTTACGCGGCGGTAGGCGCGTCGGTGAATACCGAGCAGGAGGCGCAGCAGGCTGTTCAGCCGATGCTGATTCTCCTCGTTGCGACGGCGATCTTCATCAATCCGATTCTTCTCAATCCGACTTCGCGCCTGGCGCAGGTGATGTCGCTGCTGCCATTCTCGGCACCGATTATCATGCCGCTTCGGCTCGCGCTTGGGAGTGTGCCCTGGTACGAGCTCGCGGGGTCATTGATCGGAGTATTTGCTGCGTGCTTCCTCGCGACGTGGTTTGCGGCGCGGATCTACCGTGTTGGATTGTTGATGTACGGCAAGCGGCCGAGCCTGGGCGAGATGATCAGATGGGCGAGTTATTCTCGTTAGAAACGGATACACCCAATGAGAGGCGAGTCCGGAGTCTACAGTCTTTCAGTTCCTGAGTTTGGAGTTGGCCTACGAGTTCCAAGTCCCTATTACTGAAAACTCGTTTTACTGAAAACTCGTTCGCAAACTCCTCCACTCATGAACTGAGGGAACTGTCTGCTCCAAACTCGCCGCTCGTCGGGATCAGTTCGCTGCCTGCGCCGACATGGAAGTTTCGCAATACTTGTCGAACGCCCCCACCAGATCATCCGCGATCTCGCCTGACGTCCTTCCTTCAATCTGGTGCCGCTCCAGCATGAAGACGACCTTGCCGTCCTTCAATAGACCGATCTGCGGCGACGAAGGCGGATAGCCGGTGAAATAGCTTCGTGCGCGCTGTACGGCCTGCGTGTCCTGGCCCGCGAAGACGGTAGTGAGCGCGTCGGGCTTCACCGTGTGCTGCAGTGCGCGTGCAACCGCGGGGCGCGCGTTGCGCGCTGCGCACCCACACACGGAATTCACGACTACGAGGGTCGTTCCCTTCGAGTCCCGCAGCTTTGCGTCGACCTCGTCAGCCGTTCGCATTTCTTCAACACCGAGCTGAGTTAACTCCATGCGCATCGGTGTGACAAATCTCTCATCGTACATGGCTCATCCCCGCTTGTTGTTGTGTCAGGCTTCTCAATAATAATAACGACCTGGCGCAGCTGAGTGTCGCCGGCGCCGCTCCACGAATCCTTCTCCTGGAATGCCTGCCTTCACCGTGCCCGCGCTCCATGCGGCGTGCTCTTTCCTGAGCAGCACGAACCGAACCCACTTCACCACGGCCGCGAGCAGCATCGAGAAGAGTGAGATGGTGATCAGCCGCCACGCAATTGTGCTGACCGCCATTCCCGGCCAGTCGTGGAAATGAGCAGCACCGGTGCCGAGCGATTCGCGAGCGAGCGCAATTAGCAGGAGGCTCGCGAGCATCTCACAAACTCCCTCCAGTGCCGCAAAGGCAGGTGCACGCCAGAGCCAGTCGCGAAGGGGAAACCGACTGAGGTGAATCGTCGCCATTGCAAAAAGGAACAGTGCGCCGATCGTCAGCGTTGCAGCGACGAACACTCCGCTCGCGTTCACGGAACGGCTCAGTACGAGTGCGCGATACAGGCGCGCGACAATGCCGGTCACGAGTGCCATATCGATGAGGGATCGTGCCAGCTTCGCAAACGCAGCGGGCTCGCGAATCCTGAAGCCGTCCGACAGCCGCTGCCGAAGCCGTTCACTGTTCTGGCTGGCGATAAAGTCTGGCATGACCGGAATGTAGTGCGCGTTACCTGCCGGGGCCTGCGAAAGTCGTATTTGTGCAATGCATAACAGACTATGGATTGCCGCGATTTTCGCGGCGACGCCGATTCTGGCGCTGAGCCCGGTGGCATTTCCTGGCGCCCACGATGCCGGCTGCGTGAGACCTGTTCCGGGAGCGAGATACAATTCGGGGCTTTTCAGGTCGCTGATGCGACGCCGGGATGCGCTCGCTGAAAAGACCCTGGCGGTATACAAGGTGGCACGCGTAAGGTCGTGGGAGGTGAAGCCGGTCAGTGACGCTGGCACCTGCGCACGCGCGGCTAACGCATACGGCCAGGTCTTTCATGATCCGAAAGCCAATCGCCAGGTTCACGTGCTTCGCGTCGGCGACAAGTACATCGTCATGGATCCGGACTATGTGGTCGATGACTATCACCGTGCTGTTACGTTCGACTCGACGTTCACAAAGGCGCTGGCGCTTGTAGCGGAGTGAGTCACGGGCCTGCCTATCGAAT
>JBBQYO010000182.1:0-6505 GCA_038208605.1 Gemmatimonadales bacterium | reverse complement strand
ACGGCCCTTATCGCCTTGGCCCGGGGCTTATTGCCCTTGGAAGCTCCGCACTCTCGACGATGGACCTGCGTACAATCGCTCGCCACGAGCTCGTGTCACTCACCGAGCTCACCGGTGAGAACGCGACTCTCGAAGTCATGCTCGACTTCGAAGTACTCATCCTAGACGAAGTTCAGGGACGTTACCTGCTCGGCAGTACTCCGGAGATTGGCCGGCGTTGGCCGGCACATGCGACATCCACAGGAAAATTGCTGCTTGCCCTCGGCGACAAGCGGGACATTCCGTCCACACTTCAGAAGTGTGCGCCAAAAACGATCACCACTCGTGCCAGGTTGGAGGCAGAGCTCTCAAGAATCCGGAGGCACGGCTATGCCTGCGCGGTCGACGAGCTCGAGCCCGGCTTCGTAGCGGTGGCGGCGCCTGTGAGAAACCACACCGGTGCGGTGATCGCCGCCCTCAGCATCAACGGCGCCAAAATTCGTCTCAATCCATCGGAGCGGCGCTCGCTGATCGGCCCGCTCTGCGCTTCGGCCAACTGCGTATCGCGAAGACTCGGCGCTGCAGAGTCGTTCATAGTCGGCGCCGTCGCCGTCCCCCTCAAATCAAAAACAAGAGAAATGGCGATGAATGCTCATGCGTAAGTATGCGTGGCTGGCGACCGTCATCGCGGCGGCGTGCATGCCACAGATAAATACGAGTGGTACGCCAGTTTCGGCGCGCGCTCCGATGGGAACCCTTTTCATCGTTGGTGGCGGCAGTCAGTCGAACGATCTGGTTCGGAAGTTCATCGATCTGGCGGGGGGACGGGGCAAGGCGCGAATCGCGATTTTGCCGATGGCTTCGTCAGAGGCTCAGTCTTCGGGCGACGACAAGAAGGCCCAGCTCGATTCGATGGGAGCGACATCGTTCGTCGTAAACGTGAATCGCAAGCAGGCCGATGCAGACTCCGTCGTCCGATTGATTCAGGGTGCGACGGGAATCTGGTTTCCAGGCGGTGACCAGGCCCTGCTGACCGCGGCGATCGGAGGTACGGCGACGCACCACGCGATCATGGAGCGGTTTCGTGCGGGCGCCGTAGTCGGAGGAACGTCCGCCGGCGCCGCGATAATGAGTGATTCGATGATCACCGGAAATCAGTATTTCCCGGGATTGGCTGCAGCGGCTGACTCCCCCGCGTTTCAGCGCGTCGGCAGGCATACAATAGAGATCGCGCCGGGTCTGGGCTTCGTGCACAATGCAATCGTCGACCAGCACTTTCTGCGCCGGCAGCGGGAGAATAGGCTGTTCAGCGTCGTGCTGGAGCATCCGTCGCTGATCGGAGCCGGAATCGACGAAGGCACCGTCCTCATGATCACACCCGATGGAATGTGGAACGTGCTCGGCAGGAGCAGCGTCATGATCATCGACGCACGCCAGTCGGGCGTTACCGGCGCATCAGCGCCTGTTCTCGGCGGCCAGGGATTGCACGTTGCGATTCTTCCCGCCGGCAGCACGTATGATCCGCGAACTGGCCGCGCGCGACTGCCAGTGCAATGAGCGACTCAACATCTCGACAGGAGTACATGCAATGAGACTCGTAAGTAGAAACTGGATGTCATGCATCGCCGCGGCGCTGCTGGCAGCGGTTCCGTCGCAGCGCGCAGCAGCGCAGGTGAGCGGAGTCGTTCGCGGGGTTGTGTCAGATTCGACGACACATCAACCCATCGCGGGCGCACAGGTAAGAATTGTTGGAAGCGATCGCGCTGCCTCGACCGATGCGGCCGGCGCGTTCCGAATCACCGGCGTCCCGTCGGGATCGGTCAGCGTGCGGGCACAGCGAGTCGGGTTTCTTGCGCAGACCCGGCAGATCAACGTCGGCGGCGGCTCGACAATGGAACAGGATTTCACGCTCACACCGGTGGCGCTCACGCTGTCGCAGGTCGTGGTCGTGGGCTACGGATCGACCAGCCGGGCGGATGTCACCGGAGCGGTAAGCACAGTCAGCGCGAGGGAGATAGCCAACACTCCGATTGCGGGAGTCGACGCGATGCTACAGGGAAAAGCACCAGGCGTGCAGGTGACGCAGAACGCAGGTAATCCCGGTAACGGCATCTCGATCCGCATTCGCGGGTCGTCTTCCCTCTCGGCAAGCAATCAGCCACTGTACGTCGTCGATGGAGTGCCCGTCCAGCAGGCCGATTTCTCCCAGCTCGGCTACAGCGGACAGAACATCACGGCGATCACGTCGATCAATCCGGATGAGATCGAGAGCATCACCGTTCTCAAGGATGCGGCATCGGCAGCGATCTACGGGTCGCGCGCATCGAACGGTGTGATTCTCATCACAACGAAGCGCGGTACAGCGGGTAAGCCGCGCATTACGTTCGACGCGTACAGCGGAATGCAGACCGTGGACAGGAAGCTCGATCTGTTGAACGCGCAGCAGTACATCGAGTACATGGCCGAAGCTGCGGTCAACGACGACTCTGATCCGGCCAAATACGGTCTCGTCCCCGGTGTTGACGACAAGGTTCAATCAGACTGGCAGGACGCAATTTTTCGCTCGGCACCCGTGCGAAACCTGAATATCAACGCATCGGGCGGCGCCAGTCGTGTGAAGTATTACGTCTCCGGCTCGTACTTTGGCCAGGACGGAATCGTCATTGGCTCCGCTTACAATCGCAGCAGCGGCCGGGCGAATCTGGATTTCGATGCGAGTGACCGATTGTCATTCAGCACGTCGGTTGGACTGTCACGCGAGGTGAATTACCGAATCCAGGGAGACGCATCGCTCGATGGTATCGTCACCAACGCGATCGGAAACCAGCCGAACCTTCCGATTCAAAATGCAGACGGCACATACACCAATCCTGACGACGGACTCGCGTACTCGAACGCGGTGGCGCTCGCGACCTACAACTACAGCCCGACGACAACTCAGCGTGTCCTCGCGAATGTAGAAGGCCGTTACAAGGTCGCCAGCTGGATGCAGTTCACCGGCCGCGTCGCGGGCGATGGACTGTTTCTCCACGAGAGACAATGGCAGTCGCCGATTGTGATTGGCACTTACGCCGCCAGCGCCAACGGCGTTGCGAAATCGGCGTACAGCACGGGTAACAGATTCCTTGGCGAAGGATTTTTCACCCTGACGCCGTGGCAAGGAAGCGGACGCGGCAACTTCTCTGCGACAATCGGCGCGAGCACCGAGCGCAACAGGAACGAGCTCAACTTTGTTCGCGGCGAAGGCTTCAGCAATCCAGACCTGCACGACGCCGGCAACGCCACGACTGTCACGAGTTACGATGCTAGCCGGTCGCGCAACAATCTCCTGTCGTATTTCACCCGCGCGAATTTCGGCTGGGCTGACAGGTATCTTGCTACGTTCAGCTTTCGCACCGACGGTTCGTCCAAGTTCGGTGAGAACAATCGCTATGGTGTATTTCCCGCGGCTTCGCTCGGATGGGTCCTGAGCGAAGAGCCGTTCCTGCATCCGCTTGCGCGGCTTGGCAGCATCAAGCTTCGCGGCAGTTACGGCGTAACGGGAAATCAGGGGATCAGCAACAGCGCTTATCTCGCGACGTACGGAAGCGCCAATTACGGAAGCCTCGCCGGCACGTCGCCGAACAACTTCGCCAATCCCGATCTCAAATGGGAAAACACGAAGGAAGCCGACATCGGCATCGACTGGTCGATGCTGTCCGGTCGAATCAGCGGCATCGCCGACTACTACAACAAGAAGACTTCGAACCTTCTCGTGTCCCGTCCTATCTCGGGAACGAGCGGCTTCACGAGCTTCGCCGACAATGTCGGCAACATCGAGAACAAGGGCTTCGAGCTTCAGCTCACGACCGAGAATTTCCGGTCGCCGTCTCCGGACGGATTCAATTGGGAGAGCCAGTTCAACATCTCCACCAACAAGAACCGCGTTACGGCTCTCTACAAGGACCAGCCATTCACCGGCGGAATCCGCGGCGTGAATTCAGTGCGTGTGGGCGAGCCCCTCGGCGCATTTTATCTCGTGCGTTTCAAGGGAGTCAATCCGCAGACAGGTGATGCGATCTTCGACGATATAAACAACGATGGTAAAATCACCGCCGACGATCGTGTGGTCGCCGGCAATCCCCAACCGACTCACTGGGGCGGGTTCACCAACAGCATGTCGTTCGGCAATTTCGATCTTCGCGGGTCGCTCCAGTTCAGCGGCGGGAACAAGATCTTCAATGCCATGCGAATCTTCGCGGATGATGGCGGATACAACTACGACAACAAGTTCACGGACGTGCTGCGCCGCTGGCAGAAGCCCGGCGATGTAACAGATGAGCCGAGGGCGAGCTTCGATGGCGTGTCGGGCGCGCGTCAAATCTCGACGCGATTCCTCGAGAACGGCTCCTATACGCGCCTCCAGGAAATCACGCTCGGGTTCAGGCTTCCTTCGAGCTTCAGCCGTACCGCCGGACTCGCGAATGCCCGAGTGTATGTGTCGGGACACAATCTGCACACATTCACCGGCTACTCCGGCTACAACCCCGACGTCAACAGCAGCGGCTCGAGCTCGAACGTCGGACTCGGCAGCGATTTCTACGCTTATCCGCTTGCTCGCACGTTCACCTTCGGCGTCTCGGGAGCGTGGTAACCATGACTGCAACGCACATCACCAAAAAGCTGAATACGGTAATGAAATTCAGACCGATTCTTCTGCTGGTGCCATTTGGACTCGCCGCCTGCAGTGGCGTCCTCGACATCGCGCCGACGAATTCCATTCCAGCAGCTACCGCAATCTCCGACGTATTCGGCGCTCGAACCGCTTTAGTGGGGGCTTATGCAGCATTGCAGAGCAGCGGTTACTACGGGGAGTCGTACGTCAACTACACTGAAGTCCTCAGCGACAATGCGAGGGCATCGGGAACGCTGACGAATTTCGCCGACGCCGACGCCAACAAGCTCAGAGCCGACAACTCTGAGGTCGCCTCTATGTGGAATCGCACCTATGACGCAATCAATCGCGTCAACCAGATCATCCAGAAGGTGCCCGCGATCTCTGGCATCGCCGATACCGAGCGAAACGAGATTCTCGGCGAGGCGTATTTCCTTCGCGCGCTTCACTACCACAATCTCGTGAAGCTGTGGGGCGGAGTGCCAATTCGTCTCGAGCCGGCGTCTACTATCACCGATGCCGCATCCGCAACGCGCGCAACATCCGGCGCGGTGTACGCGCAGATCCTTGCGGATCTGGGTCAGGCGGAAACGCTCATCACGAACAAGACACAGACACGCCAGGCCTCGCTCAACGGTGCATATGCGCTCGAGGCCCGCGTTCGTCTTTATCAGAAGGACTATGCCGGTGCCGAAGCGGCGGCAGCGAAGGTTGAAGCCGCAGGTTACGCACTCGCTCCGAACTTCAGTGACTTGTTCAATGCGACTGGCTCCAATACAAAGGAGGACATTTTCCGTGTTCTCTTCACGCCGGTGCAGTATAATCTCGTGGGCTACTACTATCTCACGCGCTCTCTTGGCGGGCGATATGAGGCGGCGCCAACAACCAATCTCATCTCTGCTTTTGACCCCGCATCAGGCGGGTCAATCAGCAAGTACAAGCCGGTCGACACTCGCGGCCTCGTGTCGATCGCTCTCAATGGCTCGCGTCCGTATTCACCGAAGTACAACACGTCGATCGGCGACGAAGACGTGCATGTCATTCGCTTCGCCGAAGTGATTCTCATCCGCGCGGAGGCACTCGCATATCTCAACCGCCTTCCCGAAGCTGTAGCCGAGTACAACCGGTTGCGTGTTCGCGCGGGGTTGACGGCGGAGACGACCGCAGGCCGTACGCAGGCGGATGTGCTCGCCGCCATCGCGCGTGAGCGCAGGCTGGAGCTTGCGTTCGAGGGTGACCGTTGGCCTGACCTGGTGAGAACCGGACAGGCAATCTCTGTCATGGGTCTGACCGCGAATCAGACGCTGCTTCCAGTTCCCCTTACCGAAATCGATACCGCACCGGGCATCACGCAGAATCCAGGCTACTGACAATCGAGCCTGACGGCGATGCATGCGGCTTTAAAAACCCGCATGCACCGCCGACAGGGGTCTCCGCAATCTACGATGAGTAGCTTCGAGGCAAGCCGGTCGTCCATAGAATAGTTCGTTTTTCCTTCCGACCGCCGCAAACTGACATCGTCGACCATGGCTGAGACGCTCCTGCCAGATCATTACGAAGTTCTTCAGGTATCACCTCACGCTGATAGCGAGACCATCGAGCGTGTATTTCGCCATCTCGCGCACCGTTACCACCCCGACAATCGCGATAGCGGTGACGCTGAGAGATTTGCCGAGCTGGTGAATGCGCATACGGTTCTGTCAGATCCTGCGCAGCGCGCCAGGTACGACATCGGTTACGAAGGCGTGCGTCAGGAGCGGTGGCGCATCTTCAACCAGGATTCGACGACGAGTGAGATCGTCAGTGACACGCGCATCCGACTCGCCTTGCTATCGCTTTTATATGTTGCCCGGCGCGACAACGCGCGTGAGC
>JBBQYO010000181.1:0-6518 GCA_038208605.1 Gemmatimonadales bacterium | reverse complement strand
GGTCGTTGTTTCGTGCTCGCCGCCGGATCGTTGATGCGGGCATCGATGCTCCCGCCCGAGCTTACGCCTCACCCGGATCGTGTGAACGGTCCCGATGATCTCGTTCTGCGTGGCGGCTCTGCGATTGTGGGGCCGGATGGAACGTACACCGCGGATCCCGTCTACGACATTGCCACGACCATTCATGCTGAGCTGGATCTTGGTGCCGTTCGGCGGGAGCAGATGACGCTCGATGTCTCAGGTCACTACGCTCGCCGCGATTGTTTTGAATTCAGCGTCCGTCAAATGCAGTGACCGCCACGTTCAGTCCGCACCGTCGAAGAAAAATCGTAGTGACGGTTGCAACGGCGGCCGTCGTCATTTCGATCCCGGCTTGCAGTGAGCGCGCCCCGGTCACCGACCCACGACCCGGAACGCTCGTGATCGTCACGACCGGCGACGCCGACGTTCTCTTTCCTCCGCTCGTGACCAACACAACGGCACGCCAGGTCACCGAGCTCGTATACGACTACCTCGCTGAGGTCGGGACGGAGCTGCACACCACGAGCGACAAGGCATTCCAGCCACGGCTGGCCGAGAGCTGGAAGTGGTCGAGCGACTCGATGTCGATCGCATTTCGCATCCATCCAGAGGCAAAATGGCACGACGGCCGCCCCGTTCGCGCCGATGATGTACGCTTCACCTTCAATCTCTACAACGATTCCGCGCTTGCTTCGCCGATGCGTTCGGACCTCACCAACATCGACTCCGTTTCCGTTCTCGATTCAATCACCGCGGTCTTCTGGTTTCGCAAACGCTCACCGCTCCAGTTCTTCGCTGCGTCGAGCCAGATCCAGATTCTCCCGAAACACATATTTGAGAGAGTGCGAAGCGATTCGCTCCGCAATGCCGCTGCGTCAATCAAGCCAATCGGATCCGGGCGCTATCGGTTCGTTCGCTGGAACGTCAGGCAAACGATCGAGCTCGCCGCCGACAGCGGCAATTATCGGGGGACTCCGAAAATTGGCCGACTGATCTGGCGCATCACCCCGTCCGCCACGACGGCGACGACGATGCTCCTTGCCGGTGAAGCAGACCTTTATGACACGATGCGCCCTGACAATGTGCGCGAGGCTGCACGAAAGCAAAATGTCTACGTAATCTCTCAACCCGGCGCTGACTTCGTATTCATGGAGCTCAATTTCAAGGATCCATTGAACGGGAAGCGGGCCCATCGGCTGTTCGCATCGCGCGACCTGCGGAGAGCACTCGCGATGTCGGTCGATCGATCAGCGCTTGTTCGCAATGTGTTCGACACTTTCGCACGGCCGGCAATCGGGCCGACCGTCAGAGCGTTTCCATCGACGGATACGACGCTGGTTCAACTGAACTACGCGCCCGATCAGGCGAGGAAAATTCTGGATTCACTCGGGTGGCGCACGAACAAATCAACCGGTATTCGCGAGCGGTCCGGAAAACCGCTTCGTTTCCGTCTTCTGGTGCCGGGATCGAGCGAAAACCGGAAGCACATGGCTGTTCTGATTCAGGCCCAGCTCAAGCAGGCCGGAATAGTCGTCGATCTCGATCAGATGGACTGGACAGCATTCTCTGAACGACTGGCCGCCCACCACTTCGACGCCGCGCTCGCAAGCTGGAACGTCGGCACCAACCCCGCCGCTGCGATAAGAATCTGGACTACGAAGCAGGCAGTCGAGGAAGGCGGGCTTAACTACAGTTCCTATTCCAGCCCGCGCTTCGACGCGTACGTGGATAGTGCGACCTCTCAGATGGATTCGACCGTCAGTCGGCAGTTCTATACGAAGGCTTACCAGACGGCAATCGACGACGCTCCCGCAATCTGGCTCTACGAGCCGCGCACGGTATTAGGGCTCAATAAGCGAGTTCATATCGGCCCGGTGCGGGCAGATGCATGGTGGTTTTCGCTGGCTGACTGGTCGGTGCGGTGATCAGAAAACGACATACGCGTGATATGAAAACGGCATTTTCACGTGCACTGAGGGGGTACAGTATTCACCCAACATGATTCGTCATCACGCATTTTTCGAAGCGCTCGGCGCATTGGACGAAAAGACGCCGGAGTGGATTCCGGTGTTCGCGGGGCTTTCGGTGATGCGTGCTGTGGAGTACATGGCTGAAGAGAGCGATGACGCGAATGCGCCAAATCAGTCGGAGCTGAGAGCGACCCGAGCGGCAATCGAAGCGATAGGTACCGGCGATCCGCTTAGATATGCGCTCCTCAATGTTGTCGACAGAGTGTCCGGAGCGAACAAACCGTTCCCGGCGCTCGGGGCAGACCTGTTGTCCTACGGGCGGGCGCTCGACCTCGAAGCGAGCTGGGCGCTCGCGTCCGATGTATTCGATACGACGAGTCGAATATTCTCCGACGGACTGTACCCCCGCATCGTAATCGAAGCGTCCATCGCGCTTGGAGCGTCTGCGAGAAGTGCGGGGGACTGGGATTCATCGGGGAGGGCCTACACGCAAGCGGAGCATCTCGCGGCGAGAATTGGAGATGCGGAGCTTGGGCTGACTGCTCAAGTCGGAATGGCCGGATCAGAGATGATAAAGGGAAACCTGCCATCGGCGGACTTCGATCTGGAAGCGATTCTACGCGAGGCAGGGCGCCTTGGGTCGCAGCGCGTGGAGGCGCTGGCGCTCCACGCGAAGGCATCAGTCGCGCATCTGCGCAGCAACTATCAGCAGGCAATCCATTTCGCGTACAGAAGTCTCGAGTTGACAACCGGCGGCAGCGCGCGTGAGAGAATTCTTGCCGACATCGCCGCCGCGTACGCAGGGCTTGGAATGAGAGCGACGGCGCGTGACGGATATTCTATAGTAGCGATGACGTCGCCCAATCAGTGGGTCAGGTGGCAAGCGACTCTGAACCTGATGGAGTTAGCGATCGAGGATGGGGACCAGGCCGGCTTCCGGGACTACATGAAGCAAATGGAGTCAGTCGGTCTGGGCCCACGTCTTCGCGCGTATTTTCTCTTTTTTCAGGCTCTTGGCTGCAGGCGCTTTGACGCGCGCGACAATGACGCGGAATTTGAGATGGCGCGCGATTACGCGGACAGTCATCGGCTTCACCAGATTGCATTCCAGATCGACCAGGCAATGTCCGCGCCTGTACTCCGTTCCAATCCGAGTGAAAGCGACACGCCGCCGATGGAGTCGGGTGACGAGCTTGCGCGAATCGCGGAGGTGATTGGCCACCTCCGCGAAAACGCGTCTGCGTGATTCAGATTTCTACAAACGCTGAATCAATGAGTTATCTCAGCGCACGTTCCTGGGCCGCCGGTGATCGGACAAAAGCCGTTTGGCTGTGTTGGCCCCGTGATGTCGGAGCAGGCTGAGAGGACGGCGACCGAGACGAGTGCGGCGAGGGAGATGGCTTTCTTGACTGACATGGGAACTCCGGGGGGATGGGTGACACTTAAAGCCTACCCTCTCGGAGAGCATTAGTAATGCTCCTTTCTTTGCACGAAGTGTCGTTTCCTTATCAATTTTACCGGTTCTTTTGCCACTCCGCGCTATCGTGTGAAGACTTGCAGCATTATGATGATGGTCACTCTCAGCCGTCATTCATTGCTCATCGCCCTGCTGCCGCCTCGCCTGCTTCGACATGTTGAGTTCGTGATCGGCCGCAGCGAGCGAGTAGAGGTCGCCACCAGCTGGGCGGAGCTCGAGCAAATGCTTCACGTTCATCCCGTAACCGTTGCGATTGTCGATCCTTCTACAGACGGATCCGGCAAGACCACGGAGTTCGAGCGAGTCCAGGCGGCATATCCCTCTCTCCCGATCATCGCGTACGTTCCGCTCACGGCCAAGGCTTTTCGTGCGGTAGCTCAGCTGTCAAAGCTCGGACTGGAGCATGTTCTGTTGTACTCCCATGACGATTCCGCCGAGCGGATGATCGCGACGATTGATAAGGTGAGGTCGAGTCCCCTCACTGTACGGTTCATTGAAGCGCTCAAACCGAGATTGAACAGGCTCCCGGTTGCGATTGCAAAGGCGGTGCAGGAAATGTTCGCTGAGCCGCACCGGTATCCCAACGCGCAGGATATCGCCATGAGCGCCAACGTCTCGATCGTGCGGCTTTACCGATCTTTTCAAGCGGCCGGTCTTGCGCCGCCGAAGCGCATGGTCGTTGCCGCGAAACTGCTCAGAGCGTACTCACATCTTCGCGATCCGGGGCAGTCCGTCGGCGGCGTCTCCACCAAGCTTGCCTACCGCAACCCGCGGATTCTTGCCGAGCATACGAACGAGGTCTTTGGTCTCACCCCTTCCCGGGTCAGGGATTTTCTCACCGAGGATCAGGCCGTGTCGAAGTTATTGCGATGGCTCGAGCCTTTCGACGAGTCAGCCATGGCGCGCGCCTCGTTTTTGGCCTGACCGGCGCGGCCTACCCCGTCACTCGTCATCGCGATCCGGCCACGCCCCTTCCTCCAGTCGCGCCGAGATTTGCAGATTAAGGTTGCCGGGACTAGCCAGAATCTCAATGCCAGACAACGACACAAACCTCAGCGCAGACGTCGAAGGCGATTCCGGGATCCTCGTGATTCGAGGCGCGGCGACAACTCGCGGCTGGAACGGCATTCGATACAAGACCGGCCTCTCCGGAAAAAATGTCGGCGCGAAAAAATTGTCGATGAACGTCGCGACGATTCCTCCTGGCGGCGTTGCGTACGCGCACATCCACGTAGACTTCGAAGTAATGCTGTACATACTCGATGGCAGGGTGCGGCACGAGTACGGCCCTGACTTGTCGCTGTCAGTAGACAATCAGGCGGGTGACTTCATTTTCATCGAGCCGGGAGTTCCGCATGAGGTCTGCAACCTTAGCGATACGGAGCCAGTTGTCGCAGTCGTCGCCCGATCGGACGCAAGCGAGTGGGAGAACATAGCCGACTTTCCAAGCAGTCGGCGGCCCCTATGTGAACAAATTGATCGTTGAAGACCTCAACGGTTGCCGCCCGAAGAGAGGACGTTAAAGTATGGTATCCCCACAGGAGAGCTCATTGATTTCGAACCGACAGATCCTTCGGGCGTTTGTGCTCGCCGCGGCAGTGATCCTTTGCACGGCAGCTCTGCGTGTGGCGGGCGCACAAGCGCCGGCACCGAGCGCACGCGCTGCCTCCACACCGCACGAACGCCTCGCGCGTGAGGTTTACGCTGAGCTGGTCAATACGAATACGATGGACTCGGTTGGATCGACGACACGTGCCGTTCGCGCCGTCGCAAAGCGATTTCTCGACGCCGGATTTCCGGCAGCCGATGTCACGATTCTCATTCCACCCGGCGATTCGACGAAGGGAAATCTTGTCGTCCGCTACCATGGCCGCGGCGGAGCGAACACACGCAAACCGCTTCTGCTGCTCGCGCATGTCGATGTCGTTGCGGCTCTTCGGTCCGACTGGTCACGCGATCCGTTTGAGCTTCAGGAAGACAACGGATTCTTCTACGGCCGCGGTTCATCGGACGACAAGGCGATGGCGGCGATATTCGTCGCCAACCTCCTTCAGTACAAAGCTGAAGGATGGAAGCCAGACCGGGATTTGATTCTCGCGCTGACGGCAGCCGAAGAAGGTGGCGATAACAACGGCGCTGAGTGGCTCGTGAAGGACCACAAGGATCTGATCGATGCCGCTTATGCGCTGAACGAAGGTGGCGGGGGCACGCTCAGTGGCAGCGGCATGAATGTGCAGCCGCTCTTCAACTCGATTCAGGCTGCGGAGAAAGTGCCGGAGGACTTCACGCTCACGGTGCGGAATTCCGGCGGTCATTCGAGCGTGCCACGTCCCGACAACGCGATCTATTCTCTCGCGAATGCGCTTTCGCGTCTTGGCAAGTTCACGTTTCCTATTTCTCTGAATCCGGTATCGAAGGAGTTTTTTGCTCAGACCGCAAAGGTCGAGAAGCCCGATGTTGCGGCAGCCATGCGCGCGATCGTGGCGAATCCATCCGATGCAGATGCAGCGGCGAAGCTTTCGATCGACCCGCGGTACGCGTCAATGCTGCGAACGACGTGTGTTGCAACCCGGCTTGCAGGCGGCCACGCAAACAATGCGCTGCCGCAGACTGCGACAGCGAACGTGAACTGCCGGATCGTGCCGACGTCGACTACCGAAGAGACGGAGGCGACGCTGACGCGCGTGTTTGCCGACACATCAGTTGCCATCACGTTCTCGACACGCGAGCGAGAGCGTTTTCCAACGGCAACAGCGCCGATTGTCCCGGAGCTTCTGAGTGCAGCGACAGCGCTGACGGGTTCGATGTGGGGAAAAATTCCCGTCGTCCCGGTGATGTCGACGGGCGCAACGGACGGCCGGTATTTGAGAGCCGGGGGGATTCCGACTTACGGTATCAGCGGAATCTTTTCCCTGCCGGGTGAGACGAATGCGCATGGCCGGGATGAAAAGCTGCGGACACGATCATTCTATGATGGGCTCGCATTTCTCGACAAGCTCGTTCGCAAGCTCGCCGGTGGCTGAAGGGAGTGTCACCTTCGAGACAATGGA
>JBBQYO010000180.1:0-6523 GCA_038208605.1 Gemmatimonadales bacterium | reverse complement strand
ATCGATATTCGCGCCTGAGCGCCCAGCCGGGGCGGCCGGCCTGACGGCCAGCGCCTTGTCCCGGAGGCGCGTTTCGCTGCTGGTTCCTGCGTTCTTCGCGCGTAAGCGGCTCCAATCCGCGCTTCGCCCTCGCAAGAGAATCAGCGGTGCTCTTCTCTCGTGCTTCGCCGATTATCTGCTCGACGCTTCGATCGTTGATCGATGCGATGCGCATAGTCACAACAGGAGCCGTCTGCAAAACCCTGCCACGCGCGCGAACGAGCGAATCGACCGGAAGAAATTGATCTTCCTGGATGTCGAAGAAGACCAGATTCGCGTTCGACTCATCCACTTTGATGTTGAACTGCTTCAACAGATTGGATTGAACGAGCACGAGCGTCGTGATGAGGAAAGCGCCGAAACCGAGCGAAAGAATTACTGAGCGCGTCTGGTTTGCCGGACGGTAAAGATTTGCGACGCCCTGGCGAATGACATAAGGCCACCGTTCGCGCAACGCTTTTCGAGCGACCCACGAGAGCAGGATTGCGCTCAGCGTAAGAATGCCGATGACAGCAAACGTCGCTCCGCTGATTCCAAGGCCCTGGCGCCACGTGCTCGCACGCAGAAGCGCTATCGCAACGACGCTGAGAGCGAGTGCCACGTCTACCGCGACACGCGGGATGTCATTCCATCGCATCTTCAGAACTTCCGAGTCTGCGTCGCGCCTCAACGTCTGGAGCGGCGAGACATTTCGGAGCGCGAGCAGCGGCCGCAGAGAAAAAATCAGCGCGATCCATCCGCCAATTGCGATCCCGGTGAGAATCGCCGCGGGCTCGAGAGTCACCGCGACGTCCACCGGCAGGAAATCGGCAAATACCGACGGCAATCCGAACTGCACTGCAACTCCCAGGGCCGCTCCCGCGAGCGCTCCGATCAAACCCATCGCGGCAGCTTGAGCGACATACATCGCGAGAACCTGTCCGCTCGATGCGCCGAGGCAGCGAAGGATCGCCACCGTGTCAATTTTGCGAGACACAAATGCGCGAACACCGCTGGCCACTCCAACGCCCCCGAGCAGAAGTGCAACGAGTCCGACAATCCCGATGAACTGGCTGAGCTGCTTGATAGCCTCCGTGGTATTCTCTTCGCTCTGCGTCACCGTGCGCGCCCTGAGTTGCATTTTTTCAAGCTTCGGTCTCTCCGGGCCGATGAGCTTGTCCGGATTCGCTTTCGCCGGAAGCTTTGCAAGCACCCCATACTCGGCAGTGCTTCCAAATACGAGAAGCTGTGTCTCCGGCAGATACCGCTCGGGAATGAAAACGCGGGGACCGATTATTTCTGCGACGCCGGCGCTGCCTGGCACATTCGTCAGAGTTGCCCCGATCGTAAAGCGACCGAGTCCGAGTGTGATCGTGTCACCAACGCGCGCATTCAGCGAGACGAGCAGGGAAGGGTCGACGAGAGCGACGGGCTGTGTTGCAAGCGACGTCCATTTTCCCGCGGGCGAAGTTGTGATCTCGCCATAGAATGGATAGTTGGAGCTGACCGCTCGAACCTGCACGAGGCGCGTGCTTCCGCTGCGGGGCACCAGCGCCATCGACGGAAACGTCACCATTCTGGCGTACGACGCACCGTTCTTTTTTGCGAGCGTATCGAGAAATGCCTTTTGCTCAGTCGTATACGGTCGTCCCGACGCAAAAGAGATGTCGCCGCCAAGGAGAGCGCGTGACTGTTCGCGCACCGACCGCGTGACGTTGTCAGCGAAAGAATCGATCGCGACCAGTGCGGCGACACCCAGCGAGATGGCCGACATGTATAGCAGCAGCCGCCGTCGTGCGCTTCTGCTCTCGCGCCACGTGAGACCGGCGAGTTGGCTGAACGAAGCGCGGACGTTGTAACCCGCCGAGGGGCTCGTCAAGCCGCAGCCTCGGTATCGCCAACTACGTTTCCGTCGGCGAGGCGAATGGTGCGCGATGCACGCTCGGCCAGCACTGAATCATGGGTCACGAGAACGATGGTCGATCCCGATTCGCGGTTAAGTGATTCAAGAAGCTCGAAAACGCGTGCTCCGGTTGCGGCGTCGAGGTTTCCGGTCGGCTCGTCAGCGAAGAGAATTCGCGGGTTGTTCGCGAATGCGCGCGCGATCGCAACACGCTGCTGTTCTCCGCCCGAAAGCTGCATGGGAAAGTGATGTCCACGCGCTTTCAGCCCAACGCGATCGAGGAGATCGTCGGCGCGTGCAGCAGCTCCGTCGGCGCCCTGAAGCTCCAGCGGCACCTGGATGTTTTCGCGTGCGGTGAGTGTGGGAATGAGCTGAAAGCTCTGGAACACAAAACCCACTTTTTCGCCGCGAAGCCGCGCTCGCTCGTTCTCGCTCATCTTCGTCAGGTCGTTCCCGTCGAGGATCACCTGGCCTAGCGTCGGTGTATCGAGACCTGCGAGCAATCCGAGAAGAGTAGTCTTTCCGCTGCCAGAGGGTCCGACGATTGCCACGAACGCACCCTGGGGTATCGTGAACGAGACATTCCGCAAAACCGCGATCTGCTGATCACCACTTCGATATTCCCTTGTAACTTCCCTTGCAATGAGCATGAAGACTCTGATGATTGTTTTTCTGGGTGCGTTGGCCGCGTGCACTTCAGCACCAAAGGTAGAAAAGGTGCCGAGTGAGGCGATCGATTCGCGTGTTGCGGATGCGCCCCGGGGAACCAGGCCGCAGACCGATGCGTACGGACCAGCCGGTAACCCGGATTCGTCCCGCACTAAAGTTACCGTACTGTTCTTTGGTACGAGCCTCACGGCTGGTTATGGTCTTGCCGATACGAAGCAGGCATTTCCGAATCTCGTATCGCAGCGCGCGGCGGCGAGCGGCACTCCGATCGTTGCGATCAATGCGGGACTTTCTGGCGAGACCTCCGCTGGTGCCGTGAGGCGAATCGACTGGACGCTCAAGCGGCCGGTGGACATCGTCGTTCTCGAGACGGGTGGCAACGACGCGCTTCGCGCGCTCGATCCCGACACGCTGAAGGACAATCTTCAGCAAATCGTCGCGAAGATTCGCTCGGCACAGCCGAGGGCGAAGGTGATGATCGTCGAGATGCAGGCGCCGCCCAATCTTGGCCGCGCCTATACCGACAGATTCCGGAAGGCATACGCCAAGGTTGCGTCGGCGAACAATGTGGTGCTCGTTCCGTTTCTCCTCGACAGGGTCGCGGGTAAGGCCGACCTGAATCAGGCCGACGGAGTTCATCCGAACGAGAAGGGCGAGCCGATTGTTGCTGACAACATCTGGCGGGCTCTCGAACCGGTGGTTCGAGAGGTTTACGGAAAGCCTGCTAAAGGTTAAATTCCAGGGCTTGCTTTGAATTGACGTCAGGGCAGCGCACGACACACACGCCGCGTCCGGCATTCTCCCGGTGGAGGATGAAAGGGCGGCGCTTATTTATTGGGTCAGGACGATGGCATTTCCCGCAACACAGATCCGCAGAGGCATGGTGCTGGTATTCGAGGGCGACCCGTGTCGCGTGATCGAGTTCCGTCATCACACGCCTGGTAATCTTCGTGCGATGGTACAGGCGAAGCTCAAGAATTTGCGCTCGGGCTCGAACTTCGAGCATCGATTCCGCGCTGCCGACACAATCGAAAAGGCGGCGATGGAGACGCATGATCTGGAGTTCCTGTATCAGGGTGGAGATACATTCCACTTCATGAACACGGAGAACTACGACCAGCTCGAGATGGACGAAGAGACACTTGGCGACAACGCTCAGTGGATGCAGCCGGGCATGAAGATCCAGGCTGAGTATTACAACGGCCGCCCGATCGGCATCGATCTTCCGAACTCGATGACGCTTGAAGTCGTCGAAACTTCTGCCGTGATGAAGACGGCGACGAAGAATGCGTCCTCGAAGCCGGCGAAGCTGGAAAATGGCGTGACGATCAACGTGCCGGAGTTCATCAAGACAGGCGAGAAGGTTCGCGTGAATCCGAGCACCGGCGAGTACATGGATCGCGCGAAGGACTGAGTCTGTTCCGCGCCGTCCGCGCGGTTGATTCACCCTTCTGTTGCGGTTAACATGCAGGACGCAGGACACGTTGCAGTAGCACATGGTGGCTGTAGCTCAATCGGTTAGAGCACCGGTCTGTGGCACCGGGGGTTGCGGGTTCAATTCCCGTCAGCCACCCTCCCGCTTCAAGCTTCATGAGAGTTTTGGGAGCTCGATGCAAAACGGCTTGTAGGTCCGTAGCTCAATTGGTAGAGCACCGGTCTCCAAAACCGGCGGTTGCAGGTTCGATTCCTGCCGGGCCTGTGTACGAAACCGCTCTCAAAATGAGTGGCGGTGATGCAAACAGTGAAAGCGCGCACATTTGAACGTCCCTTTTTGGAGACGTCCGGGTGCGCGCTTCGCGTTTCAGCCTGCCTCTGCACTTTTGCAGGTTATGCAAATTCAGCCGCCAGTTAGTTACAAATGTTTTGACTCGGCGAGCGAACCGCTCCGCGGATTGTAATCGCTGCACCGTTGTCGCAACGCGACGAGTGTGTTTTTCCTCCCGGTGTGCAGACCGCGATCCCGCAAAACTCTCAACATCGTCCTCTCGCGCGAGAGGTCTCTCGATTTTCCTTGACTTGCGGATTGCCGGGGCGGAGTATGTGGGCAAGTAATCACCAAAAAGTTGAGACGCTCGTCCCCCCTACCTACCGAGTGCACCTGATGACAACCGTTCGCCGTTTCCTTCCCGCACTCATCGGGATCTTTTGTTCCGTTGCGCTTGGCGCACAGACACCAGCTGGTACGATTACCGGGCGGGTGGTTGACAGTACGACCCACCAGCCCATCTCCGGCGCCGCTGTCTTAGTGGAAGGGACCGGTCGCGGAACGCTCACCGGAGCTGATGGAAGCTTTCGCATCGGTAACGTTCCCGCCGGCACGCGAGCAGTTCGTGCGCGCCTGATTGGATACGCACCACAGGTCCGCAACATCACAATCGGCACTGGTGCTATCGCGACGGTGGACTTTGCCCTCGTTGCCAGCGCCTCACTCCTCGATCAGGTCGTCGTGGTCGGCTACTCGACGCAGAGAAAGTCCGACATCACCGGTGCAGTCTCGACGGTAGATGTCGCCGATCTCGAGTCCCGAAGAGTCGCTGACGTCGCGCAGGTTCTCCAGGGCCAGGTCGCCGGCGTGCAGATCACGCAAAGCACCGGAGCACCGGGAGAAGACATCAGCATTCGCATCCGGGGTGAGGGGACGATTGGCAACAACAGTCCCTTGTTCATCGTCGATGGAGTGCCAACCCGCGACATTTCTTTCCTGAATCCCGCCGACATGGCTACGCTGACCGTCCTCAAGGATGCCGCAGCCGCTTCGATTTACGGATCGAGAGCCTCCGCTGGCGTGATTGTCATCACGACAAAGGCTGGAAAGGCCGGGAAGTCGGTCTCCGAGGTCAACTACTATAGTGGTGTTCAGCGGGTCGCCAACCTGCCAACGCTGCTGAACGCCAGTCAGTACCTGGACAAGGTGGAAGAGGCCTGGGCGAACTCAGGGTTTTCCGGCACCAACCCGTACACAGTTGCCAAAACGAGAACCGACCTCGCCAACACGGACTGGCTCAACGCGTTATTCGAAACCGGCCGCTCGCAGAATCTGCAATTCAACGCCAGTGGCGGCACTGACAAGATCAAGTACCTGACATCCGCTGGACTCTATAAACAGGACGGCATCGTCATTTTCAACAATGACGTATATCAGCGGATGAACTTCCGCACCAACGTAAACGCGGCCTTGAATAAGCGTTTGAACGTCGGGACGAACCTGCAGCTTTCCTACGCGGCACAGGACAAGCTTTCATCGAAGGGCGACGCACCGGGAATCATCCGTCACGCGCTGATCCGGCCTCCGATCATCGGCGTTTTAAAAAGCCCGACAGATCCTACATATTCCGCGTCTGATCCATACACAGACCTTCCATTTTTCGGACCGAACTGGGACAACTCGAAAAACATATTCGAATTCAGCTCGAATCCAGTTGCTCTCGCGGCGTTTACGAGCGACAAGCGCGACAACTTCAAGACTTTCGGTGACGTGTTCGCCGAATATTCGCTGATGAAGAATGACGCGCTCAAGCTCAGGACCAACGTTGGACTGGACTTGAGCTTGTCGCACAACAAGGCGTTCGCGCAGAACTTCGGAGACAATGGTGGTGGAGGTAATGCCACCGACGGATTCGGGCGAATCAACCGTCCGACCTCGTTGAACGAAGACCGGGGGCAGGAGACTACCGTCACCTGGAACAACACGCTCAATTACGCGAAGAACACGGCGAAGAACGGATTCACAGCTCTCGCGGGAACGGAGTACATCACGAACTATGCTTCCTCGCTCGGCGGATCGAGACAGCGTTATGACTTTGCGTCCGCGCCGTTTCAGTATCTCAACTACGGCGGAACGACCGGTCAGAACACGGGGGGTTCCGCTTCAGAGTGGGGCCTCTTCTCGCTCTTTACTTCGTCCACCTACGCTTACGATTCGCGCTACCTCAT
>JBBQYO010000179.1:0-6524 GCA_038208605.1 Gemmatimonadales bacterium | reverse complement strand
GCGATGAGTCACGAGCTTCGCACTCCGCTCAACGCAATCTCCGGTTACGTGCAGCTGATTCAGCTCGGACTTCGCGGGCCGGTTACAGATGAGCAGCAGGCGGATCTCGAGCGAATCAAGAAAGCTCACGTATATCTTCTCGGTCTCATCGAAGACGTTTTGAACTTTGCGAAGCTCGATGCACACGAGATGGAATTTCACACGCGTGAAGTGTCTCTCGACGAGATCATGCGCGACGTCGAGACTCTGCTCACGCCTCAGATGAAAGACGCCGGCATCGAGTACTCATACCGCGGCTGCAGTGCCGATATCGTGGTGACCGCCGATCCCGACAAGACCCAGCAGATTCTCGTGAACCTGCTGACGAACGCCGTAAAGTTCACTACTCCACCAGGCCGCATAACGGTGTCATGTCAGGCGACCGAGACTCTCGTCCGCGTCCGCGTGACAGATACGGGCATCGGCATAAGAGACGACGACACAGCGCGCGTGTTCGAGCCGTTCGTGCAGCTTGGCCGCGGGCTTAGCCAGCCACGCGACGGAGTTGGTCTCGGGCTCACCATCAGCCGGGACTTCGCGAGGCGAATGGGAGGTGATCTTTCTGTCGAGAGTGTGCCGGGCAAGGGCTCGACGTTCACACTCGTTCTCCCTCGTACGACCGAAGCCAGCAAAGATCGAGGCGAACACATCCCCGCGGTGGCTGCAGCAACTGCATAGCGCCCCATCCATTGACACGGCGGGCGTGCCACCCGTATTGAGTTGTGTCCGAGCAGCCCTACCACATCATCCCTTGCGACTGGAGAGAGAATGAAGCGATCGATCCGCGCAGCAATGGTTTTGGCCGGAGTTGTCGTTGCCTCGTCACAGGCCGGTGCGCAGGGTATCTATTTCGGTCTCCGCGGGGGCGGGGCATTCCCCACCGGTGATTTCAGCAACGAGACGACCGGCAGCTCGACAGTGCTCGACGCTGCCAAGTCAGGCTTTGGTTACGGGGCAGACGCCGGTATTCAACTTGGACCGGCCGGTATCTATGCCGGCTTCGATCACATCAACTTCGATTGCGCCAGCAACACCTGTAATTCGGACGGCAAGTACAAACTTCAGGGGGTAACGGCAGGCGTCAAACTTCTCGCGCCGGGCGTCGCGATTGCACGACCATTCGTGAAAGGCGGCGTGACGTTCAACGAGCTGCAGGGCGGATATGGAAGCGGCCAATCGACCGAGCTGAAGACAGACCGTAAGCCCGGGTACGAAATCGGTGTAGGTCTCGATTTTGGCTTCCTCGGACTGCTGAGCATCACTCCGCAGGCGCGCTACATCGGTCAGAACTTCAAATACAAAGTGCCCGGTGTGAACGCTTCAGGCGCAACATCGACTGTTGGGGTGAACTACTTCAGCTTCGACCTGGGCCTCTCGGTTCACAGTCCGTTCGGTGCCACGGGGTATGGGCGCAGAAGCCGTTAGCCGGAGCTCTTCGAGCGCACGGCCTCCAGCCTGGCGACATCGACAATCGAGCAATGCACACATCCGAAAAATTAGATAAAGAGCTCTCCGGCAGTCCGCTGTGGAATGCGGATCTTTCGCCGACGCCGCTGTCGCGTCGCACGTGGTCTACGTACAACATCGCCGCGCTGTGGATAGGAATGACGGTGGTGATCACGACGTACACTCTCGCGTCAGGCCTGATGCAACAGGGTATGACGTGGTACCAGGCACTCGGAACCATCCTGCTCGGCAACCTGATCGTGCTGTTGCCAATGATTCTCAACGCGCATGCCGGAACGAAGTACGGTATCTCGTTCCCAGTACTGTGCCGAGCGAGCTTTGGCGTGAGAGGCGCGAACGTCGCTGCGATTCTAAGGGCGATTGTCGCGTGTGGCTGGTTCGGAATCCAGACATGGATCGGCGCTCTCGCACTCGACGCCTTGATCAATGCCGTGTGGCCGGGATGGGCGGCGGTTGGAATCCACAGTGGAGTTTCGTTCGCGATTTTCTGGGCGATTGAGGTCTACATAATTCTCCACGGAACCGAAGGCATCAAGATCCTCGAAAGCTGGTCTGCACCGCTTCTGCTCGGCGGCGGAATCGCGCTTCTGATCTGGGCGATAAGGAATGGCGGCGGACTAGGCAACGTCCTCTCTGGCTCAGTGAGGCTCCAGCAGGGATCGACGCCGTTCTGGACGCTATTCCCTGCCGCTCTCACCGCCAATGTCGGCTACTGGGCAACACTCTCGCTCAACATTCCCGATTTCACGCGTTACGCAAAAAGCCAGAGGTCGCAGGCTCTCGGCCAGGCTCTCGGCCTGCCGGGGACGATGGTGCTGTTCGCGTTTATCGGTGTCGCCGTCACGAGCGCCACGATCGTGATCTTCGGGAAAGCGGTGTGGGATCCGGTCGAGCTCATCACGAAGATCGGAAGCGCATGGGTCATCGTCGTTGGCGCGCTCGTGATTCTCGCGGCTCAGCTTACGACGAACATGGCAGCGAATGTCGTGTCACCGGCCAATGATTTCTCGAACCTGAGTCCGCGGAAGATCAGCTATGTAACCGGCGGCCTGATCACCGCGGTAATCGGAATTCTGATGATGCCGTGGAAGCTCTACTCAGACGCGTCCGCGTACATCTTCACCTGGCTCCTCGGATACTCGAGCCTGATGGGCGCGCTTGGGGGCATTCTGATTGCGGACTACTGGATCGTGAAGCGGCAGCAGCTGGATATTCATGACCTGTTCGCGCTGAAGGGCAGGTACACCTATTCGAACGGCATCAACTGGCGCGCCATTGCATCGCTTGTTCTCGGCGTTCTTCCAGTCGTGCCCGGATTCCTGCATGCGGCGACAACCCCGGGCGGTCAGATTGCGAATCCGAATATTTTCGACCGGGTTTACACGTACGCCTGGTTCGTCACCTTCGCGCTGAGCTTCGTCTTCTACCTTATTTTGATGCGTGGGTCAGCCCGCGTCACCGCCAGTGCACCCGCGTGGAACCACCCTATCACCGAAAGCTGAGACAGGAAAAATCCGAATGTCGAAAATCGTAAAGTGTGGACTGATTCAGGCCACGCATGCTTGCAGCACGAGCGAACCTCTCGAAACAATTCGCGAGGCCAACATCGCGAAGCATCTCCCGCTGATCGAGCAGGCGGCGAGCGAAGGCGTTCAGATCATCTGCATGCAGGAGATTTTCACCGGCCCCTACTTCTGCGCCGAGCAGACGACGAGGTGGTACGATTCGACTGAAAAGATTCCTGATGGGCCGACAACGAAGCTCATGCAGGAAGTCGCAAAGCGGCACAGCATGGTGATCGTCGTTCCGATTTATGAAGAGGAGTCTCCGGGCGTTTACTACAACACGGCCGCCGTCATTGACGCTGACGGATCATACCTCGGCAAATATCGAAAAAACCACATTCCGCACGTCGCGCCCGGCTTCTGGGAAAAATTCTATTTCAAGCCCGGCAATCTGGGCTATCCGGTTTTCAAGACAGCGTACGCTGACGTTGGCGTGTACATCTGCTACGACCGCCATTTTCCTGAAGGCGCGCGCGCGCTGGGATTGAATGGGGCCGAGATCGTGTTCAATCCGTCGGCAACGGTCGCGGGTCTCTCGGAATATCTGTGGAAGCTGGAGCAGCCGGCTCACGCCGTCGCGAACGCCTACTTCATTGGTGCAATCAACAGAGTCGGTCACGAACAGCCGTGGGACATCGGTGAGTTTTACGGCCAGAGTTATTTCTGCGACCCTCGCGGCCAGTTCCTCGCCACGGCGAGTCGCGACAAGACGGAGCTCGTAACGGCCGAGCTGGACTTCGACAAGATTCGTGAGGTGCGAAATACGTGGCAGTTCTATCGCGACAGAAGGCCCGAGACATACGACGCTCTGGTGAGCCTCTGATGATCCGAGGCCCGCTCGCGGGGTTGGGGCTGCTTAGCACCGGGTTTCTTGCGGCGTGGTCTCCATCCGCCACACCGATCGTTACCGTCGTCGGCACTGACTACGCTTTCACGGCCCCGGCTCAGGTACCGCCAGGCCGAATTGCGTTTCGGTTCGTCAATCAGGGCAAGCACCGTCACGAGCTAAACGTCGCCCGCCTCAAGCCCGGTGTGTCGGTCGATGACTACGTGAAGGCCGTTCAGAAAGGGATTACGGTGCGGCCACTTATCGAAGGCACGGTCGGTGTCCTTTTCGCCGAGCCCGGAGAGTCGAGTTACTCGCAGCTGATCACCGACGCGACACCCGGCTCGACGCTGGCAGTCATTTGCATCTTCCGCGATTCGCCGCTCGCGCAACGGCATTTCGCGATGGGCATGTATACCCGGATAAACGTCTCGAGGCTCCCCGTTCGCGCGCCGTCGGCCGCGGTCAGGGAGGATACGGTGTTGGCCAGCGAGTATGCTTTCAGATACCCGCATGAGCTCGCCGCAGGATCGCATACGATAGTGTTCAGGAACGTTGGCAAGGTCCGCCATGAGCTCAGTATCGACGTGCTCGCAAAAGGTGTTACGCTCGCGAGGCTGCAGGCGGCTGAGAAAAAAAGTGCAAGGGTGGACTCGCTTTTGGGCGAGAGTCTTGGCGTGCTGCACGCGTACGGCGGCCAGAGCCCTCTCGGTAAGCTGACGTTCGATGTGGTACCAGGCCGCGAGTACCTTATCGGCTGCTACTTCAAGGATGATGATAAATCTCCCGAGCACTACGCACTCGGAATGTTCGGGGCAATCAAGGGTGTCGCAAGATCAGCGGCGGTCAGATGAGCGAATTTGAGGACTTCGAAGCTTACCAGGAGCTCGCGCTGCGGACGGCTTCGCCGGAGAGCCTGTCGAGCCCCCACACGATGCTCAATAGTGCCGCACTCGGATTGTCAGGTGAATCAGGCGAGATCGCCGATCATGTAAAGAAGATCATGTTTCACGGACATCCGCTCGATGATGCAACGCGTGACAAGATCGCGAAGGAACTCGGAGACATTCTCTGGTACTGTGCGATGGGCGCGCGTGGTATCGGTCTCGGACTGAGCGAGATCGCCAGCATGAACGTAGAGAAGCTGAAAAAAAGATATCCGGCCGGTTTCTCGACTGAGAACAGCCTCAACCGGCCCAACGGCTAACGAACGGCTCTCGCTCCTCGCAGTCTATCACCGCGGCTGACGCGGTCATGGCGTAACGCCTCGTGACTTCGATGGGGCAGATTGAGAGACCGAGATGTACATCCGTCCTTCCACCATATTCCTGTGCCACAGCTCAGGCCATTGCCACGACGGCACAGTGACAGAAACGAAATCCGAATCATGGAACAGTGCGCCGCAACCCGACGTCGCGCCCACAACGATCACACCGGGCTCCGTCGCGAGCGCCCGCTTCGCGTCCGCGCACAGCATGTCGCGTGCTTCGGCGACCTTCATTCCATTGGCTGCCGATCCGAATCCCTTCAAGTGGCTCGCCCAGCCGTCGCGCGCGGAAGTGGGGTTCGCGGTAGCTGCAATCAGTCTCGTCGCACCACCGGCCATTCCAATTCTGTCGATCAGCTCGGCGTTGAGCTGTGCCCGCTGCTGGTGCTGGTAGAGAATCGTGCGCGCTTCGAGTGACGTTCCAGCGATGAGTATGCCCGACACCACAATGCACGCCCATTTTGCCGATCTGCTTTTCTCCAGCAACAACGTGAATGTATGCGCGGCAGCGAACATGGTTCCGAGTGCGAACGGCAGCATGTAATACCCTGCTCGGGTCAGCCACGGAAAATACGCGGCGACTCCAAACGTGACCCAGACTGCCGCGATGACGAGCGGCCACATGATGCGCTTTCGCGGACCGGTCGCAACTCCACCGATGATCAGGCGAATCCACAACAGGCTTGGCAAAGTCAGCAGAAGCGTGAAGCCCGGATCGGCGAAAATGTTCATCAGCCGTCGCAGCCGGGGAACCGCGGGCACAAGAACCATTTCGATTCTCTCGAGCGTCACCATCCATGGCCGCGCAATTCCGTCCTGCGATGAATAGCTGTCTTTTGGCGCGTGGGCGAACACGTAGGCAACTGGAATCAGAGCGACGATCAGCGACACCCCAACAACCGTGAGCAGAAAAGTGTCCCGCTCAGTCCACGCGGCCCACTCCCAATTCCTGTCTCGCAAGCGCAGGCGCGACACGAGCCATCCCGCAGGCAGTAGAACGACCAGCAGCTCTTTTGCGAAAACAATTCCGACTGCGCACGCTGCGACCACCATCGCGCGCCGCTTCCAGTCAGCAGCATCGCAAAAGTTCAGCGCCAGGCGCAACGCGACCAGGAGAAAAATCAGCGCGATCGGCTCGCCAGTCGGCTTGATCCAGCCTTCGGCCACCGGCCCCATCGTAGCCCACAGCGCGAGTGCGATGAAGGTTGCCGTACGATTCGCTCCCGTCATCAGCAGGAAGCTACGGGCAAGAACTATTACCGCAGACATCAGAACGAAGTACGTCCAGTGCCAGCCCGGCGCCCAGGTGCCGAACGCCGCGCTCGCCAGCGTCATGTGCACATATTCGAACAGAAGGAGC
>JBBQYO010000178.1:0-6556 GCA_038208605.1 Gemmatimonadales bacterium | reverse complement strand
GCGGATTGAGACGTAGTCCCACGAATCTCCGTCGAGATGCGCGTACAGCTGTTGCGCCGGGATCCCGACTTCTTTCGACACCGCATCGAGTTGAGCCATGTATTTTAGAAAATCCAGCTGCTTGCCCGTTGCGATTCGGTAGATGGATACAATCATCACCGGCGGATTAGCGGACGCCTGCTTCATCGCGGCGGCTTGGGCGAGACCTGTGGATGGAGCGCCTGCAACCACGATACCAAACATTCCAACGGCCGCCGCAGTCAGCCAGCGTGATCCATTCATTCGGAGCTCCTAGTGAGTGGGGGTTCGGGAGACAACCGTGCACAAGGCGAAAAACATATGCCCGACGATTTGGTAAAGCCATGATCGGTGGCCGGAAGTCGAAGTCGAGTGTCAGTCAAGCTCGCTACGCTACGCGCGTCCGAAGCTCGAAAGGGTGTCAACTGCGGTGCAAAACAGGGCTGATGCTGGTGCACACGTGCGGACGCGGCATGGGGTAAGTTGAGATGACCTTACCTCTAAGTTATGACGAAGCGAAGATTCGAGGCTTTTCTTCCTAATACGCCGGGCCTGCTTGCGTCTCTATTTCTGTAATCGGCCCTCGGCTACAGCTCCCACTCCGGTGGGCTCTAAAGTCGGAGCCGCCGGCGCAGTCTTTCAAAGCGGGGATCTGCGCGCAACTCGTCGAACAGCGGCAGCATTATTTCGCCCTGGAGCGGAAGCGAGAAATCGTCTATCGATCGGTTGAGCCACTCGAATGCCTGATCATGGTTGCCCAGTCCGGTCTGTACGACAGCAACCTCGAAGGCGCGGTGATTGGTGCGCTCCCAGCGATTAATAAGGTTTGCCAGGATTGCCAGTGCTTCCTGCCGCTGGCCTGCCCGCGCAAGCGCATACCCCAGGAACGCGTGGCCTTGGATTCCCCGGGCCTGACGCAGCGTCGCGACGGCTGCCGCCCAGTCCTTGTTCATCACGTGGCATAAGCCAGCGTACAGCGTAGCTCGAAGCAGGGGCGGTTGAACCGCCTCAATCCGCTTCAAGCGCGCCAGACCCTGCGCATACTGGCCGTTCGTGCAGAGCGCGAGCGCCAATTCAGCTTGCGCGCTGGGCGAGAACGGGTCGTTTTCCACTGCGCGATACGCCTCAGCCCGGGCATCCGCCGGGCGTTGGGTCCAGCGGTAAACGAAGCCGAGCCATTCGCGCGTGGGAGAATCGCCCGGATCCATCGCGACTGCGCGTTTCAACTCGTTCTCGGCGCCCAAAAGATCGTACCCCACCAACCGCATCAGGCCGACGGTGGCGTGCGCCTCGGCCAGGGAATCATCCAGCGCCAAAGCTTTCAACGCGGCTTCCCTGGCAAGGACGTAGAGCTCGTGACTTGAGGGCGCCGGGCTCTCGCCCTTGAGGAGCCTGATATACATGCGTGCCAAACCGGCGTAAGCGGCTGCGTACGCCGAATCGAGCGCGATGGCCTGCTTGAAGTACTCCAGGCCCAAACGTGCACTGCTGTCGCTCCGGTAGAGAGCAGGGTCGTTGCCGCGGAGGTAGAGCTCGTACGCCCGATGTTCTGGGTTGGCCCGCGGCGCAACGCATCTACAGTGCGTCCGCCAAGTCGAAGGTCAAGCTCTCTGGCTACCGCACCGGCAATTTCACTTTGAACCAGGAAGATGTCCTTTAGCTCGCGGTCGTACGTTTGTGACCATTGAGCGGAACCGTCGCGCCCATCGACGAGGCGCACCTGAACGCGAAGTTTCTGGCCAATTTTCTGGACGCCGCCCTCGAGAATGTGGGACACGTGCAGACTGTCCGCGATTTGGCGCATTTCGAGTTTGCTGTTCCTGAAAACAAACGCGGATGTAGGAGCGACCACCCGCAGACGATCGATCTTTGCAAGCACGTCGGTCAGTTCCTCACTGAGCCCGTCAATCATACCTGCATCGCGAGGATCGCCGCTCAGGTTAGCGAGGGGTAGCACAGCAATTGACCGAGCAGTCATCGCAGGTGCGGAACCGTTTGCGGCGTGAGGTCGCAGCCACCAGGCAGCGACAACGAGCGTGGCCACCGCGAGCACAGCAATGCCGTAGAGCGCCGCGCGTCGCCCGGCCACGAACCGATGTGGGACTGATTCGCCTCGGTGCGCCACCGGCTCATCGGTGACCTGCGTGGCTGGTGCCGCCGCGCGCAGACCGCCCGGGTCGACGGGAGCCTGATCGCGCGTTTCTGGACTGGTTGAGCCGCTCGCTCGAAGTGGTTTCGGCGACGGGGCGGTGCCGCGAACGAGGACCGACTCTGCTTTTGATCGCGCGCGCACTTCAGCGACGACCCCAGCGATCACAGGGCCTACGCTCGTTCCGAGCTCCTTTGCCACGATCGCCTCGTAACGTTCGGCGTATCTCAACGCCGCTGCGTGATCTCCGGCGTTCATCAGCGCGCGAATCAAACTCACCGCAGGCTTGCTGCTGACTGGATCCGCGTCGATCAGCTTCTGCAGCCACCGGGCCGCCGCTGCGTAATCCTTTGCATCTTCTGCCCTCTTCGCGAGACGTTCCAGCGCTTCCGTATAGCTGCGTTCGATGCGCCCGCGCTCAGCGTCCATCCACTGCTCGAATTCCGGCACGTCGCTCAGATAGAATCCCTCGAGGAACGGACCGTCATGAGTCTCCACCGCGTTCTCGATGTCTCCGCGCTCGAGAGCAGCTGCAAAATCACCCACATCGCTACTGATGAATGCCGAATTCAGCCGGAGTGGATTAACTGCCGTGAATACGTCGCCATCCAGCGACGTGCGAATCGCGTACAGCAGCTGTTCGAGCGAATGTCGCGCGCGCGACTGCGAGACGTCGGGCCAGAAAAGGCCCAACAGCTGATCGCGGCTACGACCGCGTTCCCCGGCCGCCGCCAACACAGCGAGCAGGGCCAGCCTCCGGCGTTGGTGTCCATGATCGCCGAGAATCGTGCCCTGGGCCCCTCCGATGAGCTGGAGCGTTCCGAACGTCCGTAGACGAAGTCGAGGCACCGCCGCTGCCTCGGCCGAGGTGGTAGTCACGAAGTCAACCTAGGGGTCGAGCCCGACGGCATCAAGAAATCGCAACTCTGAGCGAACTCTGATCGAACTCTGACGGCGCGATGAGCGCCTGTCGTCAGGTTTGGGTTGCAAACGATACTCTGGAGAAAAAATGCACGCAGGAATGAGAAGAATTTCGTGCAGAGCAAGATCGAGGATGCCTAGGGTCGCTGCATTCCTGGGCGCTGCTGTCACTGCCGCTCTGCTGACCTCGTGCAGCGATCCCGTTACGTCGCCAACCGGAGAACAACTCTCCATATGCCATATCTCGGGATCGACCGGGAGCTTGCTCGACATTCGCGCATCAGAGCTTCCGGGGCACCGCGGCCATGGCGACTATGTCGCCCGTCTAATCGTCGACAAGAAGAGCCTGGCGATTGGCGACTCAATTCACTTTTCTCGCATCGGCGATGCGGTCGCATTCGCCCGCGCCATCCGGATCGCGCGCAATGAAACCTCAACCGCATCGTGCCGCATCACCATCGCCGTTGTAGCCGGGGTATTCCAGGGAAGCATCAAGGAGTCGGCGGATCCCACCTTCGAGCGCTTTCCGCTGGTACTCGACGTCCCTGATCTGACGCTCCTCGGCTCCTTCGTGATGCCGGTCGACAAGAGTGGACGTGCTACCGGGACGGACAGCTCTGCTGTCGCGGGCGTTCCGACCACGACGCTGGTAGCCAATCCGGGGTTGATCAGTGTTCTGGGCATAGGCAACCCACTGCTCAAACAGGCGGAAGACCTGATCGTGGTGAATGCGCACCCGGATGGACCGCGGGGCGACGGCAGCGTGATCGAAGGGTTCGTCTTTCAGTCGGGCAATGCTGCAGCGGGTGCCGTAATCGGAGGACAGGCGATCTTCGGTATGCGAGCAAGGGATCTCGTCATTCGGGGGAATCAGTTCGAGAGCAACTTCACCGAATCGCTCGAGCTGCGAGCCATGACCGCAACCCTCGACAAAAACTATGTGAAGGGATTGGGTGGAAGCTGCGGATTCTGCCTGTTCGGTCCTGGCGACTATCAAGTCACCAACAATCGCGATGTCGGACCGGGCGGCATTCCGGGCATTCTCATCTGGCCGGCGATTTTGCTCCCCGTTCCGCTGTCGGTGGAGCAGTACGTCCTGCCCGCTTCCGCCTTGGTAACAGCGACGGTGAAGAACAACGAGGTCCGCAATCATCAGGCAACCCCGGTAGGCGTGGGACTTCGTATCGCGGCAATTGGTCTGGGGGCACCCGACGTCATCGGATCGGTACGTGTTGTGGCTCAGGACAACGAGTTGGCGAACAACCGATTCGGGCTAATCCTCGAAGCCGGATTTCCCGTCGTCAATACGATGCTTCGCGGCGATATAGATGTCTCGCTCAAGGGAAACGCGATGACGGGCAGCTGCCAGAACGGTATGCTCGTCTCTCTCAGCAGACACACCACGGCGCTGGGTTTGCAGTCAGGGCCGGCCCTCAAGAATTCCAGTTATACCGTTGCTCTCGGCGGCGACATAGCGTGGAAGGATGTCTGGTACTCACATCCAGCGGGGGCTGGCAATACGCTTACGGTCGACGGACAGCCGATCGACAACGGGGCACGCGTGGCATACGACCCTGCCAAGGCCTGTCCTTTGCCATGACCCGCTTACCGCGGGCGGGCACTGCAACAAGGGCGGAGCGCCTGGCTACTGAACGAGTCATTGGCCAGACTCCTCCGAAGCAATCAACCGGAGCGACAGATGCCGCCAGTAACCACCTACACAATCGATTTCAGCCACGGTAACCTCGCTCCATCGCTCGATACCAATGGCTGGGGTAGCATGAAACAGGGCGCAGCGATTCCCAGCCATCCTGACAACAAGACCCTCGCCTATGCCGATGGCAAAGGGCTGGGGCTTGCCGTTTACCGTGCGCCGACTTCGCCAGCGCCGATTCCAGCGCTGATCAACCTTTGCGTAGTTCCCGGATCGAATGTAGTCCCCCTCGCGATACGCCTTTCCATGCGAGTCGAATTTGATCTTCCGTACGCTCAGCTGGCACACATTCCCCAGCCCTCTTCAATCGGTCCTCACCCGCCGCCGACGGGGACCGATTGGCCGACGCCCTGGGCAGTTGGCCTACTGGTAAAGTCAGGAAATGAGAATGACGTTGCGGCCGATCCCAAGATACCCGTGACATGCCAGTTCAATCGTGCTCTCAACGGAGTGCGTCTCAACTCCCCGAAGTCTTTGCAGACTGACCAGTCATTCAACCTCAACTCACCGGTAAACTTCTCTGATTACTGGACTCCGCCCGGTAATCCGCCGCGCTTCGCGATGGAATTTGCGTTTTGTGGCCACGATGCCGTGAGCGCCGGACACTCGGTTGGAAGCGGATCTTTGGCCATCGGGACAAGGAAAGACCAGAGAGTCTTTTCAAGCACTGCACTGTCCACCGGCGCACCGCCGTGGATTGGTGCTCTCGGCATCTCCGTCGTAACTCTTTCCGGAGTTGGGCAGATCATGGTAAGGCTACGAAACTTTTCCGTCTCCATCTGGCAGTGAGTTCTCGTGACGAGACACCCGCGGTGGATTCCGACGCGTTCTCGTCACCCCATCTTGTCAAAAAAGCCCTCTCACTGGCTACATCCAATGAGAGGGCTCTTGTGTAATCCCGGAATGGCCTTTCACATGTCGTTGTCGCGACAGCTTCGACTCCTATCTTTCGTCCGGTCTGCGCACCACGATGGGGTACACTCATCTATCGAAAGAGCACCTGCGTAGGCTGGTCGGACCTGATGAAGCAAGAAGCAACGTCAAAGCCGGCTTAGGCGAAGTTCCGGCGGTCTCTCGAGCCGCTCATGCTTCGCGCCCCGACGATGGCGCTTCAGGCCTTTTTCGAAGGGAGTCCGCAGTTCCGTCAGGAAGTGCGGTGGAAAGATTTACTGATCAAACTTCTACAGCATGATGATCGTGCGGTTTGGAATCGCGCGATGGTAGTCTATGTCGTCATCAGTCCAGTCGCGATAGGAAAGATTAGGGAGCTTGTCGACAAATCTGTCGACAAATCGGGAGAAGCGACTTGAGGTGATGCGCGTAAGTCATTACGGAGGGCCTGGGATTCGAACCCAGAAGTCCTTACGGACGCCAGTTTTCAAGTTCTCAGCACCCATTTGCGCCCAGTGTTTATCTCTTTGCTTTCTCTCTCGCTAGTCGAAGTTTGTTGCCCATAGGTAGCGGAGCTGTTTGCGTTCTCTTGCTTATCAATTGCGCAGACTTGTTGTCAAAATCGTTGTCAGATCGAGCGAAGCGTGTCGCAACCCCCGGCTGCGCAGACTCTTGCTGAGGCGTACCCCTTTTTCTATCCGTAACATCAGTAACATTGATTATATAATGTGTAGTTGTTGAGACGGTAGAAGAGGAGAATGTACATGTGACGGATAGCGTTTTTTATGGGTAACACATCCGTCACATCCGTAACATTCGTCAGAATCCGAGTGACCGTGTCCTGAATCCAGGCTCGCTCGAAG
>JBBQYO010000177.1:0-6650 GCA_038208605.1 Gemmatimonadales bacterium | reverse complement strand
GCCGCTCACTCTTTGATCTCTCTTCTCGATTCCTTCCCATCAGACACCTCCCGGCTTCGCATATTATGCAAAGCTATTTGGGTGTCCATCAAACCGGGTGACTTCCACTCAGCCGGACTTGACCCTTGAGGTGGTGCTAATGCCTGTCCGTCCATTATCGGCACCTGAAATTCATTTATGATGAAGCCTAACGCCAATTAGACGTCAGCCTGAAGCGACATCGAGTTCGATGCCGTTCGCCTCGCACCACGTTCGCGCGACATCGGTATATGCCCGCTCGCGATAGGCGTACCAACCATCCGAAAGCCCGAGCCTGTGTATGGTGTCCTTGAAGCGTCGAAATGCTTTCGCGCCGCGGAGTGAAGCCAGAGCTTCGTCACGTTGAATCGGGTGATCGAGCCCAACGGCAAAGTCCCCCATCATTCGATACTCGTCAATCTCAAAACGGTCCGGGAGCGCAAGGTAGTCGTCGAAGCTTGCCAGGATCCCGCGAGCGTCAGCCAGTTCGTCGGGCTCTACAGAATCTTCGTCATCCACATCTGCAGCTTTTAGCGCTTCGTCGCTCACCCATAGAACTCGCCCAGTCGGACGATGTAGGTACGACGTCATTTGATCCGACTGGAAGTCCATACCCTCAACTACTGCGCTGAGAAGAACGTGAGTCATTGGCAATTTGCTTACAGAACGGAATCTGCTGCTGACGCCTAACGCCAATTAGACTGTCAACTTAGACTGCGAGGCGAACAAATATTAACAAATTTTCGCAGTCTAATTCCCATGCTGTCCATCGGCGCCGCGAACGAACTCATTGCATCACAAGTACATGCGAGCACCGGAGTTTATCGCGTCCGAATATTAGACAGAATAATTCTGCAGTCTAATCCCGCTGACCTCTAAGTTTCTGCCGAGCATCCGGGCGCGATCCCGACGCTGCCGAGCATCACGCCGTTTTCACCACGACCGGCGGCGGAACGGCAAGCTCCAGCTTCTCACGGAATCGCAGTACATCGGGCCACGGCGCATTCGGCTGCAGCACACCGCCATCAGGCGCAGGCACCCGCAACACAAACGTCCTGTCTCTCGTGCTCTTCCTGAACCCGCGGCCTTCGTAAATCCGGTTGATCAGAATCCTCCGCACGATCACCATCACCGACGCGAGCATCGGCAACGCAATCACCAGCCCCAGCGGACCGAGAATCTTTCCAATCACAAGCACCGACATGATCGTGAGCACCGGGGGCAGCTCGATCTTGTGCGACATCACCAGCGGCGCGATCAGATTGCCCTCAATCAGATGCACTATCACACCGAGCCCCATCACCATCAGCGCGCGCGTTCCTCCACCCGGTCCGCTCAACACGAACAACGCAGGAAGCGTCGTTGACAAAAGCGTACCGAAGAACGGGATGATCGCAACCGCGCCCGTGAAAATTCCGAACGTGAGCCAGTACGGAACGTCGAGCAGGTACAATCCAAACGCCGTCAACGCGGCAAGCGCCGTCATCGTCGTGAGCTGCGCAACGATGTACGCCCTGAGTGCATTGGCAAGATCGCGAAGAACGTCGCGAATAAGGTCGCGATGCACCGGCGGGAACAGTGCGATCAGCCACTCGCGATACACACCGGGCTGAAGCGCCAGATAAATCGCCATCACGAACACCGCGAAGGTCTCGATAAGCAGATTCACCGCCTCGAACACCTTCGGCACTACATCGCCAGCGCCTGACGATACCCTGTCGTAAACCGCTCGAATGAACTGATGCTGTCCCGGCGTCCAGAAGTCCCGCATCGCCGGAAAGCGCGCCACGAAATTATCGATCCCGCTTTCCCAGGTGCCGATGGTCTTCGGAAGCGTGATGATGAGTGCTCGGGTCTGCTCGATTACGGGGGGCACCAGCAGCGCGAACAGACCAAGAACGCCGGACACTGTGAGGATTACCGCGAGAAAGAATGCGACCCGCGGCGGAAGGTGGGCTTTCTCGACAAGCGCGTCCCGCACTGCGCCGAGAAACAACGAGATGATGATGGCCAGGAACAACAGCAGAAACACACTGGCCGTCGCACCCACCAGCCACAGGCCGAGTATCGTGAGTGCTACAATGGCAAGGGCGGACCCTAGCTTGAAGGGCTGGCCGCCCGCTACATCACTCAATGCGTCGTATTCTCGTCGTGGATCTCTTCCACTTCCGCGATCTCGTCAGCCTCGCCGGCGCGGAGCTGCCTGCTCGACTCCGGCGCAGGCGCAGCAATCAAGCCCATCTTCTGCTTGAGCGCGGTGAGCTGCGCATCCGCGGTTGCCGTACCAGCCGTCGCCTCGAGCCGCTTGAAATCGCTCGCAAGCCTGTCGCCCGAAAACTCCTCGTTGATCTCGACGTGCGCGCGAATCTGGCGCTCGTTCTGGTCGATCTTCTCTTCCATTCTCGCGAACGCTTCGAAAGCGGACTTCTCGGAGATCGACGACATCGTCTCCGAAATGCGCTTCTGCGCTTCCGCGCGACGCTGCTTGGCAAGCAGAAGATTCTTCTTGCGCGACGCTTCTTCGATGTTGTCGTTGAGCCCGCGCAGCGATTCCTTGAGCCGGTCGGTCTCCTGCTTGTGCGCTTCCCACGTGAGCTGCATCTGCGACCCGCGCGAGACGTGTTCGCCCCGTCGCATCAGTGCCTGCTTCGCGAGATCGTCGCGCCCTTCCTTTACGGCCAGCATCGCGCGATGCTCCCACTCCTCAGCTTCGCGAAGCTCCTGCCCGGCCTGATCCTGCAGTCGCTTCTCGTCGGCGATCGCTGCCGCTACCTGCTGCTTGGCTTTCACCAGCTGCGATCTCATGTCGATGATGATCTGATTCAGCATCTTCTCCGGCTGTTCAGCCGAGGAGATCAAATCATTGACGTTCGATCTGAAGAGACGAGCGATACGGTCGAAAATGCTCATTTGCGGTTATTACCTCGTATGAACCGGCGTTCGCCAAGATACCCAATCCGGCGAACGACTACCAGTAAATTCAGCCTCAGGACCTGCGGATCTGATACAGCCTTTCCTTCGCCAGCTTGCGTCCCGTCGGCGTTGCCGCCAAACCGCCACCGGCGGTCTCGCGATACCGAACGTCCATCTCCCTGCCGATTTCACCCATCACATCTATCACTTCGTCGCACGGAATGGCGAACGTGATTCCAGCAAGCGCCATCTCTATTCCCGCGAGAGCGATTGCCGCACCCGTTGCATTCCTGAACACACACGGCAGCTCGACGAGCCCGCCAAGCGGATCGCACACCAGTCCGAGCATTCCCTGCATCGTCAATGCAACTGCGTGTCCGGCCTGCGAAGGCGATCCACCAAGCATCTCGGTCGCCGAGCCCGCAGCCATCGCCGCTCCCGCGCCAGTCTCAGCCTGACAACCACCCTCTGCACCAGACAATGAAGCCCTTTCTGCGATGACCGCACCGATCAATCCCGCAGTCGCCAGCGCATCGAGCACCTTTTCGTCAGGAATTCCACGCGCCTTTGCCAAACCCGTCAAAACCGCAGGAAGCGTCCCCGCCCCGCCAGCCGTCGGCGCGGCAACGATCACTCCCATCGCTGCATTCACTTCCTGCACCGCCAGCGCTCTCGCCAGAATGTCCCTGAACGGCGTGTTTGCGAGCGGGCCATCCGGCCCCGTTCTCAACTTTGCTGCATCACCACCAACAAGACCGGAAGCAGACCTCAAATCGCCAGTCATGCCGTCGCCGATAGCGCCCTTCATCACATCGAGCGCGCGCTTCAACGACGACCTGATGTCTTCGATCGAGCGACCCTGATCCCGCGACTCCAGCTCCAGCGCAACTTCCGAAAGCGACTTTCCTGCCGCCTCGGCATCACGAATCGCTTCGAGCAGCGAGCGATACATTACGCGCCGCTCACTTTGTCCAATCGCCTCGACCAACGCACCCAGTCGAGCGACCGCAGCTCATCACGAACTCCGTCTCCCGGCGATTCGTCGCACTCGATCACCATGAACGCGTCGCCGCCTTTCTGTTTTCTCGAGAGGCGCAGCGTCGCGATGTTGATGTCGTGATCCGCCAGAATACTCGTGATCCGGGCGATCGAACCCTTCCTATCTTCAGCTACGAGGGCGATGGTGTGGAAGTTTCCGGTTATCTCTACCGGGTAGCCATCAATGTCGGTGACGAGTACCCTGCCCGCACCGAGTGACGAACCGACAAGCGTTGCCTTGAGATCGCCGTTCTCAAGAGTCATTCGAACAGTGTTCGGATGCGCGGAATCTGAAAGCGTCGTCTTCTCGAACCGATAGTCCAGACCTTCGTGCTCGGCGATTTGGAGGGCAGTGCGGATGCGGTCGTCGTCGGGACGAAATCCAAGGAGACCAGCGACGAGCGCCTTGTCAGTGCCGTGGCCCTCACCGGTGCGCGCGAAAGATCCGTGGAGCTCGAGCAGCGCGGTCTGCGGCGTACCGCTCACGAGACCACGGCCGAGGAGGCCGAGACGACACGCTCCCGCAGTGTGACTCGATGACGGCCCGACCATGACCGGGCCGATGATATCCAGCAACGAAACCATATAGTAGTGCGCCTCCGGCGTCAGCCCGCTTTCAAGCGGCGCTTCGTTGCCAGCAAGGGACGCAGGAATTGGCCCGTATACGATTCCTTCACCGCAGCGACGTCTTCCGGCGTCCCACTCGCGACGACCATTCCACCGCGGAAGCCTCCCTCGGGTCCCAGATCGACAATCCAGTCAGCCGTCTTGATCACGTCAAGATTGTGCTCGATGACGAGAACCGTATTTCCACGCTCGACGAGGCGATGGAGAACCTCGAGCAGCATGCGCACATCCTCAAAATGCAGCCCGGTAGTGGGTTCGTCGAGGATGTAGAAGGTCCGGCCCGTGTCTCGCTTTGAAAGCTCGGTCGCGAGCTTGACCCGCTGAGCCTCGCCACCCGACAGTGTCGTCGCGCTCTGCCCCAGGTGGATGTAGCCGAGCCCGACATCGTTCAGTGTGTGGAGCTTCTGATAGATACGCGGCTGATTCTCGAAGAAAGCGAGAGCGTCTTCGACAGTCAGATCGAGCACATCGGCGATGCTCAACCCGCGGAACCGCACCTCGAGCGTCTCGCGATTGTAGCGCTTTCCCTTGCACACGTCGCACGGAACGTAAACGTCAGGAAGAAAGTGCATCTCGATTTTCACGAGCCCATCGCCTTCACATGCTTCGCAGCGGCCGCCCTTCACGTTGAATGAAAAGCGTCCAGGACCGTATCCGCGGATCTTCGCCTCGGGCATCTCCGCAAACAGCTCGCGAATGGGCGTGAACAGACCGGTATACGTCGCAGGATTCGACCTCGGCGTGCGACCGATCGGACTCTGATCGATGTCGATGACTTTGTCGATGTGATGCAGGCCGATGATTCGATCGTGCGCGCCCGGCACGACACGCGCGCGATAGAAATGCCTCGCCAGAGCATTGTGCAGGATGTCTTCGATCAGCGTCGACTTGCCTGACCCAGACACGCCCGTAATCGCGACGAATACGCCGAGCGGAATCTCCGCGGTGACATTGCGAAGGTTGTGCTCGCGTGCGCCTTCGATGCGGATCATTCTCGCTGGATCAGCAGGCCTGCGCCGTTCGGGGACGGGAATCAGCAGCTCGCCGCGCAAGTAGCGTCCTGTAACCGATGTCGGATGCGCGGCAACTTCGTCGACTGTTCCTTCAGCGATGACCAGTCCCCCGTGTTTCCCGGCGCCGGGGCCGAGGTCGATCAGATAATCCGCCTCGCGCATTGTCTCTTCGTCATGCTCGACAACGATCACCGTGTTGCCGAGGTCGCGAAGGTGACGCAACGTTGCGAGCAGACGCGCGTTGTCGCGCTGGTGAAGGCCGATCGACGGCTCGTCGAGGATGTACAGCACACCGACAAGCCGCGATCCGATCTGCGTCGCGAGTCGAATGCGCTGCGCTTCCCCGCCAGAGAGGGACTCAGCGGAGCGGCCGAGCGTGAGGTAGTCGAGGCCGACGTCGTTGAGAAACCGTAGGCGCTCTCTTACTTCTTTGAGGATCGGTCCGGCAATGTCGGCGTCGAGACCGGGACTGTCGTTTTCACGAATCGGAACAGACTCAAAAAACTGAAGCGCTTCGGTGATCGGCATCTCGGCAACTTCACCGACGTTCGTTCCGGCAATTGTCACAGCGAGCGACTCGGGCTTGAGGCGCCGGCCCTTGCACGTCGTGCATGGGCGCGCCTGCATGTAGTCGTCGAGGCCAATACGAACGGAGTCCGATTCAGTCTCGTTGTAACGCCGCTGCACATTTGCGATCACGCCTTCCCACTTGCCGGCGACGTCACTCTTTCCGCCACGCTTTCCCGAAGACCCGTAGAGCATCACGTCGCGCGTGTGCTGTGACAGGTCTCCCCATGCATCATTGAGCGAGAACTGAAACTGCTTTGCGAGACCGGGAAGAATGACTTTGCGGAGATAGCCGTCAGGCTCTCCCCACGGCAGGATGACTCCCTCGAGGATCGAGATGCTCGAGTCCCCCAGTATGAGCTGCTCGCTCACTTCGCGCCGTACGCCTAGTCCGCCGCAGTCCGGGCAGGCGCCAAATGGCGAGTTGAACGAGAAGTGCCGCGGCTCGAGTTCTGGAAGCGAGATGCCGCACAC
>JBBQYO010000176.1:0-6768 GCA_038208605.1 Gemmatimonadales bacterium | reverse complement strand
CGTCCAGTGCCAGCCCGGCGCCCAGGTGCCGAACGCCGCGCTCGCCAGCGTCATGTGCACATATTCGAACAGAAGGAGCCTGCCTTCTGTCATGTAGTAGCTCGATATCCCGACGAACTGCGACCACAGCGAATGTGAAGTCCCGCGCTCGACGAGGAATATCCCAAAGTCGGTGAGGGGCAGATACTGGACGTTCCACGGCTGATAGACAGCCGACGCAACGACCACCAGCATTACTAATTCCCAGTTTGCGCGGGCCCACGACAAGACCGTGGATCGTTCGTTGACCAGTGATTCTGGCGCGCTTCTGAGGCCGATCGTTCCCGCGCCAATTGCATCGCTCATGCGCCAGCGCGGTGACACGGAAGGATGGCGGAAAGCGCCACGGCGGAGGGATTTTCGCCGAATGTGCTCGATGTGGGCCTGAAGGGGGGTTTTCTGGCGGTCATTCACCACAAGGACGACCGTCGGCACGCCTGTGCAACGCGGTTCTGAACTACCGCTTTCCGACGAACTCCCTGGCGGCGTCGATCACCGTACGCCGAACTTCGTCGAGAGTGCCGGGGATCAGCGCTCCCGAAGCGCGCGCGTGCCCGCCCCCTCCAAACTGGCGGGCAAACTCGTTGACGTTCACGTCACCGGTGCTGCGGAACGAAACCTTGATCTTGCCATGCCCGAGATCCCTGAAAAAAACCGCCATCCGCGTACCACCCACGGAACGCGGATGCTCGGCGAGGCCTTCGAGATCCTCGGACTTGAGTCCGTATTCCTCCGCAGCGCCCGCAGCGACTGAGATCCATGAAATTCCGTACGCTGGATCGACCTCCAGCGTCGCCAATGCATCGCGCAAGAGATGCAGGCGCCCGATCGGATGCGACGCGTAGAGACGGCGATACATCTCCTCCGGCTCGACTCCCGCGGCGAGCAGCTGCGAAGCCACGGCAAGACACCGCGCTGATGTGTTCGCGAAGCGGAATCCACCCGTATCGGTTAGAATCGCGACGTACAGCGCTACCGCAATCTCCGGCGTTATCTCGGCGCCCAGCACCACAGCCAGGTCGTAGATGAGCTCTCCGGTTGCGCATGCAGCCGTGTCGGCGAGCACATCATCACCCGGAGGTTCATCGCTCGGTATATGATGGTCGATCACCACTTTGGGAATCTTCAGCGCACGCACCGTGTCGGACAGCGAGCCGAGTCGCTTTACGTCACTGATGTCGAGAACGACGAGAAGGTCGGATTTCTTCAGCGCCGCCGATCCTTCTAACGTTGCATCCTTCACATCGTCGCCGAGAAGGAATTGATAGGTGTCCGGCCACGGTGTCGGGTTGACGATCTTCACCGTCATTCCCATCGCTGTGAGAATGCGCGCAAGCGCTGTCTCGGAACCGCACCCGTCGCCATCAGCGTTGATGTGAGTCGATATTGCGACAGAGCGCCCCGCGCGAAACTCCCGCGCGAGACGCTCGATCGCTTCTCTTCTTTCCTTCGATACTGTTAGGAGATCAACCACTCGCTGTAGTGTTTCCTCCAATCCGCGAGTGTGACTTGCCGTACACGAAGTAGATCAGCAGACCGATAGCCAGCCAGACGAGCAGGCGGAGCCACGTGTCGAGCGGCAAACTGGCCATCATGTAGCCGCAAATCAGGATCGCGAGAATCGGCACGAGCGGAACGAGCGGTGTCTTGAAGGGTCGTGGGAGCTCCGGACTCTTGTTTCTGAGTACGATGATACCAGCCGACACGATTACGAATGCCAGCAGAGTTCCGATGGACACAAGCTCGCCCAGCAGACCGATTGGGAACAAGCCCGCGATGATCGCGCAGACGACACCGGTGAGGATCGTCGTGATATAGGGCGTCTGGAACTTCGGATGCACCTTACCGAAGACGGGCGGAAGCAAACCGTCGCGGGACATCGAGAAGAAAATTCTCGGTTGAGCCAGGAGCATCACAAGCACTACTGAAGCAAGTCCAGCGATGGCTCCAACGTTGATGATCGGGCGCATCCACGCCAGTGCCGGACCGGCCGCTTCGATCGCGACGAATACAGGGTGAGGAACGTTCAGGGTCTTGTAGCTCGTAAGTCCCGTCATGACGAGCGACATCAGGATGTAGAGAACCGTGCACACTGCCAGAGAGCCGAGAATTCCTATCGGCATGTCGCGCTGAGGGTTCTTCGCTTCCTGCGCAGCCGTCGATACTGCGTCGAAGCCGATGTACGCGAAGAAGATCACAGCGGCTCCTCGAACTATACCGCTCCATCCAAAATGCCCGGACTCACCAGTGTTCGCCGGGATGAATGGATGCCAGTTATCAGAGTTGACGTACATGAAGCCAAAGCCGATCACCAGAAGAACGATCGCCACTTTCACGATGACGATAATGTTGTTGAATCCGGCCGATTCCTTGATGCCGATGACGAGAAGCGCGGTCATCAGCAGAACGATGATCATTGCCGGAACATTGATCACGCCGTGCGTCATGGCGTACCTGGTCGTATCGCAAACCGCATCGGTAGCGACCTTGACGACCTCGTTCGTCGTCGGGTCGTAGCAGATCTGGGATGCGACGAGATTATGCGTCCCCACAACGTCGAGCGGCGCGCCAGTGAACTGCACGGGAATTCGGAATCCGAGCTCGTTCATGAACGCCGAGAAGTAACCCGACCAGCCAACGGCAACTGTCGCCGCTCCGAACAGATACTCGAGAATCAGATCCCAGCCGATGATCCACGCGACAAGCTCGCCGAGTGTCGCATAACCGTAGGTGTATGCGCTGCCGGCGATCGGGATCATCGCTGCGAACTCTGCGTAGCAGAGCCCGGCAAACAGACACCCGAGGCCCGCGAGAATGAATGAGTAGACGATTGCGGGGCCAGCGTATTGTGCGGCCGCCGTTCCCGTCAGCACGAAGATTCCAGCGCCGATGATGGCGCCGATACCCAGTGTCGTGAGATTGAGCGCTCCGAGTGCTCGCTTCAGCTGATGCGCGCCATCCTCTCCTGCTGCCTCTGCCTGCAGCACGGCAACGCTTTTCCTGGACCAAATACCCATTCGAGTTCTCCGGAATACCGGCGGAAGTGAATCGACTACGGGCCGACGAGACGACGTCCTGTCGGGCAGCGACAAACGTTTTTACAACGGGAAAGCTCGGGGAAGTTGTTGCGCGCCAGCAAGTGTTGTCAAGGAATAGCCAACTTCCTTACACCGAGTAGTTCGGCGCCTCGCGCGTAATCACAACATCATGCGGATGGGACTCTCGCAATCCGGCAGCAGTAATTCGAACGAACTCCGCATCGTGCCGCAGCTCGTCGATGTTCCTGCAACCAACGTAACCCATCCCTGCACGCAGTCCGCCAACCATCTGGAAGATCACGTCGCTCACAGGCCCCTTGTATGGAACCCGGCCCTCGATGCCTTCAGGAACGAGCTTCTTCGGAGACAGCTCTCCTTCCTGAAAATATCTGTCAGCGCTTCCATCCTGCATCGCGGCCATGCTGCCCATTCCGCGAATCGTCTTGAATCGCCGTCCCTCGAGAAGGATGGACTCGCCAGGACTCTCTTCGGTTCCGGCGAGCATCGAGCCCATCATCACGCTCGACGCACCAGCCGCAATCGCCTTGACGATGTCTCCGGAATACTTGATTCCCCCATCGGCAATCACCGGAATGTCTCCGGCGCCTTCGACTGCATCGAACACGGCGGTGAGCTGGGGAACGCCGACACCGGTGACCACGCGCGTGGTGCAGATCGATCCCGGTCCAACACCCACCTTGACTGCGTCCACTCCACGCTCCACCAGCGCCGCTGCGCCAGACCGCGTCGCGATATTCCCTGCGATCAGCTGAACGTCCGGAAACGCATCCCGCGCCTCGGCCGTTGCCTCGAGAACTCCTTCGCTGTGCCCGTGTGCAGTGTCGATGACAAGAACGTCGACACCTGCATCTACCAGTGCATGCGCACGCTCGCGGAAATTCACCGCACCGATCGCTGCGGCAACCATCAGCCGGCCGTGTTCGTCCTTGTTGGCGTTGGGGAACTCGCGGCGCTGATGAATGTCACGTACGGTGATGAGTCCCTTTAGCGTTCCCTTCTCGTCCACAACCGGAAGCTTCTCGATTCTGTGTTTGCCGAGAATGCGTTCGGCTTCTTCGAGCGTGGTTCCAACAGGTGCAGTGACGAGCCCTTCCGACGTCATTGCTTCGTGCAGTGTCTGGTCGAGATTCCGCTCGAACTGCAGATCGCGGTTGGTGATGATGCCGACGAGATGACCGTCGCGATCGACTACTGGAACTCCGGAAATGCGAAACCGCTTCATGAGAGTCACCGCTTCGCGAAGCGTTGCTTCTGGCGAAAGGGTGATCGGATTGAGAATGATTCCACTCTCGGAGCGCTTCACCCGGTCGACTTCCGCAGCCTGCCTGTCGATCGACATGTTCTTGTGAATCACCCCGATTCCTCCCGCACGAGCCATCGCCATCGCCATCTCCGACTCGGTCACCGTATCCATCGCAGCCGAAGCGAATGGAATGTTGAGCGTGATCTTTCGTGTGAATCGCGATGTGGTTGAAACGCTCCTGGGGTGAACGATCGAGTGGCGAGGGGCAAGCAGGACGTCATCGAATGTGAGCACGACATCTTCACGCACACGCCGGGCTCCGTTCTCGCGAGCTGACTCGCTGAAACGCGAAGGCCCGCTTCCGGTGTCAGCCGGTTGAGCGGGCCTTGGTGCTGCTGGTCGAGTTGTGGTTGCCATAGCTGAATGTAGAGGAAAACCCGCTCAAAATCCAGATGGTCCCCGTGCTACAGCCGGCCGATCGTCCTCAGTCGCCGCCGCATTCTGCGCGGCAGGAAGAACGCACACGCCGCGAGAATCTTTTCCAGATTCAAATCAGTGAGCTCAGCTGGGTCGCCCGTCCAGTAATCGTGGAGAACGGTTCTTCCGGCATTCGCGATCAATCGCTGGAGCGCGAGAATCAGGAGAAACACGTCATCGACTTCTCCGACAAACGGAATGAAATCCGGGATGATGTCGACAGGCAGAAGGATGTACGCGATCGCTCCCGCGACGACGAGCTTGTCGACTGCGTTTACCCGCGAATCGGTGATCAGTCCGTAGAGAAGGCGGAGAAAATTTGGAAGCTCGCTGATCGTGCCCATCACCGTGCGCTTGGCGCCGGTGCGCGGGGCGCTGTCGACCTTCACGTCGGGCGGCAGGCTGCGGGCGCGCCTTCCGGTTGCTGACGTCGTTCGCTTCTTGGCAGTCGTCACTTGGGTTGTTCTCCAGGGGTGTGGGGTAACTGGCTCCCCAGTTCATGCGGTCCGCCCCGCGGAGGAGGAGAAGACTGCACCGGATTCTGAGGCACTTCAGCGCTGCCGGAAGCTGCGCCCATTATCCCCGTTGCAACAGACTTGCCAGCGGCTGCAACCTCGTTGATGGCTCCAACCGCCCGGTTCATGATGCTCATCGTTCCGGAGATCGCGTTTGCCGAAACCTTCCCGGCTCTCAGGGTGCTCTCGACACCTTCCGCAAATCTGGTCAGCGGGTTGGGCGGCGGAGCATTCCGCGGAGCATATTTGGAGTCCAGAAATTCTATGAAGTCTAGAACCTGATCGAGCTTGTCATCAGGCATCAGATCCAGCTTTCTCGACAGCCGGTCGCGCAAAATGTCGTTCATTCGGGTTCCCCTTTAGCCTCGCCACCGAGCGCGCTTTCCACGCGCATCGATGTGTACATATGTGGTACGGTAGTGTCCGCTCGTGTAAATACCGAGTCCGCCGACGAGGTCGGGATGCTTTAGCTCGACAATCTCCACTGCGAGCCCAACCATGCGGCTGTCCATCGAAGTGTACTTCCCATCTCCGTCGGCGTCGATGGCAACGTCTGCTGCGTCGCCGTACTGATGCTGGCTGTCACGCGCCGCGCGAGCGATCGTGCGATTGTGGTCAGGCGCTCTGAATCCGGAGTGAACGTCGAGTGCGAGCCGCACATCTTCCACCGTTCCGCCGTGCCAGCGCGCCAGCTCCGAGATCACGAGCTCGAGTTTGTCGAGGAGACGAGGGCTTACCGCTGCATACCGCGGCCAGGTTTCCTGCGTATCGTGATTCAGAAAATCACCGACCTTCAGGTGCTTGCTGATCGAGAGATCGACATCGCTCTGGTTGATCTCGAGAAAACCCTCAGGGGGTTCCTGGCCGCCACCCAGACGCTCGGCCAGATACGTCCCGATGCGATAGCCATTCAGCATTGCGCCGTCCTTGTCCTTGAACGGGACAAGCACGGCGACCGTCAGTCCGTCGATAATTCTGCGCTTTCCTCCGCGGACGAGCGCGAGCCGGTAAAAACCCGGCCGGCTCGGCGTACGCATCTCGGCTCCGTTGAGCAGGCGAGCCGACTCGACCGACGCTGTATCGCCATTTCGAACCCAGCTGTAGGACAGCGCAGTTGGGTCGCCATGTACATCGAGCGGGTATTGGACGCTTTCATTCGGCAGCGCGAACTTGAGCAGAACCCCGCCGCTCTCGCCAAACGCCGAGGCTGACGGCGCAGCAAAAGGAAGCGCACGCGTTAGATACGTCCCGAACGGCCTTAGCTCGAACGAAGGAAGCGGATACCTGAACTGAATCGCACCCAGCGTGGCGATTATCACCAGCCCGAGGGTGACGAGAGCAGCAGGACGCTTATGGCGATACGAAGACTCGTCCGGCAACTCCAGTTGCCGGACGGGCTGGGATGAATCCATGCTTACAAGTTAGTGCTTGGGCG
>JBBQYO010000175.1:0-6791 GCA_038208605.1 Gemmatimonadales bacterium | reverse complement strand
ACTCCGGTGTTCGCGTACGTGTGAAAGAGCGGGAGGGGAAGCATGATCGTATCGACCCATTCCTCCATGGCCGGCTTGAGCCACTCTCGAAGCTGAAGCCCGGCCATGACCATTCCGCCATGAGTTCCGACTACACCTTTTGGGGTTCCGGTCGTGCCGCCGCTCATCAGGATGACTGATGGGTCGTCGTGCTTGATGGAGAGACGAGGGGGTCGGCTCGCTGCATTCTTCGCCCGGAGCCAGCCCAGTCGCGAATCTTCCCCGGCGAGTGTGATGCGCTCCCCATCGGATTTTTCCCTAAGGACCGTGTACGCAAGTCGCTTCATTAGCGGGAGGTGATCCTTGATCCCGCTTGTGACGATTCGCTTCAGCGAAGTGCGCGGCTGAAGTGCTTTCAGCTTTTCATAGAACCTGTTGAGAACGACGGCGGTTTCGGCGCCTGTTGCATTGAGCGCACTCTCGAGCTCGCGGTCGGTGTAAGTCGGGTTGATTGGACAGGCGATTGCCCCTGCTTTCCATGCGGCGATTTCGGAGACGATGAACTGCGGACAATTTGGAAGAATGATTGCCACGCGGTCGCGCGGTTTGACTCCAAGAGATTCAAGGCCCGCGGCGAGACGCGAGCTCGACTCTTCGAGCTGCGAGTACGTGACGGTTGCGCCTTTGAAAAAGAGCGCGGGCCTGGATGGCCAACGCTCGGCGTTTTCGCGCAGGTAGTCGAGAAGAGTGAGCTGCGGGTACGGACGAAGTGTCTTCGCGACACCTTCGTCGTAATTGCGGCGGTCGGTCATTTTCAGAATGTAGCCCGAACCCGACGCACGTTCACGCACGAGCCGCGTCGGTACTCAGGCCCGTCAGCTCAAGCCCTCTTAAAGCCCCGCGAACTCTGGAAGACATGCGCCGGGTCCGCCGTCGTAACCGCCACGGAAGTTCGAAAGTCTTTGCTCGCGAGTTCCGTGACCCATGGCTGACGTAACGCGAAGGATACGGTCGTCCATTCGAGCATCGCCCGTGAGGTGGGGAGCAGGATCTCCCGCGCTGTACATGCCGAAAAAAGCCTCTTCGAGATCTCCAGTCTCGAGGGACCCATCGCGCTTCGACTGATTCGCGAAGGCTCCGGCGAGACAATCAGCCGTCGCTTCGTTACGGTAGACGATTCGCGATTCGTGCCCAAGCTGAATCGCAACTGCATGTCCCATTTCGTGAGCGATGATTCCAACCGCAGCCATGTCTCCGTCAGTGCCGAGCTGACGGGAAGCATTGCCTGCCTGCGCAGCCACGAATACTTCGTCGAAATAGATATTGTTGTCGCGCGGGCAGTATCCTGCATTGTTGGGACGCATCACGCCGCACGCGCTGCGGATTGCGCCGCGATAGCGAACGAATCCGGGTTGCGCAAACCTCTCGCCTACCTTCATGAAATTTGCCGACCACATTGCGATCAATGCTCCAGCGGCCATCCTGATTTTTTCATTGGATGCCACGACTTCGCGCTCACTGACCATATCGCGGGAGCCGGTCGCCGCCGAATAGCGAAGCGCCGTCGCCGATGAAGGTGCGGACTGAGAAGCGGATGTCAGAAAAATCGCGGCGGTGCCGGCGATTAAAGTCGTGAGCCTGAGTCCTGTATTCATGATCCTGATTCCTCCCAGGACCTGATACACTTTCACGGTTCCTGTGTTCGCGGCACACCCCGACTTCTATTTCGAGTCGCGAAAGGCGGTGACGAGTTTCTTCGGCGCCGTCAACAAGTATCCGTCGCGCAGCAGGTCGGCGACGATGGCCCACGGCGGCCGCTTGTCGAGATAGACTCCAACCCATCCCGACGGCCCGACATACGGCGGCTTGAAATATCTGTCGGGATCGGTGTGCAGCAGCAGGTCCTGATTGACGTGCGTCGATTTTATCCAGACGCCCGGGCGCCCGCGGCCATGATGATTCGAGCTGTCGGCATACATCGCGAAGAGCTTGTTCTTCACGCGAAAGGTGGGCTCGCCCCACGCTTCGACTTCATGCGCCTCAGGGAGCTTGAGACAAATCTTTCTCAATTGAATGAGCGGCGATTGCGGCATGTCCTCGACGTTACTTCCGAGTCGTTTGAATCTCCAGTACCGATGGCAGCTTCACTCCGCGGAAGGCGGAGAAACGAACAACTACAAAAACAATTTGACCGCAGAGACCGCAGAGACCGCAGAGACGACGTTGTTCGGTTCGCGACACCCAGCTCATTTTTTTGTCAAAGACACTCAACCAGTGAGCTCGCCCTCGATAGTTGCTGCAGTTCCCCTTAAGAATGGGGCTCTGATGCTGCGCAAGTGTAAGAGATAGCTCCGATGCTGCCTCGGTGGTCTCTGTGGCCTCTGTGTCAAAGTTTGGTAGCTCGGCGGTCTCTGCTGTGCCGAGGCGCGTCCCTTCATCGGGAGCTCGCGGTTCGCCAAGTCGCACTATGCGTATCGCCATGAAATCCTTGGTCTTCACGAATTGCGCTGTCGGTGTGTTTTGCGGCTCACCACATGCGAGGGTAGCTTGCGACCCATGAGCATGAAGGAAAAACTCGAGCTTCTCGAGCGGCGCCGAGAGGCGTCGGAGAAGGGAGGTGGCGCGAAGCGCTTGAAGGCGCAGCACGCCAAGGGCAAGCTGTCCGCACGCGAGCGCCTCGACCTTCTACTCGACGAAGGCTCGTTCACGGAGCTCGACCGGTTCGTCGTGCATCGTTCGCACGACTTCGGTCTCGAGGAAGAGCAGTACTACGGCGACGGAGTAATCACTGGACACGGCCGCATCGATGGGCGACTCGTCTACGTGTTTTCACAGGATTTCACCGTCTTCGGTGGCTCGCTGTCCGAATCATTCGCGGAAAAGATCTGCAAGATCATGGATCTCGCAATGCGAAACGGTGCGCCCGTGATCGGCCTGAACGACTCGGGGGGCGCGCGAATCCAGGAAGGCGTTGTCTCACTCGGCGGATATGCGGAGATCTTTCTTCGCAACACGCTCGCATCGGGAGTAGTTCCGCAAATCTCGGCGATTCTCGGACCGTGCGCGGGCGGCGCAGTGTACTCGCCGGCGATCACGGATTTCACGTACATGGTGCGCGGCAGCTCATACATGTTCGTAACGGGCCCGAACGTCGTGAAGACCGTCACGCATGAAGACGTCACGATGGAAAAGCTGGGCGGAGCGGGAACGCATTCCGAGATTTCAGGGGTAGCGCACTTCGCTCACGACTCCGAGCCTGCCTGCATCCAGGCGATTCGCGAGCTGTTCCACTACATCCCGTCGAACAACGTGGACGATCCGCCACGAGGGGTTTCGGCCGATCCGCGCGACCGCCGCGACGAAGCGCTTCTCGACGTCGTGCCTGACAATCCCAACAAGCCGTACGACATGCACGATGTCATCAGGCGAGTGATCGACGACGGCGTTTTTTACGAGGTTCAACCGGACTACGCGAACAACATCATCTGCGGCTTCGCGCATCTTGGCGGCACAAGCGTCGGGATTGTCGCGAATCAGCCGGCCGTTCTCGCAGGTGTTCTCGATATTAACGCTTCCATCAAGGCCGCACGGTTTATCCGATTCTGCGACGCGTTCAACATCCCCGTGGTAACGTTCGAGGATGTGCCCGGATTTCTGCCAGGCGTAGCGCAAGAGCATGGTGGAATCATCAAGCACGGCGCGAAGCTCCTTTACGCTTACTGCGAAGCGACGGTCCCCAAACTCACTGTGATCACGCGCAAGGCGTATGGCGGAGCATATGACGTCATGAGCTCCAAGCACATTCGTGGCGACTTCAACGTCGCATGGCCGACGGCCGAGATTGCAGTGATGGGCCCGAAAGGCGCGGTGGAAATTCTATTCAAGAAGGACATCGCCGAGAGCGGCGATCCCGCGAAGGCGACCGAGGAGAAGATTGAAGAGTACCGGTCGAAATTCGCGCATCCTTATATCGCGGCAGGTCGTGGCTACCTGGATGACATCATCGATCCGCGCGACACTCGCCCTCGCCTGATCGACGCCCTCGATACGCTCAAGGGAAAGCGCGACAGAAATCCGCCGAAGAAGCACGGCAACATTCCATTGTAAAAAGAAGAATGGCGCTTCGGATCGAAGCGCCATTCTCTTCAGTAAGTCACTTCTTCTTCGTTGGCGCCGCCTTCGCCATTCGCGACCGGTTACGAGCATTGACGGCGGGGAAATCGTTCAGGGCGAGCACATAATCGCTCATGATCTCGTGTTGAAGCCTGTTTGCGTCTGCCGTGCGGCCAGCGGCGGCGTACGCTTCCGCCAGGCGCCCCTTGACCAGCAAATCGCTCTGATCGCCTGCCTCGAGGAGTGGAATGGCGTCGGCGAACTTTCCCTGGGCGGTCAGAAGCGAAGCTTCCGCCGCTGTGAGGCGACCGCCAAGGGTAGCGAGATCGGGCGCTGCCTTGCCGGCGGCGATAGCTGCATTTGCTGGCTCCCAGTGCTTCAGCGTGGCGTGCGTCATCGCAGCGTAATAATCCAGACGCGCGGCTGGCTCCGGGTTTGCCGCCTGCGCCATCGCGAGATATGAGTGCGCTGATTTTGCGTCGCCACTCAACGCATACCGGGTTGCAATCTGCGAGTACGCGGTCGCGAGCTGCGCATTGTTGCCCTGAGATTTCGCTTCGCTGGCCGCCGCGAGGAGGTGAGCGCGAGCGCCATTGACATCTCCGGCCAGAACATCGATGCCAGCGAGGTCCCGCATGTAGAGGAGTTTCTGTGCGGGGACCGTGGTGCGGGTCAGAGCCTGCTGAACGTCAGCACGGGCCTTGTCATAATGCCCTTGCAGCGCTTCGACCTCCGCCATGCCGACGTACCCTTCGGTGAATGAGGGACTCATCGTAACTGCTGCCTGATAGTGCATCAGCGCGTCGGGAAGCTTGCCACTCCACTGAAGGATCTCGGCGTAGCTATCGTGCGAATTCGGATTCTTCGGCAGCAGCTGCACCTGCTTCAGCGCCGCTGCGAGAGCAGCATCATGGTCGCCCGCGGCCCACGCGGTGTAGGCGAGGACGTTGTAACCCGGTGCGTAGTCGGGGAATCTCGCTGCGAAGGCCTTCGCCCGCTCATATGCAGTTCGGGCATCGGGCCGAGTGGCGGGCGTCAATGCGAAGCCAGCAATAGTCGGGTCCGAAGGTGCCAACTCACTGGCTGCATTGAACAGCGTTGCGGCTGCCGCGGCATGATTCATGGTGGCTTCGCGCATTGCCACTGCGAGAATGAGCTCAGCGGCACCGCCTTTCGATGCGTCGGCGATCGCCCGCGCAAAGTCAGACGTCTGCATGGCGGGATTTCCGCCGCCCTGCCACAGGTACATGGCACGCGCGAGGCCAAAATTCGGATCCGACTCTACTGCGAGCGACAGGTGATGAAGGGCCGTTTCCTGGTCATTTGCATCAGCGGCGCTCCAGCCTTCGCGGAAGTGCATCACCGCCTGCGACGAGCCTGAAAGAGTTATGTCTTTTGATTGTGCCCGAGCGGTTACTCCGCTAAGCACAGCAATAGTTGTTGCAACAACTATTGCTAATATCCGGTGGGGGCGGCGCATTGATTCTCCGTGTTGGTTGAATAGCATGGACATGGTCAACTTGATATATGCCAGTTCACAAATCAGTGCAACCGCGGGGGGCGACTTTAAGAGAACCGTTTGAGAGGCCTCGCATCCGCGCTGTGGTATAGACCCGGTCGCCGGTAGATTTCCCCCGTGATCTCAAAAGTTCTGATCGCCAATCGCGGCGAGATCGCGGTGAGAATCATCCGTGCCTGCAGAGAGCTCGGAATTAGAAGCGTTGCGGTGTTCAGCGACGCAGATGCGCAAGCGCCCCACGTCAGGGCCGCGGACGAGGCGGTCAATATCGGGCCTCCGCCATCATCCCAGAGCTACCTCCTCGGTGACGTCATCATTGCCGCGGCGAAGGAGTACGGTGCCGACGCAATTCACCCTGGTTACGGATTCCTGTCGGAGCGGGAGTGGTTCGCGAGAGCAGTGCGCGATGCGGGGCTCATCTGGATCGGTCCGCCGGCAGAGGCCATCGCTGCGATGGGAAGCAAAACCGCGGCGCGAACTCTGGCGGTAGCGCACGGTGTTCCTGTTGTCCCGGGCACGACTGACGCCCTGGTGGATGCGAATGCCGCGCGAGCAGTCGCTGCTGAATACGGATATCCCGTACTTCTCAAGGCTGCGGCTGGCGGCGGCGGAAAGGGAATGCGCGTCGTCCGCGAAGAGTCGGAGCTCGAGTCGTCTCTCGATGCGGCCAGACGCGAAGCGAAGAATGCATTCGGTGACGATGCGGTATATGTCGAGAAATACATCGAGCGCCCGCGTCATGTCGAGATTCAGATTCTTGCGGACTCCCACGGTAACGTGCTCTCGCTGGGCGAGCGGGAATGCTCGGTGCAGCGGCGCCATCAGAAAATGATCGAGGAAGCGCCGAGTGTTGCGGTAACGCCAGAGCTTCGGCGCGAGATGGGACAGACAGCGGTCAGGGCAGCGCGAGCGGCCGGCTACGTGAATGCCGGGACGTGCGAATTTCTGCTCGACCGGGATGGAAAATTCTACTTCCTCGAGATGAATACGCGTCTCCAGGTAGAACATCCAGTTACAGAGCTGGTGACTGGTATCGATCTCGTTCAGTGGCAGCTGCGAATCGCTTCAGGTGAAAAACTTCCATTCGTACAGAGCGAGATCGTTCCGAGGGGTTGGGCAATCGAGTGCCGGATCACAAGCGAAGACACCGTCAATGGCTTTCTTCCGTCCACCGGCCGCA
>JBBQYO010000174.1:0-6797 GCA_038208605.1 Gemmatimonadales bacterium | reverse complement strand
CATGGGTCACGAAGCGCGAGCCACACCGACGCAGTCGTTTGATCGACTCGGCGAAGAATTGGTCCCGCGAGTAGCAGCGGCAGATTCATTCGACTTCTGGTCGGAGACCCAGGTCCGTAATTCGGCTAAGCGCCCTACATTAACTCGCCAGGTCGTCTGCGGAAATGAATCTTAGGATGGCGTTACGATCTGGTGCCCAATGTCAAGAAATTGACGGCTAACAGCGGAGTTGACAAGGGCGTGTGACATGGCTCTCGCCGCTGTGGCATACACAACGGCCTCGCTGAACTCGAGAACGACATTGAGCGAATTCGCGCGCGGCTAAAGGCCCCTGCCTGACACTACCCTCGCCGCACGGTGTAAGGTGACAGCCAGCTTCCCGGGATTCGACGGGATCCGTCTGCTGGCGTCGCTGTCCGTCCTCCTCTCGCACGCTTATCTCATCGCCGAGAATTCCGAGGCCCGGGATCCGGCGCGGACATTTGGTGTCGCGACCGTTTTCCCTTTCTGATCAAATGCTGCGTCAGCCGCACATTTTGTCCGCTCCATGGCTCGGACGCTGCCACGGGTTGACGCTGCAGTGAGGCATCCAAAGCCGAGTCAGCGAAGGGTCACGAACATATTGAAACGCTATTTGCGATCGTCTCGCACGTGGCCCGAACTGACGGCACGTTCGACAGCATCGAGCACGACAGGCCAAAGAGCAGGAGCGCCAGATTCTATCGGAGCCATCCGCGACATGATTTGACTGCTCGACACTTCGTGCAATCGCCAAGTACCCCCATCGCCCGGAGCGTCATTCACGAGCAGACCCTGAAAGCGGTCGAGAGCGTTGGCGAACCTGGCGGTCGGCGTCACAGCCGCTTCGAACTCTTCCCACAGTTCTCTCATGCGCTGCGCCGAGTCTTCCGGCAGCATTCCAAACAAGCGCGCGGCGGCCGCGGTCTCGCGATCGACCTTATCGGCGTTCGCGACAACATCGAACGCGAATGTGTCACCAGCGTCAATCTCGACGACGTCGTGGATCAAAAGCATCGCCGTTGCGCGGTTCAGATCACTCCCGTGCGGCGCGTACTCAGCAAGCGTCAGCGCCATCACCCCGAGATGCCACGAATGCTCTGCACTGTTTTCGAGGCGCGACCGGTCGATGAGGGAAGTACGACGGAGCACGCCTTTGAGCCGGTCAATCTCGCGGAGGAAGTCAAGCTGGCTGGGGAGGCGATTGTCGAGGTCACCATTGGAATTCAATGTCACGGTTCTCCCTCTCTTGGTGCGCTCTTGCGCGGATTGACTCTGAACGTCTCGCATCTCGTGCTCACGACAGATTGAACAAGGATATACGATGGCGACAAGGGCATCGACGAATAGCCACGATGCGGTAATCGATGCTCTTTGCGAGGGACGAGAAGCTGGCCCTTCGACCGAACTGGTGAAACCGCTGGAAGTTGAGAGTCATGACTGCCGATCGAGCATTTGATGCATCTCGCGATGGAACGGGCGGCGCGCAGCTGCTGAACGGAATCGACATTGCATTTTCGATCTTGACCGCCATTTACTGCCAAACCAATTTTCCGGCTGGTCTAACCCTCGATTCGCAAGGACGTTCAAATGGCACGCGCCCGCGGAACCCGACCTCGCACACCAGCATCTTCGGAGCTACCCACCAAACCGTTTTGCAGCAACCTGCCGCGCACCGTTCCACAACTGCCGGCATCCGTCATGTCCGACACGCGCAGATCTCGAGCGATCCTCGAGACTCGCGCGAAATGGGTGAACGGAACAGTCCTGCACTATTGCTTCTTTGGAACAGGCTCGCGGTATTCCGTTCCAAAGGCCCAAGCCGATGCGATCCGTGACGCGTTCGCAAAGTGGAAGGCCGTCGGTATCGGCCTCGAATTCAAGGAGGTCAACCAGCTCAGCGAGGCCGAGGTCCGAATCGGCTACTCCACTGCTGACGGCAAATCCGAGTCGGCAGTCGGCCGCGAAGTCCTGGATATTCCATTGAATGAGCCAACTACACAATACGGCTGGAATCTCACGACAGCGTACGGACGTGGCACCGCACTCCACGAGCTTGGGCACGTGCTTGGAATGGAACACGAGCACCAGAATCCGTTCGCTGGAATCAAGTGGCACGAACAGGCTGTGTACGACGCGCTCGCGAAGCCGCCCAACAAGTGGGATCACGCTACTACGTTTCACAACATCCTGGAAAAGCTGACGCCGCAGCAGGTTCAGGGCTCCACGTGGGACCCAGACTCAATTATGGAGTACGAGTTCGAGCCGGGCCTTATCGACCAGCCTGAGGTCTACGATACAAACGGTCTGACGCCGCCGGGAGCGCTCTCGAGCGCCGATAAGGCCTGGGCGGTCAAATGGTACCCCGCGTTGAAATCGACGCTGCCCACCCTTCAACCGTTCCAGGCAGCCACCGTGGACCTTGCCGCTGGCCAGCAGCTGGACTTCGCGATCAAACCTGCCGAGTCGCGCAATTTTAGCATCGAAACCAAAGGGGCGTCGGACACTCTGCTCGCACTGTTCGAGGAAATCGACGGTGAGTCGCGATTCCTCGCTGGTGACGACGACAGCGGCGAAGACCGGAACGCGAACATCCACTACAAGCTCTTCAAAGGCCGGAATTACATCGTGCGGCTTCGTCTCTACTATCCGGGACAATCGGGCAAGACGTCGCTGATGTTTTCGTAAAAGATTTTTTATTCTGGCAGCATCGCTGTTGCCCTTCGCGTGGCCGGAAGCGCTCCATCCTTGCGCGACCGGTCACGACGAAAGAGCGGATTCAACAGCCTCTCCCGGGACACTCTACTGTCCTGACTCCACGACGTTCGTGTAAATCACGAGCGACTCCGGATTCGCAAGCGCCTCGGTGTTCGACACTTTCCGACCATGCACCACCTCGCGCACCGCGAGCTCGCTGATCTTGCCGCTGATCGTCCGCGGAATGTCGGCGACCTGAATTATTTTCTTCGGCACGTGCAACGGACTCGTGTTTTCCCTGATCTGCTTCCTGATCCGGGCGCGAAGCGGCTCGTCGAGCGTTTCTCCCTCGCGCAGCCGAACGAACAACACGATCTGAACGTCGCCCGAGGTTGCATCACCCATTTCCTGACCTATCGCAACACTCTCCACGATCTCCGGCAGCTGATCTACCTGCCTGTAAATCTCGGCAGTCCCAATCCGAACTCCGCCAGGATTCAACGTCGCGTCGCTCCGCCCGTAGATGATCATGCCGTCATGCTCAGTGAGCTCGCACCAGTCACCGTGCCGCCAGACGTTCGGATATTTCTCGAAATACGCAGCACGATACTTCGCGCCGTCGGGATCGTTCCAGAACGCAACCGGCATGCTGGTGAACGGGCGCGTGCAGACAAGCTCGCCTGCCTCGCCTACCACGGGCTCGCCCTCCGAGTTGAACACATGCACCGCCATCGCGAGTGCACGGCACTGAAGCTCTCCGCGATACACGGGACCGATCGGATTTCCCCCCGCGAAACACGAAACTATATCAGTGCCTCCACTGATGCTCGATAAGTGAACATCCCGTTTGATCTTCGCATACACGTAGTCGAAGCTGTGCTGCGCGAGCGGACTACCCGTGGACAGTATCGTCTTCAACGCACTCAAATCGTATCTGGCCCCTGGCTCCAACCCATGCTTCTCGCACATCGCCAGGTACTTGGCACTCGTGCCGAACACCGTGAGCTTCTCGGACGCAGCCATCTCCCATAGCGAATCACTACTTGGGGAAAACGGAGCGCCATCATAAAGAACGAGCGTCGATCCAACGGCAAGCGCGCTCGCAAGCCAGTTCCACATCATCCACCCGCATGTCGTGAAGTAGAACACACGGTCCGACCGCTTGAGATCGGTATGCAGCATCAGCTCTTTGTAATGCTGTAACAACGTCCCGCCACCGCTGTGCAGCATGCACTTCGGAAGACCGGTCGTGCCCGACGAATACAGAACGTAGAGTGGGTGATCGAACGGAAGCCGTTCGAATCTCACGTCAATTGACCGATCGTCGGCGAAATCGTTCCACGAAATAGCACCGCGAATTCCGGATATTGCTGGTTGCCTGTCCCCATAGGAAACCACGACCACCTTCTCGATCGAGGAAATCCTCGCGACAACATCGGCAACCCTGGCCAGGCAATCGATTTCCTTGCCCGCATACATGTACCGGTCGGCGCAGAACAGAATCCTCGGCTCGATCTGACCGAATCGGTCGAGTACGCCCTGCACGCCGAAATCCGGAGAGCACGACGACCAGACAGCGCCGATCGACGATGCCGCGAGCATCGCGACCAGCGCTTCCGGGATGTTCGGAATGAATCCGGCGATGCGATCGCCTTCCGTAATTCCGTGCGCCCGCATCGCAGATGCTACTCGCGCGACCTCACGGTACAGCTCGGCATATGACAAAACTCGCTGGCGGCCGCGTTCATTCCACGCGACGATGGCGTCCCTCTCATCCCGGTAGCGAAGCAGGTTTTCCGCGAAATTGAGACGCGCTCCAGTGAACCACTTCGGACCGAGGTCAGGATCGGGGGGCGCCATTCGGTCGAGCCCTCTGACAACATCATCCCACGGATCCCCGTCGCGCTTGTCGGAAATTACGTCAGCAAATTTCCACATCAGAGCCCAGAAGCGCTCCGGATGCAACACCGACCACCGGTACAAATCGTCGTAGCTCTCGCCTACGCCCGCTAAACGCAAAAACGCAGACATGTTTGCCTGCGCTTTGCGCTCTGGCGACGGAGTCCACATCGGACCGGTCATCGCGATCGATTCAGGTTCTGTGGCGCTCAGCTCGTTGGCGGACTGAACTGCTCGTGCTGCGCGTTGACCCAGGACTTGTGATACTCCTTGTCCTCGATGTCCATCGCCTGCTTCGCGACCTTCAGCGGACGGAAACTGTCCATCATCACTGCCAGCTCATCGGTGTACTTCGCACCAATGCTCGCCTCGGCGCGGCCCGGATGCGGGCCGTGGGGAATTCCATCTGGATGGTGGGTGATGCTGCCGAACTCGATTCCCTTTCGGCTCATGAACTCACTCGACGCGTAATACAGCACCTCGTCAGAATCGACGTTGCTGTGATTATATGGAGCGGGAATCGCCTCGGGATGAAAATCATAGGGACGCGGACAGAACGAGCAGACAACGAAACCGTCGCCCTGAAATGTCTGGTGAACCGGCGGTGGCTGATGAACCCGCCCGACAATCGGCTCGAAATCCATGATGTTGAACGCCCATGGATAGAAGAAACCATCCCACCCAACGACGTCGAACGGATGGTGATCGAGCACGAGCTCGTTGATCCCGTCGTACTGCTTTACATAAAGCGAGAAGTCTCCCTTCTCGTCATGCGGCTTGAGCTCGAGGGGACGACGAATGTCGCGCTCCGAATACGGCGCACCCTCGACAATCTGGCCGAACTCGTTGCGATAGCGCTTCGGCGTCCGCACATGACCACGGCTTTCAAACACCACCAGCTTCGCCTGCTCGGCCGTCAGGTCGAAGTTGTACTTGTGAAGAATTCCACGATGAATGACGAGATAGTCGCCTTCACCGAACGGAAGGTCTCCATACACCGTCTCGAGAACGCCCTTGCCTTTGCTCACATAAACGAGCTCGTCCGCCTGAGCGTTTCGGTAGAAATGCTCGTCCTGCTTATCGGGCTCGACGTACAGCATCGCGATGTCCTGATTGAACAGGAGAGGTATGCGGTCGAGGGTCGGACTTCCGCCGCGCTTCACGCGAGATGTGAGAAAGTGCCGGTGATGCAGCGTCTGATCGTCATCTGCTTCGAGCTTCGTCTCCTTCACGCGTCGCACCGACTTCACCGTCGTCGGTGGATAGGTGTGATAGAGAAGCGACGACGTTCCCGTGAATCCTTCATGACCCATCAGCTCTTCGGCGTACAATCCGCCGTCGGGCTTTCTGAACGCAATGTGCCGCTTTCGCGGAATCGCGCCGAGGGTGTGATAGTTCGGCATTTAGCAGCTCCTCAAAGATTTCCGCGCAACGCCTGCTCCCGCTCGATCGCCTCGAATAGTGCCTTGAAATTTCCCGCGCCAAAACTCTTCGCGCCCTTTCGCTGAATGATCTCGACGAACAACGTGGGACGATCCTGCACCGGCTTGCTGAACACCTGCAGCAGATATCCTTCATCGTCGTGATCAACGAGAATGCCCAGCTTTGCCAGCGGCGCGAGATCTTCATCAATTTTTCCGACGCGATCGAGCACGGTATCGTAATACGTTGATGGAATGCTCAAAAATTCCATACCGCGCTGCTTGAGATCTCCGACCGTCTTGACGATGTCATCGGTGGCAATCGCAATGTGTTGCACGCCAGGGCCGCCGTAAAAGTCGAGGTATTCCTCAACTTGTGACTTCTTTTTCCCCGCTGCCGGTTCGTTGATCGGAAACTTGATGCGCCCGTTGCCGTTGCTCATCACCTTTGACATCAACGCCGAATATTCGGTGGAAATCTGCTTGTCATCAAACGACAACAAATTGAAGAAACCCAGGACGCGCGTGTAGTACTCTACCCAGTAGTTCATGCGCCCGAGCTCGACATTGCCCACACAATGGTCGACATACTTGAGTCCTGTGCTGACCGCCGTGTAGTTGGCTTGTATGGGCACGAATCCCGGCAGAAACAGACCGCGATAGTTCCGGCGCTCGACGATGGAGTGAATCGTTTCGCCGTACGTGGCGATGGCGGCAATCACGACTTCGCCGTGTTCGTCGGACATGGTCTCGGGCTCGCGC
>JBBQYO010000173.1:0-6815 GCA_038208605.1 Gemmatimonadales bacterium | reverse complement strand
GGATTGGCTCTCGTCGCATCGATACTGGGAGCACTTCTGCTGGATGCAACGCGCAGTCGCAATGATGGCAGACTCGATCCGCGCCGTGTCCTGGTGGCCGATCTCGCGAACGATACGGGCGATCCTTCGCTTTCGCACATCGGCGCACTTGCTGGCGATGTCATCGTGAGCAGTCTCACTGATGATCAACGACTCACGGTGGTCAACGCGTCGATCGCTCTTCCTTCGCGGCTGCAGCGCCGTCTTCCACCTGCAGATTCAACGCTGGCGCGACTGACCCGGTCGCTGGTTTCATCTTCGCGGGCTGGACTCGTCGTTACTGGCGCTTACTTTCGCGTTGGCGAGGGGCTCGAGTTCGTTGCGCAATTGACCAACACGCAAACCGGCCGCGTTCTCGGGACCGCCGGACCAGTGGACGCTCAGGCCGCGCACCCCGACTTGGCGCTGAAGCTGCTCGGCGACCGGATCGTCGCGATACTGCCTCCCGGGAAATAGTAGTACGCTCGCGAGGTTGGGTGGTCGCCTGATTCAATGCAGGCCGACGCTAACCTCACCAGAAGGAAATGCCACTTACTGCAAAACCAGTTGACAGCGGTTGAGCGACCTGTTATCTACTGGAAGACCCGTAGATGAGGTGTTTTCATGGATGAGATTTATTTTCCACCTCGAGAACTCGCAGTAATGAGTGTGTTGTGGCGGTTGGGATCAGCCAGTGTTTCCGACGTGCGCGACGCGCTCGAAGACGAGCTCGCTTACACCTCGGTGCTGTCCGCTCTTCAGACGCTGGAAGAGAAGGGTTATGTCAGGCACGAGCCCGAAGGACGCGCCTATCGGTACTTCCCCACTGTCGAAGCCGACGATGCGGGTGGAAGCGCGCTGGCGCGGATTCGCGAGGCAATCTTTCACGGATCGGCTGAGCGCATGTTTGCGCAGCTCGTGTCGGATCGGGGGCTCGAGCGGCACGAGCTGGAGCGCATGCGCCGTCTGCTCACGAAGCGTCTCGGTGAAAAACCATGATCGCCGCGTTGATGATCTACGGAATCGTCGTCAGCACCCTGGTTGCGATTGGTGCCGTAGCGGCGGAGTGGCTCGCAAGACGGGTTGAAGTTCCTGCGCGCTCCGTCTGGGCGGGTGCGATGCTCGTGGTGCTCGCTTTCATCGGGTTCGCGCCCTATCGCGGCTCGAGCCCACCGACGACGACGCTGAAGGTCACCGGTGCAGAGTCGCTGCAAACCACCTCGACTCCTATCGGCGGGTTTAATTTCGCGACGTTCGCACATCGAGTTGCGGACATCGAGCGAAGTGCGGTGGTCGAGCCAATCGAAAGAAGCATCGCGTTTGTTCAGGGACGGTTGCCTGAATCGGCGGGCAACTATCTCATGGCGCTCTGGTTGATCGCCACTGCTTCACTCATGGCGCTGATGATCGCCGTTCATCTCCGGTTCAAGCGCAAGCGTCGTCATTGGCCCGTCGCAAGATTGTGCGGAGTGAAGGTGCACATCGCTCCGGGAGACGGTCCAGCCGTGATCGGGATTGTCCGTCCTGACGTCGTCGTGCCTCGATGGCTGCTTGCTCGAAGTGACGACGAACAGCGCCTCGTAATCGCACACGAGACCGAGCATTTGCGAGCGCACGATCCGGTGCTGCTCGTATTCGGATGGACAGTTGCCGCGATCCTTCCGTGGAGCCCGGCTGCCTGGTGGATGCTCTCCCGGCTGCGGCTTGCTGTGGAGCTGGATTGCGACGCGCGCGTGCTGAGCGCTGGTGTTGCACCAAGGAAGTACGGCGACCTGCTGATCGATCTCGCCGAACAGCGCTCAGGATTTCGCGTCAGCGTTGCTGCACTTGCTGACGATTCTTCTCACCTCGAACAGAGACTAACAGCCATGAAACCTGACTTACCGAAATACATCCGTGCCCGTGCCGTATTTGTCAGCGCGCTCGCACTCACCGTTCTGCTCGTCGCCTGCGAAACGGCGATGCCGACAGCTGCGGATGTCAACAAACTGGATGCCGAGTCGGCCGAGGTGGCGGCGCGGAAGGTGTCGCTGCTGAAGGAAACCGATAGAGAGACTGTGTACACGCTCGACAATGTTGTCGTGACGGCCGAACAAGCGAAGGCTGTATCGGCGGACAAGATCGCGTCGGTGGATGTCATAGGATCGGCGGATAAGAAGAAGGCCGAGATTCGCATCGTAACGGCCGCGCGGGCCGCGCGGGCCGCGCGTGTAGACGCTTCGACGCAGATCGCGGAACTTTCCGTGGGAAAGAAACTTGACGCGCTCATCCTCATCGATGGAGTGAAAGCCACGCGGGCTGCGTACGAGGCGCTCGATCCGAAGACTATCGCGAGTGTGAACATTACGAAGGGTGCGGCGGCTAAGCAATTCAGCGATCCGCTTGCTGCCAATGGTGTGATCGAGATTACAACGCATCCGAAGAACTAAAGTGAATGCGTGAACAAAAGGGCGTGTCCAATTGGGCACGCCCTTTTGCAGCGAGGCGCAGGGGTTGCACTCGAATCCGGATCACCGAAACGAGAGACCCAAGATGCCCGTCACACAGCTCGACAAGTCCGTAGCCCTCGTAGTTGTCGATCTACAAAAGGGCATTATCGCCGCAGCAGCGGCTGTCTCTGATCAGGTCATTTCCCGGACTGCACTCCTCGCTCGCGAGTTTCGCAAACGCGGCCTCCCGGTCGTTCTCGTAAACGTTACGGGGATGGCGCCTGGTCGAGCAGAGTCAAAGATGTCCATGTCAGGATTTACCCCGGACTGGACCGAGCTCGCGCCGGGCCTGGAGCAGCAGCCGAGCGATCACACGGTGTCGAAGCAGAGCTGGGGTGCTTTCATCGGAACCGATTTGCACGAGTATCTGAAAAGCCGCGGTGTGACTCAAATCGTCATCACGGGCATCTCGACGAGCGCCGGCGTCGAGTCCACTGCCCGAAGTGCCTTCGACTACGGATACAACGTTGTGTTTTCTATCGATGCGATGGCCGATCGCTCTCCCGAAGCGCACAAGAATAGCGTCGAGAAAGTCTTTCCCCGACTCGGCGAAACGGACACGACCGACAACATCCTGAAGCTGTTCGCGCAGCCGCATCCGTAGTTGAATGCGATGTCAATCGATTGCATTACGTCGGCGGCGCGGTCTCCTCGATAGGACCGACTACGCCCGCAACACTCGAAAGACCCAGGCTTTCCAGCAATCGGATGAACCGCGGATGAGAGTGAAGTTCGCGAAACCAGTATTGCCTGGGGACAGAATACATCCAGTCAGAGCGATCTTCGGGCGTAGCCTCCAGCTTGTCGAGCGCGGCAGATTCCTCTCCCAGCACTGCGTGAACTGTGGCCTGGTAGAAGTGACTCAGCTCGGAAAAAATCGGCTCGAATGTTTTGCGCGCTTCCGCGTGCTGCCCTGCTCGCGCCATGCATATGCCGAGCGCGAATTGCAACATCGGGTGTCGATTCGATCGCTCGGCTCCAATGCGGCCGGCAGCGATCGCCTCGTCGTGCCTGTTCTGGAACGACAACGAGCACGCGAGGAATGCGTACGCCCGGACGAAGCCCGGGTCTTTCTCGATGACACGACGCAGCTCCAACTCGGCAACTTCGTGACGCCAGGCGAGGAGGTGCACGATTCCGAGGTTCACGCGCGGAAGAATCGAAATTGGATCCAGCTCGACCGCGCGAAGCGCGATCGGAAGCGCTTCATCATCGCGGCCGATGCCGGCGAGATAAGCCGACAGCCAGCGATGTGCCGTCTCGTGACTCGGATTCAGCGTGATTGCCTTTCGCAATTCAACGAGCGCGCCTTCCCAATCCCATTCCCAGTTGAGCTTTACAAATCCGAGCGATGCGTGAGCGTCCGCGAGCGATGGATCGAGCTCGATTGCACGATGCGCCGCTTTTGCCGCCCGCGGATACTGCTCGGCCGATGTCGAAAACTGCCACGACGCAAGCAGAGCCGAGGCATCGGCGATTCCCGAGTAGGCCGGTGCGTATGAGGGATCGGCGGCGGCCGCTTCCTGAAACAGCTCGAGTGCGCGCCGCATCGAAGCGTCGGTTCTCTTGTACCAGTGATGTCGTCCGAGGAGATACAGATCGTACGCTTCGAGATTTCGAGGCTGCTGCACAGGTGTCGCGCCGCGGAGGTGACCGAGCTGGAGTGCTTCGGTGATCGTCTTCACGATCGATTGCGTGATCTCATCCTGCACTGCGAAGACATCCTCCATCTGCCGTTCGAACGTCTCCGACCAGAGAGTCGAATCACCGTCAACGCCGACAAGCCGCGCCGTCACACGCAGGCGAGTGCCTGCACGTCGTACGCTCGCTTCGAGCACAAAGCCGACACCAAGCCGAGCGCCGATTTCCTGAATGGGGACGTCGCCGCTCCTGAAGGCAAATGTCGATGTGCGCGACACCACGCGAAGACCTTCGACCTTTGCGAGCGCGTTCATCAACTCGTCCGTCATTCCGTCGCTGAAATACTCGGCTTCCGCATCCGGGCTGCGACTCGATATGGGAAGGACGGCGATCGAGAGACGCGGTGTAGATGCGAGAGAAGGCTTTGCCGTATCGACTGCATCTGCTGCCATCAACGCCTGCACGAAGGCGGTCGCAGTGGGAAACCGGTCGACCGGTTTCTTTTCGAGCGCGCGCGCAACTGCACTAATCAGTGACGGCGGTAACTTCGCGCTCTTCGCGACAAGCGCTGGAGCCAACTTCGTGACGTGTTGCGCGAGGACCGCGAGAGGATTTGTCCCGGTAAACGGCGGACGACCGGCGAGCGCCTCATATACGACGCAGCCTAGTGAGTAGACATCGCTTCGGCCGTCGATGTCGTCTTCGGCGAGTGCTTGCTCGGGACTCATGTAGTCCGGTGTGCCGAGTGTCATGCCGGTCAGGGTGAGGCCTGGTGCTGCCGCTGGCACGCCCGACGCGAGCAATGCACCGCGTGCGATGCCGAAGTCCGCGAGCATCGCGTGGCCGTGCCGTGAGAGGAGGATGTTCTCCGGTTTTATATCGCGGTGGATCACGCCTTCACCGTGTGCGTAGTCCAGCGCGTCGGCAATCTGCCGAGCGATCGCTACCACGTCTTCTACCGGAAGCGTGGACTCGCGTGTGAACCTGGCGCGCAGCGATTCGCCGTCGACGTATGGCATGACGAAATACAAAGAGCCGGCGGCGTCACCCGAATCGTGAAGTGGCAGAACGAATGGATGACGCAGCCTCGCGAGAACTTTGATCTCACGATCGAAGCGCTCGGCGCCGAGTGCCGCGCTTTGTTCGGTGGCGAGAACCTTGAGCGCGACCGGGCGTTCGTGGCGCACGTCTTTGGCAAGGTAGACCGTGGCCATTCCACCCTGCCCCAGCTCACGCTCGAGAGTGTAGCGGCCGGCGAGGGCGTCGCGTAGGCCCGTGGGAACGCCGGCCGTTGTGGTCATTTTTTCACTGTCGCCAGCTCGCCTTCATGCAATCCTGATCCAGAAAGAGGCAAGTTGAGTGAGACGAAAGAGACGGTTCGATGCCAAATATAGGTGTGGCGCCGCGTCCCTGCGGGATTTCAACTTATCGACGTCGCTACGGTGGAGTGAAACCTGTCGTCATAAAGACTGTTATTCTCTATCTCGCCGACCTTGGAATGCGCTAGTTGGCTCGCAGTCCCGCACAACCCACCTTGGAGCTCTCCCTGCAGTGCCCTCAGGCCTGTCCCATGCTGTACAATAGGAGATTCAGATGATTCGCCGCGTCCTATTCGTCCTTGTTTTTCTTTCGCTGCCCCTCAGTGCGCAACAGACCGCGCTCACAGCCGGACAGATCGCGCGGATTGATTCGATCTTTTCGGCGTATGCATACAGCGACGTACCGGGATGTGCTGTTGGCGTGAGTCGTCGTGATACGGTCGTACTCGAGCGAGGATGGGGAAGTGCCGATCTCGAGCACGCCATTCCCATAACTCCGGCGACCATTTTTGAAGCGGGCTCTGTCTCGAAGCAGTTCACCGCCGGTGCAGTGCTGCGTCTCGCGCAGCAGGGAAGGCTTTCGCTCGACGACGACATCCGAAAGTATCTTCCCGAAATCCCGGTCTACGATGCGCCGATCACCATCAACCACCTGATGCACCACACGAGTGGGCTGCGTGATTGGGGGGAGATAATGGGAATCGCCGGCTGGCCTCGTGGCACCCGCACCTACACTCAGGCGCACGTCCTCGACATCGTCGCCCGCCAGCGCGCGGTCAACTTTCCCGTGGGCACAGAATATCTCTACAGCAACTCGAACTACAATCTTCTGGCGATGATCGCCGAGCGAGTGAGCGGGAAGACGCTGGCGGAGTTGACGAAGATGGAGTTTTTCGAACCGCTTGGAATGACAAGCAGCGGCTGGCGTGATGATTACAGGCGGATCGTCCCTGGTCGGGCGCAGGCATATTCGGGTAGCGGAAAAGATTGGCGTCTCGACATGCCATTCGAGAATGTGTACGGCAACAGCAGCCTGTTGACGACTGTCGGAGATCTCCTCAAGTGGGACGCGAACTTCGGCCACAAGCGTGTCGGCGGGGCGGCATTCGTTACGATGCAGACCACCAAGGGCATACTCAACACCGGAAGGAAGATCAACTACGCCGTGGGAATGACGATGGGAAGCTTTCAGGGAACGCCGGAGATATCGCATACCGGAGCGACCGCCGGCTATCGTGCATTTCTTGCGCGCTATCCCGATGCCGGATACGCGGTGGCGCTATTGTGTAACGCGGGAAGCGCGGATCCCGGTACCCTTGGCCGAAAGGTGAGCGCGGTTGTGTTGCCG
>JBBQYO010000172.1:0-6880 GCA_038208605.1 Gemmatimonadales bacterium | reverse complement strand
TGGCCGCCTCGAGCAGACGCTCGATGCGCCGGTTGTCTTCCCTCGATGCGGGCCTCCTGACATGCAGCTCGATGTCAGGAGAAAAAACGAACCGCTCCCATTGAGAGCGTTGGTGGGACGGCGGCGACTTCCTTTCGCTATCCAGAAAGCTCGCATGGGGCACTGACATAGCCGGTCTCTCACGCAACGGCATTCCGGCAATGCCTTGATTCAGTACCTGCTTCACATAATCGGCGGCAGAATCGGGTGCGCGCTTCGGTTCTGCCCGGACGAGCTCTCGAATTTCTACAGGTGAGAGCTTCTCGATTCGCTTCCGGATTTCAGATAGCGGAAGATGCTCGCCCTGAAGTCGTCGAATGAGATTCAGACGGTCGACGTACTCGGCGCTGTAATGAGGTCCTGGACCGCGTGCCTCAGGAGTCGGAAGGAGCCCCTGTTGGATGTAATACCTGATCGTCCGCGGGCTGACTTTGGTCTTGTCACTCAGCTCGAGGAGATCAATCGATTCTGCGCTTGGAAGATTCTGCACAGACTCAATGTGCCAGTTAACAGGTTAACTGTCAAGTCCTAACGTTAACCGCCAATTGTTGACCTGACAACTTGAACTCGCACGACAGAGTGCGTCACCGACGCTCATTGTCAGACCGATCGTATACTGTCAGACCGATCGTATACTATAGTATTGTCGAGCAACGTCGGCATGACGGCCGACCGACCACCAACTTCAATCATCTTCAAGGAGGATCTGCAACCGCAACCGAATCTCTCAGAATCAAATCGTTCAACGTGATCGCCAGGAGAAAGGCGCTTCACAGAGTATGGAGGGACAACTTCGTTCCGCTAGTCGCCTCGATCTTCCTGAAATTCCCGGAAGTCAGAGGGTTTGGAAATGACGACCTCGTCGTAATGGAGTGCGAAAACCACGTCGAGCTGGAGGAGGTCGTGGCGTACCTTCTCGCCAAAGGTTTGAACATGACCCGGGACGGGGCGTTTGAGGACTTCGCAATCGTTCACGGCACTCACGGAATTCCGTTGCCGTGCAGATGGCTCGATTATCGGCCAGATGCAAACGGCGCCCTCATAAGATTCAAGACCGAATCCGATCCGCTGGACCTGAGTGTCATTGAATCAGGATACGAAGGCCCGGGCTGGATCGCAGCCAGAGGTCACGGCTTCATGATCGCGCAGGAGGACGACTACGACGTGTGGGTCGACTTTACCACAGGCGGAACGATCATCAGCCTCCGCCAACCCGCATTATCAATCGAACGCGAGAAACTTCAGGGCACATAGTTGGTTTCATTGTGAAATGTGCATTGCCTGTCGTCCTCTAACCGGTTTACCCGGCGCGACGCCGGGCACAAGACTCGACCGCCGCACTACGAAAGTCCCATTCACCAGCACGTGGACGATCCCGTCCGAATATTGCGCGGGCTGCTCAAACGTGGCGCGATCGATGACACGCGCCGGGTCGAAGACCACGAGGTCTGCGTCCGCGCCCGCCTGCACGCGTCCCTTGCGCTTCATGTCTGGATCGATACGCTCGAGCCGGCGCGCCGGAAGCAGCGTCATCTTTCGCACACCGTCCATCAGCGATAACACCCCGCGCTCTCGCACGAATCGCCCGAGAATCCGCGCGTGCGTACCGGCGCTCCGCGGATGACCGATCGGCTTGCCGTCCTGAATCAAGAACCCACCGTCACTCGCGACCATGACATGCGGATCACGGTATGCCTGGTCAGCCGCACTTTCTGGAATACTGAAAATCACGGCGAGCCCACCTTGCTTGCGGTAACGCTCGAAGCTTTCGGCCGTGAGGCGCTCCCCGGTTGCGGCCCACAGAATGTCCTTGTAGTCGATGCCCATCCGTTCCTTGAACCCAGGATCGAAGATCGCGCTCTGGAGAAATGTGGCACCGGCCGTATAGGGGTACGCCTCGGTCGTCACGTCGAGCCCACGAGCGCGCGCGCCGTCGATCAAGTCGAGCAATACCGGCGTGGCGCCGAGTCCCATACTCGTCACGTGCACAACGTGCAGCGATGCGCCGGTTGCGGCCGCGTCGGCAATCACCTCTTGCACGGCAGCTACGCCACCGGCGTTCTCGAGCAGTCCTGCATAGCGAACATGTACGAACACCGGCGCGTGGTGACGAGCCGCGACGCCGAATGCGCGCAGGATTTCCTCCCGCGTCGCCGCCGGCGTGTAGTTGATGCCCATACCGATGCCCAGGGCGCCCTCGTTGAGCGCTGCGTCGAGCCGACGCTCCAACTGCGGGAGACGCGCGTTCTCGATCGGAGACCGGACGAACGAGCCTGTGGCGCTAATGACATCGACGCCTTCGGCCGTGGAGTCACCGTCGAGCATTGCCCGGCGCGCACCGATATGACTGGCCGACACGCCGAAGTTGATCAGCGACTTCCCCTCTCGTTTGCGATACCACGGCGCGACCGGATAAGTGCCGATCTCCAGCTCGAGCGCGGTGGTCACACCGTCGCGTGCCAGGTATTTATAGTTGATCGAATCCTGACCGTGCGAGTGGAGATCGATGAAGCCCGGCGCGACGACGAGTCCTCTGACGTCGACGGTGTCGCGCGCCGCGGGTACGACCGTGGTTACTGAAACGATTTGCCCACCTTTGATCCCAACGGCGCGCACGGCGTCGAGGTTCGTCTCGGGGTCAAGCACTCGGCCGCCCACGAGTACGACATCGAGGCGAGCGGAGCGTTGCGCCGAGGCGTGATACAGAGGTAGTGCGAGTTGGCCCAACGCCAGCAGCGACAGAACGCGACAGCCAATCATGAAGGCCTCTGGTGCGCTTGGTAGATAAAAGTATCGACTGTGCCCAGTCGGGGGGGATCGCTACAGAAGAGTTTGATGTCAGCCTAATCCAATCAGGCTGGAACATTATCCGTCGAAAGCGCCAAAAGGCAACATTGCCTTGCGCTCTAATTGCGTGTAGCTACTTGCAAGCATGAGGAACGGCCGGCGCCCCTTGAGCCTCGAGCGCCACGACCGGCCGTCCAAGCGCGCGACTCCTCTCACAGATCTCCGAATACGTCGCACTGATCCCCTTCCAAGGCCCGAGAAATTCCGCGCTCAGCAATAAATGCCGGCGCGCAAGCTCCTGCCGATACCACTCAGCACCAAGCAGCGGCAGCGTCACAGACGTTACATCGCGACGCAGGCCCTCGACTTCCTGCATGTACCAAACCGGATAAGTGTCATTGTCACCAACTGCGAACACGACCGCATTCTTCGGCGCACGCATGAGAATTCTCGCCGCGCTGTTGCGCGGATCGTACGCTTGCGCGTCGTGATTGCGATCGACAGCGCTCCAGTTGAGCACTCCCGGTAGCGCAGCGATCGCAACGCCCGCCCATTTTCCGCGTCGTCCGAATCGGCTCAGCGTGCGAACCGCACCCGCGCCGGCCCACATGGCCCAACAGATAAATCCGAGGGCGAAGAAGTAATCTCGCTCCCGCGCCTCGTGCTTCGCGGTAGCCGCGAGAAATCTTCCGCCGTACGACGGTGACGCTTTCATATTGAGATAGACGACCACACCGAGGGTCGCTGTGATGAACAACAACGTCATCGCCTCCCAGCTCGGTGCGTGCTTCCTCCGATGCCACACGAATCCAACAATTCCGAGCGCGGCAAAGATTACGGTCGCCCCCGTGCGAGCGAGCGTCGGCGGAGGATCTGGAGCAAGTCCAAGCGCCACCTGCCAGTCCGCATACTCGAACATGTTCCCAACCTGCAGGTAGAACGGCGCCTGCCTCGGCAACATCGCCACCGGCAGGTACTGTCTTCGCGTGATCACATCGGCCAGCGCCTGCCATGTCGCAGGATTTCCCTGATTGATCGCGGGATCATGTCTCGCGCGAACGATCATGAACAGCAACGCCGATGCGCCGAGCGTCGCGACGATTGCCATCCGCGCGCCGGTCGCAAGAAAACCGCGCGGTTCATCGTTGCTCAGGCGGTCGCCTCGCGACGGCCATCGCCACAAAGCGAGAAATGCCGCAGCCGGAGCAGCGACCAACGCTGACAGCTGAAGCGAATAACCGAATCCAATCATGTAAGCGAGAAGTATCAACCAGCGCGCGTCTCTCGTCTCGCGCACACGATCGGCGACCAACAACAGAATCAATGAGACGAGCAACGCCGGAGAATAGACTTCGGTCTCGGTTGCGTTGAGCCACACGCTCGACATGAGACCTGCAGCCAACCCGCCGGCTGCAGCCGCAATCGAGTCGCCGGTCCAACGCTGCATCAGCCACCCGGCGATTCCGCATGCGGTCGCAGTGCATGCAGCGGAAAACAGATTCACCGAATATGCGAATCCAAACTCGGGCGACAATATTTTCGCCCACACATTGCCGATAAGGACGAACATCGGAGTTCCCGGCGGATGCGGAATGCCAAGCGAGTGAATCGCGGAGAGAAACTCCCCCGCGTCCCAGTAGGTAACGGTGGGCGCAAGAGTGCCGACATACACGACCATCAGCGCGACTGCAACAAATGAAGGCGCTATGAACGAGTGGTTACTCTTCCCCGCTCCATCGTCAACCATCGCCAATTGCAACGAGCGGAAGCGTACGCCACACCGCATCCAGCGTCACGCGATTCATCGTCACATTGTGCACCCTGAAAATCCGCGCCCCCAGCAGGAGCGCACTAACGTTGAACGCGGCGGTGCCGATATCCCGATCCTCGACAGTGATCGTCGCAGCGGAGAGCGCTGTTGTTCCGTGACGACGAGTCTCTAGCAAGGCCTCAGTCACGAACCGCTTGCGCGAGACTCCAGCCATGACGGGAAAGCCTAACGCAACAAGCTCGTCGAGTCGGGAGAGCAACAACCTCGAGTGCGCGCTGACTTTCGAAAAACCAAACCCCGGATCCAGGACTATTCGACTTCTCTCGATTCCCTTCTCCATCGCCCGGTCAGCACTTTCAGCAAGCTCCCTGATCGTCTCTTCGACGGGATCACCGTCGTATCTGGTGTGAGCATAGCTTGCCATGTCTTCAATTCCACCGCGCGAGTGCATCAGCACAACTCCGGAACCGGAATCCCTGGCAACCTTCCGCATTTCAGGATCGAGTCGAAAAGCAGACACGTCATTCACGATGTCAGCCCCCGCTTCGATAGCATTAGTCGCAACAGCCGACTTCGTCGTGTCAATAGATATCGGCACATGAGGAAACCTTCGACGAATCTCTGCAATCACCGGAACCGTACGTCGAATCTCCTCATCATCCGGGACAATTTTTGCACCGGGCCGAGTGGACTCGCCGCCGACATCGATGATGTCCGCACCATCAACGATCATCCGCGCAGCGTGTTCGACTGCCTTCTCAGGCGAAAAAAAATTACCCCCGTCGCTGAAGCTGTCGGGGGTAACGTTGAGAACCCCGGCGATAATCGGCCGGTCTATCATAATCTCACGCGAGCCAGCCCGCCAAATCATCGTGGATTCAGCGGCCGACGACTCGCGCTCCGATGTCAAGCCGGCGCGACCTCCGGTCCACCGAACAGGGGCGGCTTGGCCGGCTTCGCCTGAATCGACAGCGTTTCCTGAACTGGCGCCGAAGGAAATGTCGGCGGAGGAACCTGCGGCGGAAGCGTCTCACCACGCGAGAGCATCTGCACTTCTTCGCCGCTGAGCGTCTCGCGATCGAGAAGCGCCGCAGCAACCCGATGCAACAGGTCGAGATTCTCGGTCAGCGTCTCCTTCGCGCGATTGTACGCTTCCTTGATCACGCGTGACACTTCCGAATCGACAAGCTGTGCGGTGCGCTCCGAGACTTCCCGCCGCGTCTGAATCTCTCGACCCAGGAAGAGCTCCTGCTCGTTATCTCCAACGAGGATCGGACCAATCGCATCTGAAAGTCCCCACTGACTTACGTAGCGGCGAGCGAGCGTCGTTGCCTGCTGAATGTCGCTCGACGCACCGGTCGTGACGCGATTTCTTCCGAATACGAGCTCTTCAGCGACACGTCCGCCGTACATGCGAACGAGGTGCGCCTCGAGCTGCTCGCGTGTGATCGACACGCGATCGTCTTCAGGAAGAGTGAACGCCAGTCCGAGCGCGCGACCACGAGGAACGATCGTCACCTTGTGCAGCGGATCGTTGCCCACGGTCTTGATGGTGCAGACAGCGTGTCCGCCCTCGTGATAAGCCGTGAGCTTGCGCTCCTCATCCTTCATCACCATCGACTTGCGCTCAGCGCCGAGCATGACCTTGTCCTTCGCATCCTCGAGGTCAACCATGTAGACCTTGTCGTGATTGCGGCGGGCTGCGAGCAGCGCGCCTTCGTTCACGAGATTCGCGAGGTCGGCGCCCGACATGCCCGGCGTGCCGCGAGCGAGCGTCGTGATGTTCACATCTTCGGCGATCGGCTTGTTCCGCGTATGAACCTTGAGAATGCCTTCACGTCCTCGGAGATCAGGCGCATCGACGACGATCTGCCTGTCGAAACGGCCAGGACGCAGAAGCGCAGGATCGAGAACGTCGGGACGGTTCGTCGCCGCGATCAGGATCACACCATCGTTTGACTCGAAGCCGTCCATCTCGACCAGAAGCTGGTTGAGCGTCTGCTCACGCTCGTCGTGACCGCCGCCAAGTCCTGCACCGCGATGGCGGCCGACTGCATCGATTTCGTCGATGAAGATGATACACGGAGCGTGTGCCTTTCCCTGCTCGAACAAGTCGCGCACGCGGCTCGCACCAACACCGACGAACATTTCGACGAAGTCCGATCCTGACATCGAGAAAAACGGACGGGCCGCCTCACCCGCGACGGCGCGAGCGAGAAGCGTCTTTCCTGTTCCCGGAGGACCGACAAGCAAAGCACCCTTCGGCAGACGTCCGCCGAGCTT
>JBBQYO010000171.1:0-6936 GCA_038208605.1 Gemmatimonadales bacterium | reverse complement strand
CTTCAGTTACCTCAGGTGGCCAGAACCGACCAGTATTTATCCTCGTCGTCGAGGATACGGCCGGTGCCGCGAACCACGCAGGTCAGAGGATCTTCGTCAACGTGAATGGGCAAACCGGTCTCCTGCGACAACAGAACGTCGAGACCGCGGATCAGAGCTCCGCCGCCGGTCATGACGATTCCGCGCTCAACAATATCTGCCGCGAGTTCAGGCGGCGTGATCTCCAGGGCGCGGCGAACGGCGCCGACAATCTGCTGAATCGGCTCCTGCACCGCATCGCGAATTTCCGCCGAATGAATCCGTACGCTCTTCGGGATACCGGAGACGAGATCGCGTCCCTTCACTTCCATCTCGCGCTCCTCGCCGATCGGGTACGCCGATCCAATCTGAATCTTCACCTGCTCGGCCGTGGATTCGCCGATGAGAAGGTTGTAGTTCTTTCTCATCGATTGAAGAATTGCCATGTCGAGCTCATCACCGCCGGTGCGGATCGATGTATCGCTGACGATTCCGGAAAGCGCGATGACAGCGATTTCGGTAGTGCCGCCGCCAATGTCGATCACCATGTTGCCGGTAGGCGTTTCGACAGGAAGACCGACTCCGATCGCGGCCGCCATTGGCTCCGCAACCATGAAGACTTCCTTCGCCCCTGCACCGAGTGCCGAGTCACGCACTGCGCGCTTTTCGACCTCGGTGATTCCAGATGGCACGCACACGATCACCCGCGGCTTCACCTTGAAGACGTGGTTCTCGATGATGAGCGCCAGAAAGTAGCGGAGCATCTTTTCGGTGACGTCGAAGTCGGCGATGACTCCGTCCTTCATCGGCCGAACGGCGATGACGCCTTCCGGTGTGCGACCCAGCATCCGCTTGGCCTCGAGCCCGACGCCCTTGATCTTTTTCGTCTCGCGATCGAGAGCGACCACCGAGGGCTCGTTGAGGACGATCCCCTGGCCCTTCACATAGATGAGCGTGTTCGCGGTTCCGAGATCGACTGCGATCGCGTTCGCGGGGAATAGTGAACCTTTGAAGGGCCAGCGCATGTTTCTGTCTTAGTTCAGGAAAGAATCGACGTCTTTCAGTGGCAAGCCGAATGCCTCGGCAACTGCGGGATACACGACATGCCCATCGATCACATTCAGGCCCTTGCGAAGCGGCAAGCTTTCCCTGCACGCGTTCTTCCATCCGAGGTTCGCGAGGCGAAGGGCATACGGGAACGTTGCGTTCGTAAGAGCGAGTGTCGAAGTTCGTGAAACGCCGCCGGGCATGTTGGCGACGCCATAGTGAATCACCCCGTCGACGACGTAGGTCGGATTCTCGTGCGTGGTTGCATGTATTGTCTCGACGCAGCCGCCCTGGTCGATGGCGACGTCAACGATCACTGATCCGGGCTGCATTGTCTTCAGGTCCTCACGGCGGATCAGCCGCGGTGCAACAGCGCCCGGGATGAGCACTGCGCCGACGACCAGATCCGCGGTGGATATCTGCTCCAGGATATTGTGACGATTGGAATAGATGAGTGTCACATTCGCCGGCATCACGTCGGACAGGTAGCGCAGACGCTCCAGCGAGAGGTCGAGAACGGTGACCTTGGCGCCGAGACCAGCGGCCATTTTCGCAGCGTTGATTCCAACGACTCCACCACCGAGAATCACAACCTTTCCTGGCGCAACCCCCGGAACGCCGCCGAGCAGCACGCCCCGGCCGCCGTAAAGTTTTTCGAGATACTTGGCGCCTTCCTGAACTGCCATGCGACCCGCGACTTCCGACATCGGTGTCAGCAGAGGAAGCTCTCGGGTTGGAAGCTCGACAGTCTCATACGCAACGCACACTGCACCGCTGTCGATGTGCGCTTTCGTGAGCTTCTCGTCGGCGGCGAAATGAAAATATGTGAAGATCGTCTGGCCTTTTCGCATCATTGGCCATTCCGGAGCGATCGGCTCCTTAACCTTCATGATCATTTCTGAATCGGACCAGACGGTTGCCGCGTCCGGTGCTATCGTCGCACCGACGTCGGTGTAATCCTCGTCCGAGAAACCGCTTCCCTCGCCCGCCGACTGCTGAATGAGAACGCCGTGACCAGCCGACACGAGCGACTCCGCGCCTGCCGGCACGAGCGCAACGCGATTCTCATTTGTCTTGATTTCCTTCGGAACGCCGATCTTCATTTGTGATTGTCGTTTGAGATTTGTAATATGGTGCCGCGCTCAGATTGCCGCGCGGGGTCCGAGGCTCACGATTGTCTGCGACTCAGGCGAAAAAAATTCGCCGCACACTTCCAGCACCGTCTCTCTTTCGATCTCGTCGACCAGCGTCAGCAGCTGATCGAGCGTCTTGTACTCCTCGTCATACAGCTCGACGCCTGCAGCGCGGTACATTCGCGACGAAACGCTTTCGAGCGAGAGTGTAATCTGACCCTTTAGCTGGCTTTTTCCAGCGGCGAGGTCGTCTTCGGATAGTCCGTCCGACGCGAGCTTCGCCAGCTCTTCCCGGATCGCGTCGGTCGCCTGCACCGCGGTCTCTGGCGCTGTTCCTACATAAACACCGTGGTTGCCGGAATCGCGATGAAAGGACTGGAAAGTGTAGACCGAGTATGCGAGTCCAAGGTCCTCGCGAACTCTCTGAAACAGGCGCGAGCTCATTCCGCCGCCGAACAGCATACTCACAAGCGATAGCGCGTACCGTCTGCCGTCGCTATGCGGCACTGTAGGCGATCCAAATACAATGTGAGTCTGTGCCCCATCCCGCTCGAAGTGCCGCGTCACGGGGGAAAGAGCGCGTGCGGGAGGCACTACGAGATCAGTGCCCCCAGTGCCTGGAAACGATCCCCACCCACCCTCATCCAGGATCTGGAGCAGATCGTCATGCTCGATGTTCCCCGACGCCGCAACGACGACGTTATCGGGATGATAGGCACGATCGTGAAGGCTTCGAAGATGTTCGGTGGTCAGGCCGGCAACGCTTTCCCGCGTACCCAGAATCGGATATCCATGCGGATGATCTCCCCACAGCTCGGCACCGTGCAGCTCGAACACGAGATCGTCCGGCGTGTCGTCCACCGTATTGATCTCTTCGAGTACAACTTTTCGCTCCAGATCGAGATCGGATTTGCGAAGCAGCGGACGAAAAATCAGATCAGCCAGCACATCGGCTGCAATTCCGGCGTGCTCGTCGAGAACGCGAGCCTGATATGAAGTGTGCTCGCGCGACGTATACGCATCCAGCGAACCGCCAAGCGTCTCGAGCGCGAGTGCAAGATCCTTCGCTGAGCGGGTTGGCGTTCCCTTGAACACCATGTGCTCGAGCATGTGTGAGACGCCCATGATTTCCGGTGTCTCATTCAATGACGCTGCGCGCACCCACGCCCCCAAAGCAACCGACCGCACTCCCGGCATGTGTTCCGAGAGTACGGTCAGGCCGTTTGGGAGAACGGTGCGGCGAAGTGCTTGGGTCTCCTTCGTCGCTGTCCAGGTCACTCGCGGCCGCGACCTCCGCCACTGCGGGGTGGACGGCTGCGCGGACGACGCGGGCGATCGTCTGCTGACGATCCCGAATCGGCCCCTACTTCAACTGCCTCGCCCGCCTCTCCTGGCTCCGACCGGGAGCGCGATTCGCCTTCTGCCGACGAGGATGACGAGTCAGACTCGGGCTTCGGAACGAGTGCCTTCATCGACAGACGAAGACGTCCACGCTCGTCGCGTTCGAGAAGCTTGACCTTCACGCGATCGCCCTTGGACACGACATCTTCGGTCTTCTCCGTGCGGCCATGCTTGAGCTCGGAGATATGAACGAGACCTTCGGTGCCGGGCATGATCTCAACGAACGCTCCGAAAGCCGTCGTGCTCTTGACAGTGCCTTCGTACGTATCGCCGATCACAGGCTCGGCCGTGAGCGCCTGAACCATCTGGCGCGCACGCTCCATCGCTTCGCCGCCAACTGCGGCAATCGTGACGAGTCCAGCATCGTCAACCGTGAGCTCAGCGCCAGTCTCTTCCTGAATTCCGCGGATCGTCTTGCCCTTCGGTCCGATCAGCTCGCCGATCTTCTCGGGATTGATACTGAGCGTAACGATGCGCGGTGCATACAGCGACAACTCGGAGCGCGGCGCCGCGAGCGCCTTGTTCATCTCTCCAAGAATGTGGAGACGGCCTTCGCGTGCCTGATCGAGCGCTTCCTTCATGATGTCGATCGACAGACCCTGCACCTTGATGTCCATCTGGATCGACGTGATTCCGTTCTCCGTTCCGGCGACCTTGAAGTCCATGTCGCCGAGATGATCCTCAGTTCCGAGAATGTCGGTGAGGATCGCGTACTTGTCGCCTTCCTTGATGAGACCCATCGCAACGCCGGCAACTGCTCCGCGAATCGGAACGCCGCAATCGAACAATGCGAGCGAGCCTCCGCATACAGACGCCATCGACGATGACCCGTTGGATTCGAGAATGTCCGACACGATGCGAATCGTGTAGGGGAATTCTTCGAACGGCGGAAGCACGCTCTGCAGCGCGCGCTCGGCGAGGTTGCCGTGACCGATCTCGCGACGGCTGGTGCCGCGCATCGGGCGAACTTCACCGGTAGAGAACGGCGGGAAGTTGTAGTGAAGCATGAACGACTTCGTGGTTTCTCCCTTGTCGTCGATCGAGTCGAGACGCTGTACGTCCTGAGCTGTTCCGAGCGTTACGGCGACGAGCGCCTGAGTCTGTCCGCGCGTGAAGAGAGCGGAACCATGTGCGCGCGGCAGAACGGGCGTGTCGATGGTGATCTGGCGAACTTCGCGCGGACCGCGGCCGTCGACTCGCTTGCCTGAATCGAGAACCTGTGCGCGGAGACTGTTGTACTCGGCATCGCCGACGAGACTCTTGATGTCTTTGCCGTTCTCGGGGAACTCGGCTTCGAGAAGCAGCGCGACTTCCTTCTTGACCTTCTCGACTTGTTCGATGCGAGTGTGCTTGTCGACCTGGTTGATGGCCTCGTTGATTTTGCCTTCAGCGAGCTTCTTGACGCGAGCGACGAGCTTTGCATCCTGCTCTGCCTTCGACCACGGCATCTTCGGAGTGCGACTTTCGGCGAGCATCTCCTGTTGGATCGCAACGAGCTCTCTGATGCCGCCCTGGGCGACGTTCAATGCTGCAAGCGTATCGTCTTCGCTGATCTCAATCGCTCCGCCCTCGACCATCATGATCGAGTCATTCGAGCCGGCGACGACGATGTCCATGTCGCTGTACGGAAGCTGCTGGAACGTCGGGTTGAGGATCCAGTTGTCCTGCACGCGTCCGACGCGAACTGCGGCGATCGGTCCGAGAAACGGAATCTTCGATGCGTTCAGCGCGAACGATGCAGCGAGAAGCGCAAGGACGTCGGCGTCGTTTTCCTGATCAGCGGAAATGACGTAGATGAAGACCTGGACTTCGTTCTTGAAGCCTTCCGGGAAGAGAGGGCGAATCGAGCGGTCGATGATTCGTGCCTTGAGGATCTCGGAGTCGTGCGGGCGTCCTTCGCGCTTGATGAATCCGCCGGGAATCTTGCCGGCGGCGTAGGACTTGTCTCTGTACTCGACGAGCAGGGGGAAGAAGTCGAGTGCTGATTCCTTATCGCTGACCGTAACGGCTGCGAGGACCATCGTTTCGCCAAACTGGACGAGGGCCGAACCGGCCGCCTGTTTGGCCATGCGGCCGGTCTCGATGATGAGCTTCCGGCCCGCGAAATCGCGTTCAATGCGTTGCATCTCTTTGCCTTTTCTTTTTTCTAGAGAACACAAAACGCGCGCGGGCAGCAGAGTGCGCCCGCGCGCGGGACATCGTCAGAAGTTTCGACTAATGACGGAGGCCAAGATCAGCGATGATCTTGCGGTACCCGTCGACGTTCGTGCGCTTGAGGTAGTCGAGCAGGCGACGACGGCGCCCGACCATCTTCAGCAGTCCTTGACGGCTGTGATGATCCTTGGCGTGGGTACGGAAGTGACCGGTCAGGTAGTTGATGTTCGCGGTGAGAATGGCGACCTGAACCTGCGCCGACCCGGTATCGGTGTCGTGCGTGCGGTACTTCTCGACTGTTGCGGTCTTCTGAAATGCCATGTTGCTGTGTGCTCCGCGCGCTTAGCGCGCTGGGTTTCTTTGATTCGTGGTAAGCCTTTAAGAATACCCGACTTAGCCGCCCGTGTAAAGGCGCCGGCTCCGGGTTTCCCGGCCGGAGTATCCGCCCCCTGTTACGCCCTGACGAAGAACGGTTTTCATTTGCGCCCTGGCCTGCGGCCGAATCAGCCGGAGACGCGCAGCCAGCGGATTGAAGTGATCGCGAGCGCACTGCCAGCGCGTACGTCAGCCGCCGCCGACCTGATCGACCGTCGCGCGAAGGCTGCCGTCTCGCAGCATTAACCGGAAGCTTTCGCCGACGGAAAACTGCTCGATCGATGACAACGTCTTCCCCGAATCGCCTCGCGCAACCGCGTATCCCCGCGACAGTGTTGCAAGAGGGCTGAGTGCGTTGAGCTTGCCGGCGACCTCGGAGAGGGCGGCCCGGCGTCGATCGGTCGCTCGCATGGAAGCCATCTTCATTCCGCGCGCAGCCGACTTTAAATCGCTGGCCGATGCGTCAACTCGCCGGGAAACGCCTCGCACCATCCGCGCACGCTGAGCATTCACAGCTGCAATCAGCTCATCGAGTGATGGCACAGCCGCCTCCGCTGCAGCAGAAGGCGTGGCTGCGCGAAAATCAGCGACGAGGTCGCAGACAGTTGCGTCGATCTCGTGGCCAACTGCGGAGATCACCGGAATCGGACACGACGCAACTGCGCGCGCGACTCTTTCATGATTGAACGCCCACAGGTCATCTCGTGAACCGCCCCCGCGCCCGACAATGAGAACATGCGCGCGCTTCCATTTAATGACGCGATCGATCGCCGAGCAGATCTCGCCAGGTGCATTGTCGCCCTGCACC
>JBBQYO010000170.1:0-6977 GCA_038208605.1 Gemmatimonadales bacterium | reverse complement strand
GCCGCACCGAGCACATGTTCTTCGAGGGCGACCGCATCACTCCGATGCGCGAGATGATAGTCGCGCGCGACGAAGGCGGACGCCGGCGCGCACTCGCCAAGCTGATGCCGATGCAGCGCTCCGATTTCGAGGGAATTTTCGAGGCGATGAACGGCCTGCCCGTCACGATACGGCTGCTCGACCCTCCGCTCCACGAGTTTCTTCCGCACGGAGGCGAAGAGAGCAAGCTGCTGGCGCGCACTCTTGGTCTCGCGCGGGAAGAGCTGGCGAGAATCGTCGAGGGGCTTCGCGAAAATAATCCAATGCTCGGTCATCGCGGCTGCCGGCTGGGAATCACCTTCCCGGAAATCACGGAAATGCAGGGCCGCGCGATTTTCGAAGCGGCGGTTCGCGCGATGCGCCGCGGAATCGACGTTCAACCCGAAATCATGGTTCCACTCGTCTCGACAGTCGCGGAATTTGATAATCAGCGCGCCATACTCGAGGATGCCGCGCAGCAGGTCCTCGGCGTCATGGGCGAGAGTGTCAGCTACACAATCGGTACCATGATCGAGCTTCCTCGCGCAGCGCTGACGGCCGACGAGATTGCGAAAACGGCGGAATTCTTCTCTTTTGGAACAAACGACCTCACGCAGACTACATACGGACTCAGCCGCGATGATGCCGGGCGTTTTCTGCCTTCCTATGTCGAACGTGGTATCTTTGCGGATGATCCGTTCCAGGTGCTCGACGCAAAAGGCGTCGGCCGTTTGATACGGATCGCGGTCGAAGATGGACGCCGCGTGCGGCCCAATATCAAGATCGGAATCTGCGGAGAGCACGGCGGCGAGACGCGGTCGATTGCTCTCTGTCATGAGATAGGGCTCGATTATGTATCCTGTTCACCTTTTCGTGTGCCGATAGCGAGACTTGCCGCAGCCCATGCCGCCCTTAACGCGTCGTAACAATCTGGCGCGTGTGCTGGATCTAACTCCAGCTCCGGCCCTTCCGCCGGCGGCCACCGATTTCGCAAAACCGCTTCGCATCGCCCTCGTCACCGAGTACTACTATCCGCACCTCGGCGGCATCTGTGAGCACGTTCACTTTTTCGCGCGCGAAGCGCGCCGCCTGGGGCATCACGTCGACATCATCACTTCGAATCTCGAAGGCGCCGTCAACGAGCCCCACGTAATTCGAATCGGTCGCAGTCAGCCAGTCTATTTCAACGGGTCGCAAGCGCGCATGACCCTGGGCTGGAATCTCAAGAAGCAGCTGCGTGACGCGTTTCGCCGTGGCAACTACGACATCGTTCACGTGCATTCGCCACTCAGTCCGTGGCTTCCCGTCATTGCGATCGATGCGGCTGACTGTCCGGTTGTCGGAACCTTTCATACGTATTTCGACAAATCGAACCTCTATGGGCTGAGCCGCAAATGGCTGCAGGGAAAGCTCGATCGGATGGCCGCTGCCGTGGCGGTGTCACACTCGACGACCGTTGCACTCAATAGATATTTCGAAGCCAACTGGACGATCGTTCCCAATGGAATCGATCTCGATCTGTTCAATCCGCATGTGCCAGCACCGCCCGGAATTCGGAAGGATATGCCAGTCATTCTTTTCCTTGGGCGCTTCGACCCGCGAAACGGCTTGACGACGCTGATCGATTCGTTCAAGAAAGTGAAAGGGACTGGGCGCGAGGCTCAGCTTGTGGTCGTTGGAGATGGTCAGCTACGGAATCACTACTACCGCGCCGCTGCTGGCGATCCTGACATCACGTTCGTTGGCGCGGTGCTTGGATCGCGCCCCAGTTACTACGCACACAGCTCGATGTATGCATGTCCCACGACCAAGGCATCGTTTGGAATCACGCTTCTGGAATCGATGGCATGCGAGACACCGGTGGTATGCTCGGACATTCTCGGATTTCGGGACGTCGTGAAGCATGAGCGCGAGGCGTTGATGTTTCCGTGCGGCGACGTCGACGCACTCTGTGACGATCTGGTAAGACTGCTCGACGACGAGACGCTTCGTGCACGGCTCGGGAAAACGGGACGCCAGCATGCGCAGGAGTACGGATGGCCGAGCGTGACGGCGGCGATTCTCGATGTCTACATGGGCGTGCTCGGACCTCCAAAGGTTCGCAGATGATACTCCCTGCGGCGGTCGGCCTGACGCTCGCTGGCAGCGTGGTGCATGGAGCGTTTCATCGGAACAGCAAAGTGTTTGGCCCTGTCCTTGGCCACCTTCCAACACGCGAGCATCTCGTTGCGCTGACATTTGATGATGGGCCAAACCCCGAGGCCACTCCGCGCATTCTCGATACGCTTGGCGAATACGGGGTTCGCGCCTCATTTTTTGTTCTCGGGCGTCATGCCGAGCGGTGGCCGGATCTCGTGCACCGCGCTGTTGCCGAGGGGCACCAGCTCGGAAACCACGGCTACTTTCATCGCAAGCTTCACCTCAAGTCACCATTCTACGTGAAGCGCGACCTGGGACTCGGCAAGCGCGCGATCGAGCGGGCGGGCGCGCACACGCCGAAATTTTTTCGCGCCCCGCACGGCTTTCGCAGTCCCTGGGTTTCCATGATCGCCGGGTCGATGGGACAGCGAACGATCGGCTGGTCGCTGGGCGTGTGGGACAGCGATCAACCAGGGGTGACAGCCATCGTCGACCGGACGATGGAAGGTGTTCGCCCCGGCTCGATCGTTCTTCTTCACGACGGTGACGGCTACAACGCCGACGGCAACAGACTTCAGACCGCGGCTGCTCTTCCGCGCATCATCACCGGTCTTCGCGACCGCGGATACGAATTTGTAACGCTCCCGTCCCGGTGAAGCGAGGCGTCTCGCGGGCGCTCAGGTGGATTCTCACCGCGGCGATCGTCGCCTTTCTCATAATCTTCGCGCGCACAATCGACTGGACCGCCGCCTGGACGTCGATCCGGAATGCTTCCCTGCCGCTGCTTGCAGCCGCAGTCGGCGTGAATCTGTTGACGATCGTGATCAAGGCGATTCGCTGGTGGCTTTTCCTCAGGCCCGCGGGATCGCCGTCCCTGCCGCTCGCGCTGCGCGCGACGGTCGCCGGCGCGGGGCTCAACAACGTGCTGGTCGCGAATGGAGGAGATGCTGCGCGCGTTGTGTTCGTTGCGAGATCCACCGGAATTCCAAGCTCAACTATTCTCGCGACGGTCGCGCTCGAACGGCTGTTCGACCCGGTGGGGTTCGTGATTATGCTTGTTTTTGGCGTGCTCACTTTTTCGCTTCCACCATCGCTCGAGAAGTGGCAAATCCCTGCGGAGATTGCGCTGGTTCTGATCGCAGTCTTGCTGAGCTGGTTCGTCTATTGGTCAGGCAAGGTGCAGCCTGAGCATGTTCCGGAGCGGCGCCAGGAACCGCGCGGACTCATTGGTAGAGTTCGCGCGTACCTAGTAGGATTCGCGACGAGCACCCGATCGCTTACGACGGGACCTCGTTTCGTCGGTGCTCTTGTGCTTTCGATGCTGTCATGGGCTGGCCAGTTTGCAACATTCAAGCTTGCTGCGTCAGCAGCGCACGTAGCGATTCCTTCCGCAGGAATCCTGGCAGCGCTTCTTGCGATCAATCTTGGATTGCTGATCCGCGCGACGCCCGGCAACGTCGGCTTTTTTCAGTTCGTTTTCGCGCTTGCGGTCGAGCCATTCGGGATCGCTCGAAACGATGCGATCGCGGTATCGCTCCTCATTCAGACGCTCCAGATACTTCCAGTCACTCTCCTCGGCGTCGGTCTGGCGCCGGAGTTCATATTCACGCGCAAGAAGCCCAGGGCTTCGGTGAACGGAATTGCTGCTTCAGGAAGTGCTGCGAAGGAAAGCGATGAACTCGCCGACGTTTCGCGTGAGCCCTGAAAACGTGTTAATCGTTTTGCCGTTGCCATCGACGATCGCGTAAAGCGGCAGCGCGACCGTTCCAAAACGATCTTCCTGGAATTTCTGCTGAGCTTCGTAGACAGGGCCCTCACCGTCAGTATAGAGCCGGCTCAGGACGAATTTCGACAGCTCGGTAGACACGTCGGCTCTGTCGAACATATTCGCTTCCATCCACCGGCAGTTCGTGCACGTGTAGCCCGTGAAGTCGATGAACACACGGCGATTCGACGCTGATGCCTGCGCCAGCGCCTGACGATGGTCGTTCAGGATCCACTGAAGCGGTACCTTGTTTCCTTCGCTGACAACGAGTCCGAACTCGCCAATTTGCGATGGCGGAAGAAAAGCCTCGAGCTCTCCGAGCGGCCTGCCGCTCAAGCCGGATAAAAGCCAGAGCGAAACGCCGGCAAGACCTGCAACCGAGAGCCATGACAGAGAGCGCGCGATAGTTCTCGATCGGCTGCCGTGCAGCGTTGCCCACATCACGTAGCCCATCGCGACGAGGCTTAACAGCGTCCAGAGCACGAGCGTGGTCAACCGCGAAATGAGATTCGTTCTCCAGACGAGGTCAGCATTCGAAAAAAACTTGAGCGCGGCAGCGAGCTCGAAGAGACCGATGACGATCCTCAGGTGGCGTGGCCACCCGCCAGAGCGCGGAAGCGATGCCGTCCAGCGGGGGACCAATGCGAGAATGAAAAACGGTGCAGCAAAGACGATGGAAAACACCGTCATGCCGACGAGGGGTTTCAGCCAGTCTCCCCTCGCGGCAGCAACGAGAAGTGGTCCGATGAACGGTGCCGTGCAGGTGAACGATGCAACAGTGAATGCAATTCCCATCAGCAACGATCGTGGACCGCCCTCCGATCTGCGCCGGACCAAGCCATCGATGCGATTGACGAAGCTGTTGGAGAACGGGAGTGGAATGTCGTAAAGCCCGAGCAGACTCAATGCAAAAGCGACGAAGACAATTCCAATCGCGAGATTTACCGACGGATTTGCGGCGAAGCGCGAGAGGCCCGCTGCACCGACGATCAGCGCGAGGCCAAGGCCAAGTGCCGTGAACGTCACCACTATTCCGGCCGCGAACAAAAGCGCCTGGCGGAGTACATGCGCGCTGGATCGCCCCGAGCTTTCCTTGAAGAACGTTACGACAGTGATCGGAATCATCGGGAAGACACACGGAGTGAGGAGCGATAACGCTCCTGTCACCGCCGCCAGCCAGATGAAAGACGCGCTCACGTTTTGTTCGGTGGAATCGTAACGGAGAGTGTAGTCGTCTTCGCAGGCAGGCACACCTTGTCGCTGCACGCCTGCGAGCGAACCTTGACCTCGATCGGCTTTCCGCTCTTCAGCGCTTCTGGCGAGACCCTTATCGGCACGGTGATCTCAGGCGCGCCCGCATAAGTCTCTGTCTCGACGCCGAAGTTCGGATCGAGAGCTTTCTGCGGAGCAGGCCCCGTCAACAAAGAGTCAATGGACAACAAGGGCGAAGAATCGACCTTGACGGATAGCGGAGTCGGTCCACCGGATTTCTGAGTCAGTGAGTATACGTGCCAGCCATCTTCGATCGTCCCCCGCAGCCGAACGTCTACTAATACCGTGCCGTCAGGCGACGAATGCTGCCGCGCGACTTCTGCAGACCAGGCAACAGGCTGTGGACCTTTCGCGGACGGCGGCTCTTCGCGGGCGCACGCGACCAGCGCGGCAACGATGAACACAGGTGCTCTCGAATGAATGATCATCACCACGCAATATAGCGCTCGCCGCTCTGGTCACGCCTCGGCGGCGCCCTCGTAGGCTCTGACGAGAACGCCGGCCAAGTCGACGTTCCGATATTCGCCGGCCCGTTTCAAACCCAGCTTCGTCAGCTCGCTGCGCCTGGCACTGTCACGATACAACTGCAGGAGTTTTTGAGCGATGTCATCAGTGTCTTCCGGGTCTGCGTAAACCGCGGCATCGCCGCAAATTTCCGGCAGCGAGGTCACGCTCGAAGTGAGCACGGGAGCTCCGCAGCCCATCGCTTCAAGCGGCGGATAACCGAATCCTTCAAACAGCGACGGGTACGCAAATATCGTCGCTCCGCTGAGCAAGCCGGGCAGCTCTTCGTCAGCAACGTAATCGGTGAATATCACATCGTTCGCGAACTCGCTTTGCTTCGCGGCGGCGAAGATCGGGTCGAAATCCCAGGCATTGCGCCCGACAATCACTAGCTTCGGAGCGAATGATTCGGCGGTTCTTCGCAAGTCGGTCCACGCCCGAATCAATCGCCGGAGATTTTTTCTTGGCTGCAAGTTTCCGAGCGCAAGGACGTAGGAACCGCTGATTCCGAACCGGGAAAGCAGCGGTTCGATTTCATCGCGCGAGCGCGGAGTGAAAATCGGACGCAGCCGAAGGTGACTAAAGCTCACTCGGCTCTCGCTCACGCCCAGGGTTTCGATGATGTCCCTCTGCGAATATTCGCTGATGGTGAGAATGCGCTTTGCGCGCCGGGCGGTCCAGCGAACTGTCGAGCGAAGACGTGCGCCCTCTACCCGGGAGTACCATTCCGGGTGATGCTCGAACGAAAGATCGTGAATGCTTTGCACGATCTTCGGTGACACAGGAGGCGCGACGTACTGAACGTGCAGGACATCGATCTTGTCTTTCGCGCAAAGTGCAGATAACCGAAAACCAAGCCGCACGATTGGATTCGAGTGGCCGATGAGCCCGATGCTTTTTGCCGATGGCATGGCGGCGCGCGCCCGGTTGGCGGCCTTCGCGTCTGTCGCGTAGACGAAATACTCATGCTCGCGATGAGTCTCGAGTGCCGACAGGACATCGAGGATGTATGTCTCGTTTCCTCCCAGTCGTGAACCGATCGCGTGCGCGTCGATGCCGATGCGCAGTGGCCGGGAAGAAATCGCGGAGTTTGTTCCGGGCAATATCGGCGACCCACGGTAGCAAGTGGAAGGATGAACGCAAGCATGACGTCGAAACGAAAGGAAAACTCCATGGGGAGCGCACTTGAGCGTTTCGGCATGCTACCCCAGGCGTACCCCCAGAAAAATCAAATCGCTTGGGTGAAGAAGTTTGCGAGGTTGCTACTGACCTTTTTCCC
>JBBQYO010000169.1:0-6996 GCA_038208605.1 Gemmatimonadales bacterium | reverse complement strand
TTCTCGAAGCTGATGCCGAATGCCATTTTCGCTTTTGCGTTCAGCGACAGCGGAAAAATTCGGCGGCTCGTAATGTCGATGAATTTCGGAACGGCCTCGGGACCGCGCGTTCGCGACAGATAATCGAAGATCAACCCGCCGTATGCGTAGACCGATTCGCCGCCGGGAAACCTGCTCGTCTCGCGGGAGATTTCACCGAGCCGCGGCAGCTTATGCGCCTCGGCGGCTGAGCGCGCGATCATGTGATGCTCGGGTCCTTCTAGCCTGCCTGCGCCGGTGATTCGCGACTCGTAGTAGACCGCAAGTCCCTCGATGAGCCACGAGGGCTGATACACATTGGGAAAGAAAGCTGGATGGCGGCCGAAAATGTTTCGTCCAAGACGCCACAGACCGTCGGATCTGTCGAGGTGAAAAATGTGCGTGAGCTCGTGGGTGATTACGAGCTGGCTCCAGTCGTCGTAGTTGCGAAGCTCCGGCGCATCGATGGGCGGATGCGCGAATACCACGATGCGGTTGCTGGGAAAAGGTGTTGCGTAGCCCTGCACGAAATCATAGTTGTCGGCGATGACCAGATCGACCTTGCCACCAGGCGGCCGCAGCTCGGTACTGAGCTGCGCGAACGCACGCTCCGCGTTGACGGCGCCGCGCCGCGCTTCGGACTCGAGAGCTCTCGTAAAGTGAACGCGAAAATGCTGTGTCTCGATCGTATTCCATCGGTCGCCGGGGGCGAGCTGCGCGACCGCTCGAGGAGCGGGCGACAGAAGCATCGACAAGGCGAGCCCGGCTGCTGGGAACAGCGCTCGGCGCATCACAGTCATTCAGCGCTTAGTGTTGAATTTCTCGAGCAAGGCCGCGGAAATAGTTCTCGAGGCCGTCAACAATCCCCTGCGCGTATTGCAGCTGGTACTCGGGCGTTCGCATCCCGGCTTCCTGATCGGGCATGATGATGAAGGCGCCCTCGACGAGAATCGAGGGCATCCACGTACCGCGAACAACGGCGAAGTTCTCTCGTTTCACTCCGATGTCACGAAGCGAAAGGTGCGACACGGCGGCGCGCTGAACTGAATCGGCGAGCGGCGCAGAATGCATATAGTAATGATAGGTCGTCGTGCCCTGAGCGCGGAATGGGTTTTGTCCATCCGGAACCGCATTCAGATGGATCGACACGAACGCATGTGCGTTCTGCCGCCGAGCCATCGCAGGCCGAACATACAGGTCGACTGGATCCGGTGTCGTTCGCGTCATGATCACGTTCGCTCCCTTCGCCAGCAGGAGCTCCTGGATCTTGATTCCGACAGCAAGCGTGGGGACAGGCTCCCAGAGACCCGTTGGTCCCGTTGCGCCCACCGGGGGATGTCCTGGATCGACAGCGATAGTCAGACCCAGCAGGGGTGACACGGAATCGATCTTCGGCGGACGACGGACACGAAAGGTAAACGAGCTGTCCTGCCAGAGAGGCTGATAGCCATATGCGGGGCCTTTCAGCGCGAACATGTAGTGCATCTGCGGCGGATCACCGCTAGCCGTTACACTGGTGACGTAACTGCTCTTCGGCAGCTTCACCGGAAGTTGTTTTCTGCGGGGGCCTGTCGTTCCATAGAGAGTGAGCGTGATGGACGACGGGCCTTCTTCGACGAGATACGCTGGCTTGGCTTTGACAGGTATCGTGATCTCCGCCCATTCGCCCTTTTCATGCGCCTTGAACGCCGACGCCTTTCGCGCGACCGGAGCGAACGTGCTGTCGAGAATTTTCAGATCGCCCTTGTCGATGCGAACGGTCTGTGCCGAGTCGAGCTGAACGTAGATGCCATTCGCTTTGGCTTCCGTGACTTTGACGACCGTATTCGGCATCAGAAACCAGCGCTGAATTCCACCAGTGGGCGCGTAAGCGGTGATGACTCTGTCGGTGTCGCTCGCATAAACCGCGGGTCCGATCAGCGACGCGTATCTCGGCAGCATCATCGGCTGAACCGTGTCGGTTATCGCTGGAGCGACGGCCGGCACGGTCGGCGGAAGTTTTACGGGAAGAGAAAATCGCACGGTATCGAGCCCCGTCGTGGCGACGATGTCGTATCGAGATAATTCGGCTGACGGATTCGGAAGCCACGCCATGAACGATCCGTTGGGCCATACCGGAGCGGGAATGCCGTTGATGGTCAACCCTGCATCGCCGTTGCCGACGGATCCGAAAACGAAATTCGAATCCTTTGATGGGATCAGATATCCGGGAGATGGATATACAACCTTGATCTGGAGAGGACCGGCCTCGTGCGGCACCGGTGGAAGAGCCGGATTCGGGTCGGGAACCGGCGCCTTCACCACAACCGGCGCAACCGGTGCAACTGGTGCAACTGGTTCGCCCGTAGGTGTAACCGGCGTTGGCGCGGTTGCGGTTCGCGGAGCACATGCGGCTAACATCGTCAACATCAATGCGCAAAAAAACGCGCGCTGATTTCTCGTTGTGATCATGGGTATTGAGTCGTCATTTCACGAACGTGATTGCACAGTCAGTACCAGATGTTCGCGGCGAGTCTTTCCAAAGAAAGGCAAATCCGCTCAGCCTCACCTATATTCCCGCGGATGCCGTGGCACCACCCCCTTACATCGAATCCATTCTTACGCATCCCGGAATCCGGCATGCGTATCGCCTCGTGAAACGCTCAGAACCGTTCACCGCCGAGTTTCCCGCTCTCCCCGAAGGTACCATCGAGATCACTGGCCGCACTGATGTCGGCCTGATCAGGGAGCATAACGAGGATTCCTTTCTGTTCGGCGATCTATCCGGCGGCGAGAAGTTCAGCGAGAACGACGCCGGAATTCTTCGCGTCGAAGCCGTGCCGGCCCTGCTGATGGTTGCTGATGGAGTCGGCGGCGCAGCGTCCGGCGAGATAGCGAGCTCGCTCGCGACCGAGGTTGCGTTCGCAAGGTTAAAAGAATTCTCCGAGCGAGGCGCGTTGAAGGGAGCGGTCATCATCGCTGATTCGCTGCAACAGGCTGTGCTCGCGGCGAACAAGGCGATTCATGTTCACTCGAGAGAGAACCGGGTTCATCATGGAATGGGCACGACGGCGACGATCGCCCTCGTGGTCAACGGCATGGTGTACTTCGCGCAGGTCGGTGACAGCCGCGCATACGTGATTCGCGGCGGGATTGCGCGACAGATGACGAAGGATCAGTCGCTCGTGCAGCGCATGGTTGACGCGGGCAAGCTCACCCAGGAACAAGCCGAGCGAAGCGAGCATCGCAACATCATTCTTCAGGCGCTTGGCCCCGAGCCGACAATTACGCCGGAGTTCACGCGCGACCGCCTTCAGCACGGCGATGTGATCATTCTCTGCAGCGACGGGCTCACGAACCAGGTCAGCTCCGGCGAAATCGCGGCTGCAGTTGAAGCGAAAGGCGATCTTGAATCGATTTGCGATGCGCTCATCGACCGCGCGATCCAGACTGGCGCTCCCGACAACGTGACTGTCGTTGCCGGGCGCTATAAGATTCCTTCAGGAGACTAATTGCGCCGGGTGGGGATGCCCGGATCTCCCTGCTCGCCGCTTCGCTCAGGACCGGCATCAGTCTCTGGACTTCGCTGAACTGCGCCGACAGGAAGCTCTCCCTTCCACGGAGCGATGAACGGGAGCAGGAGTATGCACGGCAACCCGGCCGCAACTGTGATCAGGAAGAACGTGGGCCATCCCATCGACTCCGCGATTTTTCCACCAGGCGCAACGAGAATATCGCGGCTTGCGGCAACGAGGCTGGAAAGCAGCGCAAACTGAGTCGCCGAGAACCGCCGGTTGCACATGCTCATGATGTACGCGACGAGCGCTGACGAAACGAGCCCGACTCCAAAGTTTTCGACGACGATCGCGAACACCATGAAACCGTGATTGCGGCCGGCCAGCGCGAGACCGTAGTACGTGAGATTGCTGAGCGACTGAAACACCGCGAACAGCCACAGTGATTTGTTGAGACCGAGGCGTGCAATCGAGCCGCCTGCGACAATCGATCCTGCGATTGTCGCGAGCAATCCTGCCCCGCCGAAAACCACGCCGACTTCGGCCTGAGTGAAGCCCGTCTTCAGGAGGAACGGCGTGGTCATGCTTCCCGCGAGCGCGTCGGAATATTTGTAGAGCACGATGAAGATCAGGACTCCGATTCCAAGTCCCGGCCCGACGCGTCCGAAAAAATCGCGGAAAGGAAGTGCAACTGCTTCGCCAATCGATTTCGGCGGCGCGTCGCGAACGGGCGGCTCCGGCGCGAGAAAGGTCGCGATGATGCCGATGACCATCAGTGCGGCCATCACGAGGTAAACGGTTCCCCACGACAGCCGGTCTGCCAGTACAAATGCCAGCCACCCCGTGATGAGGAGCGCGATGCGATAGCCGAGAACCCAGATGGCAGCCCCGGCACCGAGCTCGTGATCGGTCAGCACGTCGGTACGATATGCGTCTCCTGCGATATCCTGCGACGAGCTGAAGAGCGCAATCAGCACGGCGTTGAACGCGAGCGCCTTGAGGCCGGCCTTCGGATCGTGAAGCGACATTGCCGCAATCGCCACGAGAAGAAGAAGCTGCGTGATGAGAAGCCAGCCGCGACGTCGTCCGAGAATTGGCGGGACATAGCGATCGAGGACCGGGGCCCACAGAAATTTCAGCGAATATGGAAGACTGACGAGGCTGAACAGCCCGATCTTCGTCAGGTCCACTCCCGACGCAGTCATCCACGCCTGAAACGCTTTTCCATTCCCGATGAGATTGAACGGAAGGCCTGATGCGAAGCCGAGGAAGATGAGTGCCGCCATCTTCGGCTGAGTGAAGGCGCGAATGGACGATCCACGTGTGCTGCCCTGCATTCCGGCGCCTCGCTTGTTCCTGACCCCGGGATTCAAGTCACTCAAGCCGGTGTTCGTTTGCCAAGTATGCGCGGTCCGCGCGCGCCGGTTGCAGTCGAAACGTTACCGGCGCGTCCGGTGAGATGCAGATACCCAAGCAATGCAAAGGCCACCGCCTCCTTCGCCTCACCATCGAAGAAGGTCCCATCGAAATCCAATACCTCGCGTGGGGCGAGCGCCGATGCAATCGCGCGCATGAGCGCAGGATTTCTCGCGCCTCCTCCCGAACAAAAAACTTCGCTCACCGGCTCCGCGATGAATCGCTCGTATGCGTCGGCGATGCTCCGCGCGGTAAGCGATACGGCGGTCGCTATGATGTCCTCATCACTGCAGCCGGGGACCGCAGACCGGCACGACTCGATCATGTCAGACGCGTAACGCGGACTGAACAGCTCGGGGCCCGTCGATTTGGGCGGAAATGCGCGGAAGTACGAATTGGTGAGTAGATCATCGACGACACTAGTGACCGGATTGCCCTTCGAAGCGAGCTCGCCATTGACGTCATAAGGAAGATCGGGCCGCAGCGTTCGAGTGACTTTGTCGATCACACCACACCCGGGGCCGGTATCGAACGCGCGCACACCGCTGAGATCTCCTCCCGGCGGCACTACTGTGACGTTGCCGATTCCCCCGAGATTCTGGAGAGCGCGCCATTTTGTTTTCGACGAGAACAGCATCGCGTCGGCCATCGGAACGAGCGGCGCGCCCTGCCCTCCGGCGGCCATGTCGCGTACGCGGAAATCGCTTATCACATCGAGCCCCGTCATTTCGGCGATAACAGATGACTCGCCGGTTTGCCATGTCGAATGACCAGGCTCATGCCAGATGGATTGTCCGTGTGACGCGATTGCAGCGATGTCCTTGCGAGAGATTCCAGCTTCCGCGATCGCAAGCTTCGCCGCGCCGGCGAGCCAGCCGCCGAGGTCGAAATTGATGCGGCAGTACTCGGACGGTGAGCCGCTCGTGAGGGCGTGCGCGAGCCGGTCATGCTGCTCTCGCGAGTAATCGCGAACGGTAAATCCGAGCAGATCAGCTGAGACGCTTCCGCCCTCCGTATCCTCGAACCGCACTACCGCTGCGCTGATGCCATCGAGCGAAGTGCCGGACATCAGGCCGACGAGAATCATCGACATCGATTCAATCGGTGATCGGCGGAGGCGCGTCAGGAATTGCGCGTCGGATCACCCCGCCGGCTTTCGCGAGCGCGCCGAGAGCTTCTTCGCGGCTCAATCCCAGCTTTTGCATCACGATGGCTGTCTTCACGCTCTTGTCGGCATCTTCGAGCAGCCGGCGTGCCTCGTCGCGTGAAACTCCGCACACCTCGATGACGATGCGCTCGCTTCGATCCTTGAGCTTGTTGTTCGTCGCGCGCAGGTCGACCATCAGGTTGCCGTAGGTCTTGCCAAGGCGGATCATTGCGCCGGTCGTGATCATGTTGAGGACGAGCTTTGTTGCGGTGCCCGCCTTGAGGCGCGTCGAGCCCGTCACGACTTCCGGACCAACCATCGGAATAATTGCGACGTCGGTCACGCTCAGCACGTCGTCGGGTACAACCGAGCATGCGACGATGCCCGTTTTCGCGCCGAGCGCGGATGCGCGCCTGATTGCGGCATGCACATAGGGCGTTGTCCCCGACGCGGCGATACCGATTACGAAATCGTTCGCGCCCACGCCGTGCGAATCCATTTCCCTGGCGCCATTTTCGACGACATCCTCAGCGCCTTCCTGCGCACGCGTAAGTGCGGGAAGACCTCCGGCGATAATCCCCTGAACCATTTCCGGATTCGTTCCAAACGTCGGAGGACATTCGCTCGCATCGAGCACTCCGAGGCGGCCTGATGTGCCTGCGCCAACATAGAACAGTCGCCCGCCAGCGCGGAACGAAGCTTCGGCGATCTCGATTGCTCGTGCGATTTGCCGGCGCTGAGTTGCAACCGCTTCAGGAACCATGCGGTCTTCGGCGTTTATGACATCGACGATTTCGAGCGGAGACGCGAGGTCGATCGAGACGGTCCGCGGATTGCGACGCTCGGTTGCGCGCGGATCGTTCATTCGCTCAGATCGTGATGTTCCACATCGCAAAGCTACCGGGCGCTTCTCGCGGCCCG
>JBBQYO010000168.1:0-7056 GCA_038208605.1 Gemmatimonadales bacterium | reverse complement strand
GCGCCTGCGCAATCTCAACCATTGCATCGACAGTGGGAGTGGAGACCTCGAAGTCATCACGCAGGCTTGCATGACTTTCGTTGATGAGCATTCCCAATGCGCCGCCATCGCCAGCCGACATCGCGTCCGCCGCCGCGAGAGAGTTCGTGCGTTCTCCGTGATGACATGTCTCGCCCGGCGCGCAGTAATCGGATCGAGCTCATGCGAGCGCGCCTCGAACATCTCGAGCGTCACGTCGCGTAACGCTTTCGCTCCGAAAAATGCCGCGGCGGTCTCGCACTGCGCTCGCCTCTCGTTGTACGCGGAGTCAACGAGGCCACGGCGAGTCGCAGAATCCATGATCACGACAACCATACTCTGCGGGACCGGAACGGCTCTCGTCTCGAGTGTGCGACAATCCATCAGGACTGCATGGCCGTCAATCCCAACGGCCGAGATCATCTGGTCCATGATACCGCAGTTCACGCCGACCCACGCATTTTCAGCGCGCTGCGCGAGAACGGCCATGACGCTGGGATCCCACGTGAGGTCGGATACAGTCGCAAAGGCACGTGCAGTCGCGAGCTCGACAGCCGCGCTCGACGAGAGTCCCGCGCCGATCGGAACATCGCTGCTCATGGTTCCGTGCCATCCGGTGAGATGCCGCCCCAGGCTCTGGAGCGCGGACGCGGTGCCTTTCAGATATTCACTCCATGCAGGACCACCGTGCTCGAGTCTGTCAAGCGCAAAGCTCGCTGACTCACCGAGGTCGATCGATGAGACGTGCACTTCACGGTCGGAGCGAGGCGTGAGTGCAATCCACACTGCCCGGTCAATAGCGAGCGGCAGAACAAACCCATCGTTGTAATCGGTGTGATCCCCAATGAGGTTCACCCGGCCGGGCGCTCGCACGAGTACCGTCGGCGGCGCGCCGAACTCTTCAGCGAAACGATGCACGACGCGCTGTGCTATGGAATCAGCTTGCATCGGCCGATGAGTAATGCGTCTCGCTCAATTCACGAAGCCGCTCGGCACTCGATTCCGGAGTGATATCGCGCTGAGGCTCGCCGAGCAGCTCGTATCCAACCATGAATTTTCTCACGGTCGCGGAGCGCAGAAGCGGCGGCGCGAAATGCATGTGCATATGCCACTCCGGATGCGTTTCACCATCGACAGGCGCCTGGTGAATTCCCGCGGAGTAGGGAAACATCGTGCTAAAGAGATTGTCGTAGCGAGTGGTGAGCCGCTTCATCAGCCCGGCGAGATCATTGCGTTCGGCATCGGTGAGCTCCAGCAGGCTCGCGACGTGACGGCGGGCGATGACGAGTGTCTCGAAAGGCCACACCGCCCAGAACGGCACTACTGCGACAAATCCATCGTTCTCGCATACGATTCGAGTGCGAAGCTCCAGCTCGCGGGCGAGATAGTCACCCAAAAGCGATCTGCCCGTGCGCGCATGGTAATCGCGAAGCTTCCCGGTTTCGACAGCGGTCTCGTTCGGTATGGAACGCTGCGCCCAAATCTGGCCATGCGGGTGCGGGTTGCTGCATCCCATCATCTCGCCGCGATTCTCGAAGATCAGCACGTGATTGATTTCGGGGTTTGCGCAGAGCGCTGCGAATTCTGCCGTCCACGTGTCGACAACACGCCTTATTGCATCGACCTCCATGAGCGCGAGCGTCAAGTCATGCCTCGGAGAGAAGCAGATCACTCGCGACACGCCACTCTCAGCTTCCGCGATCAGAAGGCCCGAGTCGTCGACGCGCGCATGAGCTATATCGGGACGAAGTGCGGCGAAGTCATTGTCGAACGCAAATACGTCCGCGTAATCCGGATTTCTCACACCACCTGCACGAGCGTTGCCCGGACACAGATAGCACGCAGGATCGTATGGGGTGCGCGTCTCTGTCTGCGGCCGTTCGACCTGTCCCTGCCACGGTCGCTGCGCACGGTGCGGCGATACCAATACCCAGTCGCCTTTCAGCGGATTAAATCGGCGATGTACGTGCTCGGACAGATTGAATTCGAACACGACTACTGAGAGAAGAATCGGAACTCTGTGCGCGAGAGAAGCTCTTCTCCGGGGCGCAGCGTTGTCGAAGGAAACTCCGGACGATTGGGTGAGTCAGGAAAATGCTGTGTCTCCAGGCAAAGCCCTGCCCGGCGCTCATACCGATGTCCATTCTTTCCCCGGCAGCCGTCGAGAAAATTGCCACTATAGAATTGCATTCCGGGCTCGGTCGTGAAGACTTCCATTCCGAGTCCCGTCGCCGGTGAAAAAACTCGCGCCGCCCGAGAGAGATTTTCTTCAGCATGCGACAGAACGAAATTGTGGTCGTAGCCTCCCGCGATTCGGAGCTGCTCGTATTTCATTTCAATGCGGGCTCCAATTCGCTCTGCGCTTCGAAAATCGAGAGGCGTACCCTCGACTGCTGCGAGCCTGCCTGTCGGGATCAGCTCTGAATCGATTTCGGTGAACGATTCCGAGTCGATCACCAGCTCATGGTCGAGCACGTCACGGGCGCCCTCGCCGGACAGGTTGAAATACGAGTGTTGCGTCATGTTTACCGGAGTTGTCGCATCTGTCCGGGCGCGATATTCCACACTGAACACATTCGAGTCCGAGAGACCATACGTGATCTGCAATCCGAGATTTCCAGGATATCCTTCGTCGCCATCGGGACTTCTGTGATTGAGTACAACGCCGACCGCTCCATCGGTATCGAACGGGCGCGCGCTCCACATCACCTTATTGAAGCCACGCTCGCCGCCGTGCAGATGATTCGGTCCATTGTTGATCGTGAGCCGGTAGGTCTTTCCATCGAGCGCGAACGTCCCGTGACCAATGCGATTCGCGTAACGACCGATTGCGGCGCCGATGTAGAAACGATCGTCTTCGTAACCCGCTAGATCATCGTATCCGAGGACGACGTCGAGAAGGCGGCCGTCGCGATCCGGCACACAGAGCGTTCGAACCACCCCACCGAAGTCGAGCACCTCGAGACTCATACCGTTGCCATTCTGCAGCGTGTGCGATGTTACGTCCTGTCCATCCGTCGTGCGACCGAAAGGGTTCTGCTTAATGCGCGATGGCGTCGCAATCACCTCGGAACGTCACTGCCCGGCCGGCGCCGCCCGAGCAGGAGCATGACAATTCCGAATGCGAGCAGGACGAGTCCCCAGGAGAGATTCACGTTGTAGCCGAGCGAGCGCTGGTAGATATTGTGGTCTGCTACCACTCCATAACCGGTCAGCAGCACGCCAAGAATTGTAAAGAGCATTCCAATCGGGATGCGGATGTCCAGATTCATGTCGCGATCCCCTTAGAAAAAGATCACGTTGAGAACCAGCGTCATGGAGAGAAGGACACCGGCGAGCGGCCCGGGGCGAAGATACCATGCGTCACCTGCGGTGTTCGGCCGCTCAGTCAGTGAATAGACGAGTCCGCGCAGCTCGTCATCCGGGCGCGGCCGAGTGACGAGACTCACTATGATCGTCACGCCGAAGCAGACACTCCAGGCCCAGATCGCGGTCCAGAAATTCTGCGCCATCTCGCTCGGATACACGTGCAGTGGTCCGCCGAGCCACCCTCCCTTTATTCCCGCAACCGAACCGCGCGGAAGAGTGAGACCGTGATGAATCGCCGCAGCGAGAGTGCCGGATAGCAGTCCGAAAAACGCGGCGTGTCCGGTCGTGCGGCGCCAGAACATTCCCAGCAGGAACGTTGCGAACAGAGGCGCATTCACGAAAGCGAATACGAGTTGCAGCATGTCCATGATGTTGTTAAACTGCGTCGTGAGATACGCCGTCGCGACGGAGAGCGCGATTCCAAAAACCGTCGCCATCCGCCCCATCCAGAGGAGATGCTGGTCGGATGCGTCCTTCTTCAGGTATGCCTGATAGATGTCGTAGGTCCATACCGTATTGAACGCGGTGACATTGCCGGCCATTCCGCTCATGAAACTCGCAAGCAGTGCAGTCAGTCCCAATCCGAGAAGTCCGGAAGGGAAATAATGACCGAGCATCATCGGGACTGTCATGTCATAGTTCAGCGTTCCGTCCGGCTTGGCGGGCAGCGCGAAGCCGCTTCCCGCCTGTGTGGTCAACGCGATCGCGATCATTCCCGGAAGAATCACGAGGAAAGGGAAGAGCATTTTTGGAAATGCAGCGATCAGTGGCGTGCGACGCGCGGCCGACATGCTGTCTGCAGCCATCGCTCGCTGCACCACGAGGAAGTCGGTGGTCCAATAACCGAACGACAGAACGAATCCGAGTCCCATCACGAGGCCAAACCACTCGACGCCCATCGGATTGCTGGCGGCGTGTCCCATGTACTTCCAGCTGTGCGTGTACGCACCGGGTGCGAAGCCGGCCTTCGTCGCGGTTGTTGCAAGGCGCGCCGAAAGTCCCGCCCATCCACCGACATCGCGCAAACCAAGAAATACAAGCGGAATGAATCCGGCGACGATCAGAAAGAACTGCATCACCTCGTTGTAGATCGCCGACGTGAGTCCGCCGAGGAAGATGTACAGCATGACGATAGCTGCGCTGACGAGCACGCTGACATGGAAGTCCCATCCCAGCAGCACGCCGAGCAACAGTCCCATCGCGTACATGGAGATTCCGCTCGAGAACACTGTCATCGTCGCGAAAGTGATCGCGTTGAATCCGCGAGTCTTCTCGTCGAAGCGCATCCTGAGATATTCAGGCACCGAGCGAGCCTTCGAGCCGTAATAGAACGGCATCATGAACACGCCGATGAACACCATCGCCGGGATGGCGCCGATCCAGTAGAAATGGCTGGTCGCGATCCCGTATTTCGCCCCGGACGCGGCCATACCGATCAGCTCCTGCGCCCCCATGTTCGCCGAGAGAAATGCGAGTCCAGCAACCCACGCAGGTATGGAGCGGCCGGAGAGGAAGAAGTCGGTCGAGGACTTCGTGGACCGTCGAAGCGCGAACCCCACCCCAAGCACCAGCGCGAAGTAGGTGACGAGAATCGAGTAGTCGATGAACCCCAGATGGAGCGTGGTGGCCATGGGGACGGTATTATACCGGTGCACTCAGACCGCGGCCAGAGCATCCAAGAAGCGAATGCACGTTGCTCGACCGCGAGCGCCCCAATCGACGAAACAGTTTCGACGACCACGTTCGACCGGACCGGCTTGAAATGAACAAACTAGTGTCGCAGGTCAAAGTAAAAAGCTTCGCGATTTCGCTGGACGGTTTCAGCGCTGGCCCGGGCCAGGATCTCCAGCATCCGCTCGGAATCAATGGCGAAGAGCTGATGGACTGGTTCTTCCACACGCGCGCGTGGCGTGAGATGCACGGCCAGCCGGATGGCGAAACCGGCACCGATAACGAGATTGCAAAGCAGGGCTTTGACAACTTTGGAGCCTGGATTCTGGGGCGGAACATGTTCGGTCCGATTCGCGGTGAGTGGCCCGACGACTCATGGAGGGGCTGGTGGGGCGACGAGCCTCCATATCACACTCCCGTTTTCGTTTTGACGCATCACCCGCGACGGTCGTTGAAAATGGCAGGCGGGACAGAATTTCATTTCGTCACCGAAGGAATCGAGGCTGCTCTCGAACAGGCGATGACGGCAGCGAATGGCCGTGACGTGCGGGTTGGCGGCGGAGTGTCAACCGTCAGGCAATACATGCAGGCCGGCTTCATCGACGAGCTGCATCTGGCCGTTCGCTCCGTTCTCCTCGGCACCGGTGAGCGCCTGTGGGATGGCATTGATATGCGGTCCCTCGGCTACGAGTGTGCGGAACAGGTAGTAGGCGAGCGCGCAACCCACATGTTCATTCGCAAGCGTGCGTGAGCTGTAGAGAGCGGTGCATGAGCTTCCGCAACGCTCATGCACATATGACAGAGCTCTATGTACTCAGTGCATGACCTTGATGTAGCCCCAGCCATCCTGCTGTTTCAAAACCAGCTCGTGAATTCCGTCGGGAACCGTTTCAACACCAGGAATCAGCTGGCTCTTGTCCACGTTGTTGTTCTTGAGCGCGATTGCACATACCCGGAATGCGACATTCGGATTTTTCATGGCCTCCTTCAATTCGGCAACGTATGCCGAGCGCTCCGGCATTACGAGCTCGAATCCCTTCGCGTACATGACCACTTCCATCTTTGCGTCCGGGGTCGACGTTCCAACTTCCTTCAACCATCGCAGCACTGCTTTCTGCTCCAGAGTGTCTCGGCTCGTGAGATCGAACACGACGCGGTACGGTTGAGGTTCAGCGCGGACAAAGCCAAGGCTCAGTACCGCTACCAACCCGACAAAGAGAATGCGTTTCATGGCGGTTTCCTCCGGTTGCCGTAGCTTGTCCCATGCGCGGTCGAAAAACAAGCGCATGCCGCGCGACATGTGGCTCTACTCCCGCTCTCGAGCATTCTCATGACTGATAAAGCGCCGAACCACGCAACACCTGAAATTTCACGGGCCCAACCTGAAGCTGGATCAGACGCGCTCGATGCCGAGAGCCAGCGCCAGATACGCGAGCGAGTGACCAGGCTCGCGTTTGGGGGTGATCCTGCGCGCTACGACGAATTCATTCAGGTGCTTGACGACGCGACTCCTGCGGGAGTCGAAGTGATTCTACGTGGGAGCTCGGTAACAGGTCATCAGCATGGATCGGATCAGCCGTTCGATGGAGAGGGGCCAGGCACGAGCGATCTCGATGTGACGTTTGTCGGCGGCGACATGGTGATGCTGTTTCACGAATTCCACATTCCGGGAATTCATTCGGTGCCGCTCAGCGAAGCGCATCCATATGCATCGTCGGCGCTTGGTCCCCTGCGGCAGAGACTCTGTGCGATGACGGGTCGCCCGGTGAATCTGCAGGCCACAACTTCGCTCGTGCAGTATTTGCGCGACGTGACGATGGATCAGCCCTATTTGCTTCTGTTGAAAAAACCTGAAGAGGATAACGCGGACGGTTCTGATGCCTCATCCCGGGCCTGAGACAGAACAAAGTCTGAAAGCGTAGCCATGCGGCTCCTCACGTACAACATTCGCGAGGGCGGAGTCGGCCGCGCTGAAGAGCTTGCGGAAGTAATCAGGGC
>JBBQYO010000167.1:0-7089 GCA_038208605.1 Gemmatimonadales bacterium | reverse complement strand
TATCGCATTTCTTCGCGGGCAGGGCAGCGGAAGAATTCGACGCGTGCATGGGCTCGATCAGATTGGGCGTGAGATGGGCTCGCTCGTGGTCGACGTGAAAATCCCGGAGCCGGGAACGGCTCCGGTGTCTAGCTATGAAGGCGACGGATACATTATCCTGCGACACCCTGAAACAGCAGTAGTAATGCAGGCGCTTCAGCGTTTGATCTCGGTCGTGAGGGTCGAGCTCGGATGAGGCGCCTTTCCTTTCCCCGCACTACAGAACGGAGTTTACGATGAATGTCATGATGATCGCGCCGGGGTATCCCGATGAGATGCCATTCTTCGTGCGCGGACTCGCCATGGAAGGCGCTGCGGTAATCGGCGTTGGCGATCAGCCAGAGCACGACGTTCCGTCGATGACAAAGCGCCATCTGGCTGCATATGTACGCGTGCCCAGCCTGCAGGACGAAGACGGTGTAGTGAACACCGTCAAGCAATGGGCGGGCGGCAAACACATCGATCGCGTGATTTGCCTTTGGGAGCCCGGTGTGATTCTCGCCGCGAAACTGCGCGAGGAACTCGGCACCGAAGGCATGACAGTCGAAGAAGTGATGCCGTTCCGCGACAAGGATATGATGAAGGAAAAAGTCGCGAAGGCCGGCATTCGCACGCCGAAGCACAAGGCGGCGACAAGCGCGCAGGGCGTTCGAGCGGCCGTGAAGAAGGTCGGCTATCCCGCCATCATCAAGCCGATTGCAGGCGCCGGCTCGATGGACACCTACCGCGTGGACAACCCGGCAGAGCTGAAAGCCGCGATCGCAAAACTCGGCCACGTCGATCACGTCAACGTCGAGGAGTTCATCGACGGTGAGGAGTACACGTATGACACGATCTGCGTCGACGGGAAGATGCTGTACAAGAACATCGGCTACTACCGTCCGCGCCCGCTCACAGCGCGAAGCGAAGAATGGATCAGCCCGCAGACTCTGTGTCTCCGCGATCTCGACGCGCCGGAGCTGAAGGAAGGACACGAGATGGGCCGTGCAGTGCTGGAAGCGCTTAACATGAAGACGGGCTTCACGCACATGGAGTGGTACAGGAAGTCGGACGGCGAAGTCGTCTTTGGGGAGATCGCGGTTCGGCCTGCTGGTGCGCGCACAGTCGATCTGATGAACTTCGTTTCCGACATCGACCTGTTTCGCGGGTATGCAGAAGCAGAGGTGAAAGGCACCTTTTCGCAGAATGGCCCGCGAAAGTACAACACGGTGAACATCTTCAAGCGCGCGCAGGGGCAGGGACGAATTCAGCACATCGACGGTCTCGAGGAGCTGAAAGCGCGTTACGGCCAGCACATCGTACACGTCGATCTACTGCCCGTTGGCGCGCCACGCAGAAACTGGATCCAGACCCTGGTGTCGGATGGTTATGTGTGCGTGCGTCATCCCGATCTGCAGGCGGCAATGGACATCGCTGACGCAGTCGGCACAGATCTCAACATGTACGCAGGCTGATACCGAGTGACGTCGTTAGGTAATCTCCTTCGCCGGCGGCGAAAAAACTCCAAGAACCCCTTTGGCAGGATCGAGCGAATCGATTCGGTTTACAGTCCGGAGCTGGACAATGAGCGCGATCTGCTCGTCTCGCTTCCGGGTGGGTACCCCGCACCTGACCGCCTCTACCCCGTGCTCTACATGCACGACGGGCAGAACCTGTTCGATCCCGCAACGAGCTTTTCGGGCTCGTGGAATGTGGACGTCGCAATGGCGGCGGTGAGTCTCGACGGACTCGATGCGATCGTCGTCGGCATTCCCAACATGGGCCGCGACAGGCTCGCGGAGTACTCTCCGTTCGAGCACCCGCAGCTCGGCGCCGGGCGCGGCGATCTTTATCTCGATTTTCTCATCAACACGGTGAAGCCCCTGATCGACGAGCGGTATTCAACTGCCAAAGATCGCGAGCACACCGGAATCGTCGGGTCATCAATGGGCGGACTGATCAGTCTTTACGCATTCTTCCGGCATCCCGAGGTTTTCGGATTTGCGGGGGTGATGAGCCCATCGCTGTGGATCACCGAGCGCGCTACGTTCTCATTCGTCGAGGATGCCCCTTTTTCACCAGGCAAGCTGTACCTCGATGTGGGTGACCGCGAAGGCGCGCATCACGTAGCGAAGGCTCTTCGCTTGAAGGACCTGCTCGAGGAGAAAGGCTATCGCGAAGGGCGCGATTTGATGTGGGTCGAAGAAGAGATCGGCGGTCATCACGAATCTGCATGGGCACGACGCTTTCGCGATGCCCTGCCATTTCTGCTCCCTAATGTGATTCAGACCGCCGAATACGAAGTCCCGCCTCCCCTCGCGAGGGCTTCCATAGAAAAGTGACGGCACGGCCCGACCCCGGCAGGCGTTGAAGTCAAACAAGAGTACACCGCGGCACCTTTGAAGAGAGTCAGTTGTTAACTGTTGGCTCTAGGAAAGCATGATTTGGAATTACGATCGGGGCACTGCGTAGTTCGGGTGGGCCCCCGCAGCCACTTCGATGCTCTCATTGACGCCAAGATACGATTCATTCGCCGAGAACACTGTGTCTGTTCATCGGACGATCCTTTTTGCCCTGGCGAGTGATAAGAAACAAGCATATGACTCACAAGAAACGACGCAGCGAAATGTGCAAACCGCAATATCATAAACTCCGTGACCAACCTGCACACAAACTCACGAAAAAGCGCAAGTGGGGATAATTGCAGCTGATCGTCACAGCCAGACAACAATAGGGAGAGGAACGGGGGTCGAAGGGCACACCAACCAACCCGGGAGTTTCTTATGAGTTACACCTTCCTAAAGCGGGCCCTGTGGGTCGAAGTTGGAGTACCTGTGCGGGATCGCGGAATCCGAAGTTGCAATCGGCTTTGCGCGTCATCCATCGTATGGCCTTCCGTCAGTCGCGCTTAACCAACACCTCCTTTGCGTATGTCGGCATTGCAGTGGATCCTGACACGCAGGGAGGAAACGAATTCGTGGCCCGATTCGGTCCTTTCGACCAGACAATCGTAGGAGGAGGTTGGAGCAATCTCGGGGCTGCCGAGTTCATTTGGGGCAGTCAAGGAGGCCGCGCGATAATCCCTCAGGTCTTGGTAGTCGAGCGATTAATTAATGTCGACAGTTCGGGTGTAGCGGTCGGTCCCGCCGCAATCATACGTCGGATCCTCGGGGTAGATAGCATTGTCGCCTTCTCCAAATCGTTTGATCCTGAAAGGGCGAAGGTGATTGGACAATCTGTGCCGCAGTGAGGTCATTCCTGCTGCAATCGCTGATCCGAGGAGGGCATCACATTTGAAACGATCAGGTGCCTGGCTCTTTTCCTCGGTGATCAGTGTGAGCCTGGTCGGGCCGCTTTGTGCACAGCAGACTGGCAGCCTTCGCGGTGCAGTTTACGATCGCGATGAAAAGCCAATCGGTGCTGTCGAGGTCGTCGCCGTAAATGGTGCATCCCAAAGCGTAACTGATTCATCTGGCCGATTTATTCTCTCGGGATTGCCGGCAGGCGAGACCTTCGTATTCGCTAAACGACTCGGGTATGCGCCGGTCTCGTTTTCGGTAGCCGTTCTGGCCGATTCAACGGTCTGGCTGACCATGCACATGCGAGCCGTACCAGCTAGCCTCCCTGATGTGGTGACTACTGCCCCCTCGGCTGAACGCCTGCAGGCGGTCGGATTCACTGAGAGACAGCGGAGTCTGAAGGGAGTGTTTCTGACACATGCTGACATCGAGCGAATAGGCTCACTTCGCGTCGGAGATCTTCTTCAGGGCGTGCCCAGGGTCACCGTTCGCCGACTAGGCAACCGAGGCAGTGTCATCCTCGGCGGGACAGCTTGTGTGATGCGAGTAGTCGTCGACGGCGCGCCGATCATGATAAGTCAGGATCCTCCTTTCAGGATGCAGCTGGATGACGTTGTCAGCCCATCGATGATCGAAGGAATGGAGGTCTATGTTGGAGCATCCGACACCCCTATACAATTTGCCGGGATCGCTCAGGCGTGCGGCACAATCGTAATCTGGACTCGGAGATAGCCGGGCTTTGCGCGCCATGCTTTGCGCCGACTCTCAGATCGTCGCACCCCGCGAAGTTATCGATCGCGGCGAATGCGAAGTTCCGCGGCGCCAAGAGAAGCATCCCACAGCAGGCTAACCGACTCGCCCTGCACGGTTCTGTCGAGCCCCTTTTCGGATTTGGCGACTGTCTCAACAGGAGCGGCCCACCTGACAGCTTCTGGCGTCGCTTGAATATCGAGAGAGCGGAATAGCGAGATCTCCGAAGCGAACCGCGTTCCTTCAGCCAGTCCTTGAGGATCCCATTTCCACGATACGGAGATCGATCCGTCTTCGGTAAACCGAAGACGCTTGTCGAGCCCATCGCCTGAACACGTGATCTCAACTGCACCATCGACCTGATTCACATCGAATGCAAGCGCGCTCCGTGCCCATGTCCTGACCGGCATGTACTCGGCGCGAGCGTGGTTCGCAGGCGTCACATCTGCGCCCAGCATGCGATCGACGAGCAACCCGCGATCGTCAAGATCGATGGCCGGACGCTCCACGAGCTTCATCGAATGCTCGAGATCGTGAATGCTGGGGACGCCAGCGTCTGTGTGATGCACGGCGCTTCGAGGCGCCGCTTTCTTCGCAGCCTCTTCCTTCGCTGCACGCGCAGCTTCAGCCAGCGCAGCATCATGATATGCTTCTCTGCGTCTCGTGAGCACATCCGCGTAGTTGATTCCGTCCTCGAAGATCGTGTACTCGACGATCGCACCACCGCGAGAGGGCGAAACGACGGCCGAGAAGCGCGATGAATGGACCCACACGTCGTCATTGCCGTCGGCATCGAAGTCCAGCGTCTCGGCGAGCAACCCTTCGCTCTCTCGCAAAATTTTTTCGGCGTTTGCGAGATTGAGCCAAATAGCCTCGCGCAGGTGCGGCAGATACAATCCGCCAAACACGCCGTGCCATGACGCATCATTGCATTGGGCGCGGCCAATCGCGCGCCGCGCGTCGTATGGATCGCCCCGGCGACGGCTGAGCGCGGAGAGCGCCATCATTTTCTTGTGGGCGCGGTTCGACTCGGGATACTTCACAAGAAAATTGCGCCAGTGCGCACCTCGTATGAATGCGCCATCCGAGCTCGCGATCCGCTCCGGGCCAAGCTCCGTCTCGAGCTCGGCGAGACCGAGTGCGGCGGTTGGAGGAAGAGACCACCCTTCCATCTCGCGATAGGACGCGGTCGGCAGGTACGCAAGACCTCCTGACCGCACTGCGTTCAATGCGTCTGCACACGTACTCATCACGATCTCGCCGGATGCGACCAGACCCTCCATCACATCGAGAAAATCGCTGAGCCAGCCTTTTTCGTAGACCCACTCACGAGTCCCTGGCCAGCCTCCGAACTTCTCACCGTCGTCGGCAAACAACGCGAAGCGATGTCCGTCCGCACGAAGCTCGCGTACGTATGTCGCAATCTCAGCCGGAGGCCGAAACGGAATCAGATAGCGAAGACGCTCGTCGATCGCGAGAACATCCACCCGCTTGCCATCGCTCTCGGTGCGCCAGGGAACGTGAAGCTGCTCGCGCTGAAATCCGCTCACCAGAAAATGGCGGTCGTCGACCAGTACATATCGCACACCGGCGTCGGCCAGGTCGGCGGCCAGCTCCGGCTCCCACACTCTTTCGGTAAGCCACAACCCACTGGCCGTCACACCGAAGCGCGACTGGATCGCCTCACGCATCCACACGATCTGCTCGACGCGATCTTCTCTCGGAAGCGCGGCCAGCACAGGCTCGTAGTATCCGGACAGAAGCAGCTCGATCTTTCCGGCCGACGCGAGCTCGCCCACCATGTCCAGATAGCTCGAATGACTCGACTCGAGCCATTCGAGCAGCGGACCCGACAGGTGCATCACAATCGGGAAGAAATCCCTCTCGACGAGCCGCTTCAGCAGTGGCAGATACACATCCCGCGTGTGCTCATCGAACACAAAACCAAAATTGCCGACTGGCTGATGCTGGTGAACGCCGAAGACAAAACGGAGCGGGTCGCTCGCCGCTTTGTTTTCGATAGCCGTTTTCGGTTGTGTCGTCAGATCTCGCGTCATTCCGTCAGGGACAGATCTGGATGATGTGGCTTTACCTTCGTGAGCCAGATGTCGCGCCCAGTGCCCTCAGCGGGATCGTTGCTCTTCACATCTCCGATACGCGCGAGCAGCCCCTCCTCGAGTCTCTCGGCGTCGCCGGATAGCTCGATTGCAAATGCGGCGTACCGGAGAACCTGGATCGTTTCTATCCGCGCGATGTCATCGAAGAACCACGCGCAGGAGGTGAACATACGGAGTGCGCCGTGCTCTATTTCGAGCAGCTCCGCTGCCCGCTCGAGACGCGCGCCATCGTTGCGCCTCACGATCGAATCGGCGACGAACTCGAGCACGGCAGCCTCGGAGCCGCCGAGCACATCGCCGTACAGGTCACGCACACGCCACGGATCGGTCGTGAAGAGATCTTCACCTTCACGCTCGAAGATTTCGTGCAGCTCACCGGCAAGCCAATCGAGTCCAACTCTGAGCGACGCGCGCCACGCCTGACTCGTGTGCTTGCCCGGCGAAATCTGACAACCGCAGTCGGACCGCCAGCGCTCGACTCCATGCGGGCAGCTCCACGAGCTCGGAGCAACGAGCACCGCATCGGTCTCGGGAGGATTTCGTGCAAGAAAAGACGCGAAATTCTCGACGCGTACTCCATCACGCTCGGCGAGAATCCGGAGCCCGCGAGCCAGTCCCATCTCGCCGAATCGGTGATGATGCCCGAACGTCTCCCCGTCCATCGCCACCGACGTGATGATCGTCTCGGCGTCCGGATCATCCGGATCAAGCCGATTCGCCAGCATCGTGCCGCTGTTCAACAAGTTGCCGAACGCCATCTCGCCCGAGAGGCGGCCGTCATAGATGCAAAGGGCGATCTCGCGCCCTTTGGCTGCGCGATACCGAAGCGGGGTTCCGTCTGGCGAAACGGCTTCTACCTGATGAGGAGCGAGAATCGTGAAGCGGATGCCTTCTTCCGCGAGAAC
>JBBQYO010000166.1:0-7132 GCA_038208605.1 Gemmatimonadales bacterium | reverse complement strand
CAAGTCTACATCGCCAAACGCGATTCAGATCATGGTGTCGAACCCCCTCGACGTGATGTCGTACGTCGCGAAGGAAGTCACGGGTTTCCAGCGCGAGCGAGTGCTCGGAATGGCCGGCGTCCTCGACACGGCCCGTTACCGGAGCTTCATCGCAGAAGCGCTCGACGTCTCGGTGCGCGACATCCAGGCAATGGTACTCGGTGGCCACGGCGACACGATGGTTCCACTCATTTCCTACACAAGCGTGAGCGGAATTCCGGTGACGCAGCTCATGTCTAAGGAAAAGCTCGACGCGATCGTCGAGCGCACTCGGGGTGGTGGCGCAGAGATAGTGAAATATCTAAAGACTGGTTCGGCTTATTACGCCCCATCGGCCGCAGCGGTGCAGATGTGCGAAGCGATCGTCCGCGACCAGAAGAGAATCCTCCCATGCGCAGCCTGGCTTGAAGGCGAATATGGAATGTCCGGACTGTTCCTCGGAGTTCCCTGCAAGCTTGGACGCGCCGGGCTCGAGAGCATTATCGAAGTCGAGCTCACTGCCGACGAGCGCACCGCGCTCGAGAAAAGCGCCGAGGCTGTGCGCGAGCCGATGAGCGCAATCAAGCTCTGAAAAAAACGGATGAACCGGGCTTTACGCTTTTATCAGGCAGCGATCGGCAAGAAGGTTGTGATGGGGATCACGGGGCTGATCGGAATCGGCTTCGTGGTTGGGCACATGGCGGGAAATCTGCTCGTCTTCCGCGGCGCGGAGGCGATGAACGCCTATGCGCGTTTTCTGCAGGGCACGGGCGAGCTTCTCTGGATTGTTCGACTTGTCCTGATCGGCGCAGTGATCCTTCATGTGATCGCGGCCTATCAGCTGACGATGCAGAACCGCGCCGCCAGGCCAGTCGGATACTTCGAACGCGAAACGCAGGTTGCGACGTGGGCATCGAGAACGATGCGATGGGGAGGAGCGCTCCTCCTCGTTTTTATAGTGCTTCACATTCTGCATTTCACCACCGGCACGCTGAAGCCGACGGGCTCATTTGCAGAGGCAGATGTCTATGCGAATGTCGTGACGAGTTTTCGCATCTGGTGGGTCACACTCTTTTATGTCGTATCGATGATCGCGCTTGGCCTGCACTTGTATCACGGTGCATGGAGCTCAGTGCGCTCGCTGGGCCTCGCGCAGCCAGCCAAGGATCCGATGAATCGATCTGTCGCGCTTGCCATTGCCGTGATCGTGTGGCTCGGCTTCACTGCGATTCCGGTCGCGGTTTTCGCGGGACTGATAGGCTGATATGGAACTGAACTCACGCGTTCCGGCAGGTCCGCTGGAGAAGAAATGGGATCGTCATCGCTTTGAGATGAAGCTGGTGAACCCCGCGAACAAGCGGAAATACACGGTCATCATGGTGGGCTCCGGTCTCGGCGGCGGCGCGGCCGCTGCGACAATGGGAGAGCTCGGCTACAACGTGAAGTGTTTCTGCTTTCAGGATTCGCCGCGGCGCGCGCACAGCATAGCGGCGCAGGGTGGAATCAACGCCGCAAAGAACTATCAGAATGACGGGGACAGCATCTACCGGCTGTTCTACGACACTGTAAAAGGCGGCGACTTTCGATCGCGTGAAGCGAACGTCTACAGGCTGGCCGAGATCAGCGTCAACATCATCGATCAGTGCGTGGCGCAGGGCGTTCCTTTCGCGCGAGAGTACGGTGGACTGCTCGCTAACCGATCGTTCGGAGGAGCGCAGGTCTCGAGAACTTTTTATGCAAGAGGACAAACCGGCCAGCAGCTCCTGCTCGGCGCGTATCAGGCGCTCGAGCGGCAGATCGCCGCCGGCAACGTGAAGATGTATCCGCGCACCGAGATGCTCGACGTCGTGGTCATCGACGGAAAAGCGCGTGGAATCGTAACCCGCGACCTCGTCACTGGAAAAATCGAGTCTCACGTCGCTGATGCCGTGGTGCTTGGCACCGGCGGTTACGGTAATGTTTTTTATCTGTCGACTAACGCGAAGGGATCGAACGCAACGGCTATCTGGCGTGCTCACAAGCGTGGAGCGGCGTTCGCCAATCCGTGCTTCACGCAGATTCATCCGACCTGCATTCCTGTCAGCGGCGAATATCAGTCGAAGCTGACGCTGATGAGCGAGTCGTTGCGCAACGACGGGCGCGTCTGGGTTCCGAAGAAGAAAGGCGAGAAGCGTCCGCCCAATGAGATTTCCGAGGGCGAGCGCGACTACTATCTCGAGCGCAAGTATCCGAGCTTCGGGAATCTTGCGCCGCGTGACATCGCTTCGCGCGGAGCGAAGGAAGTGTGCGATGAAGGCCGCGGTGTTGGTCAGAGCGGACTCGGCGTTTATCTGGATTTCGCCGACGCGATCAAGCGCCTTGGCGAGAATGTCATTCGCGAGCGCTACGGAAATCTTTTCGAGATGTACCAGCGCATCACCGATGAGAATCCGTACAAGGCTCCCATGCGCATCTATCCCGCGGTGCACTACACGATGGGTGGACTGTGGGTCGACTACAATCTCATGAGCACCATTGACGGCCTGCATGTGATCGGAGAAGCAAACTTCTCCGACCATGGGGCGAACCGTCTGGGAGCGAGCGCGCTGATGCAGGGGCTGGCCGATGGATACTTTGTCATTCCGAGTACGATCGGCGACTATCTGGCTGCTGCGCGGCCCGCAAAGGTCGATGCCTCTCATCCGGCCTTCAAGGATGCGGAAGCCCAGGTCGCAGCACGGACGAAGCGGTTCCTGTCGATAGAAGGGAAGCGAACAGTCGATTCGTTTCACCGCGAGCTCGGCCGGATCATGTGGGATTACTGCGGCATGACGCGCAACGAAGCGGGACTGAGAAAAGCGCTCGAGCTTATCCCCAGATTGCGGGACGAATTCTGGCGTGACGTCAACGTGCCGGGCAGCGACAGCGAGCTGAACCAGGCGCTCGAGAAGGCGGGGCGTGTGGCGGATTTCTTCGAGCTGGCCGAGCTGATGTGTATCGACGCCCTGCACAGGACTGAATCGTGTGGCGGTCACTTCCGCGAGGAGAGTCAGACGTCCGATGGGGAAGCTCTTCGGGACGATGACCGTTTTGCGTACGTCGCAGCGTGGGAATACCGCGGCGACGGGAATGCGCCGCTGCTGAACAAGGAACCGCTTGTATTTGAGAACGTGAAGCTTTCGCAGCGGAGCTACAAGTGAACCTGAAGCTCAAGGTGTGGCGTCAGGCGAATGCTGCCGCTGCTGGCCGCATGGTCGAATACGAAGCCCCGGATATCAGTCCAGACATGTCGTTTCTCGAAATGCTTGACGTCGTGAACGAGCGGTTGACGGAATCGGGGGACGAGCCAATCGCGTTCGATCACGATTGCCGCGAAGGAATTTGCGGGTCTTGCTCGCTGATGATCAACGGCGCCGCGCATGGACCAATGAAGGGAACGGCGACGTGCCAGCTTCACATGCGGAGCTTCAAGGATGGAGAAGTAATCAACATCGAGCCGTGGCGGGCGAAGGCATTTCCGGTAATTCGGGATCTTGTCGTCGATCGTGGAGCGCTCGATCGGATAATTGCATCGGGTGGATTCATCACGGCGGCAACCGGTGGAGCCCAGGACGCGAACAGTACGCTTGTGCCGAAAGTCGAAGCTGATGCGTCAATGGATGCAGCTGCGTGCATCGGTTGTGGCGCGTGTGTCGCCGCCTGTCCGAATGCGTCGGCGTCACTGTTCACCGCGGCGAAAATCAGTCACCTCGGCCACTTGCCTCAGGGGCAGCCCGAGCGTTACCGGCGAGTGTTGTCGATGGTGTCGCAAATGGAGCTCGAAGATTTTGGCGGGTGCACGTTGTTTGGAGAGTGCCAGGAGGCGTGTCCAAAGGAGATCAGCATCGATACGATCTCGCGAATGAACCGCGACTACATCAAGGCGGGCATTTCGAGCTGACCTGAATGGCTCGATCGGTATCCAAGGTCCGCGCGAATTTCGCGCGGACTTTTGCGTTTTGATCGTGACGAACGCGCGACCGGGTCGTCCACGAGACAGTACCAATCGAGTCGCTGCTTGTTCGCTCCTCCGGATGGAGGGTCGCGAAAAAGGCAAACCCGCCGAAAGACGGGGACGCAAAGCTACGAGGCTAAAGCCGGCACCGTCGCCGGCCAGGCCAGTCGAGCTACCGAACACCACAGGAGGAGCTCAATGTTGTCGATCCGAGACGGTCGGCGGGCGGTGTATACCGCGCGCTGGCTCGCAGTGCTGGGAGGGCTCACGCTGGGCCTGTCGGCTTGTCAGGATGCGATTGCGCCTGCAGGCTATTCAGAGCCGGTGCTGATACCGGTTGTGACGCGGGTGGCGAAAGTGCCAATCGCTGACGAGTACATCGTCGTTCTCAATGCCGACGTCCCCAACGTTCTTGTGAAGGCCAGAAGTCTCCTGAAGCGGGGAATACTCAAGCATCAGTATTCGAAGGCGCTCAAGGGCTTTTCGGCGCACATGACAGCGGACGAAGCAGCAGAGATCGCGAACGATCCGAGCGTCATGTATGTTGAGCAGGACCAGGTCATGTCCGCGAACGGAAGCCAGTACAAGGCGACGTGGGGACTCGATCGAATCAATCAGTCCGCACTTCCGCTCGACTGGTACTACACGTACACGACAACCGGTGCCGGCGTAAATGCGTACATCGTCGATACTGGTGTCCGTCGCACGCACAGTGATTTCGGCGGAAGAGTCAGAGCCGACTTCAGCGCCTTTGCCGACGGCTACGGAGCGGATGGCTGCAACGGTCATGGTACTCACGTCGCCGGTACCGTTGGTGGCGCGACATACGGCGTCGCAAAGGACGTCATCATCCACTCGGTACGTGTCTTCGACTGCTCAGGAAATGCCAGCAACAGCGACGTAATCGCCGGCCTCAACTGGCTAGCCTCCAACCGGGTTCTTCCAGCTGTAGCTAATCTCAGCCTCGGTGGCTCTTTCTCGCAGGCCCTGAACGACGCAGTGCAGAATGTGATCAACAGCGGAGTAACGGTCGCTGTCGCTGCAGGCAACGATACCGGAGATGCGTGCGCGGCTTCGCCGTCCAGCCTCCCGGCCGCTATCACCGTCGGCGCCACAGAATACACCGACGCGATCTCGAGTTTCTCCAACTTTGGCAGCTGCGTCGATGTTTTCGCGCCTGGCTCCAATGTCACGTCTGACTGGAACAGCGACGACCTCGCGACAGCAACGCTGAACGGCACATCGATGGCAACGCCGCACGTTGCTGGCGCCGCAGCATTGTACCTCCAGTCGAACCCCGGCGCTTCACCGGCGCAGGTATCAGCGGCTTTGCTGTCGAACGCCTCAAATGGATTGCTGACCGGACTGGCAGCAGGCACGGTAAACAAGCTTCTTCGCGTGGACAATGGCGGATCGACCGCTCCACCTCCACCGCCGCCGCCGGCTCCTGCACCACCACCGCCGCCCCCACCGCCGCCGCCCCCACCGGCTGGGAACACGGCTCCGGTAGCCAGCTTCTCCTACAACTGCAACAAGGGCACATGCTCGTTCGACGGAACTGCCTCAACTGACGACAAGGGAGTGACAGGTTATGGCTGGACTTTCGGTGACGGCTCCGCCAGCGTAACGGCCACAAGTCCTTATTCGAGCCATGTTTACTCCGCCAGGGGCAACTACAGCGTAGTCGTTGCATTGACGGCGACTGATGCAGCCGGCCTCCACTCGACAGTGCAGAAGACGATCTCGATCAAGAATAACGGGCACTAACGCATTACCCGCGCGTTGCCCGCGTTGGAGGCGGTGGGCAGCAATTATAAGCCGCCTCTTCATGCTGGAGCCGGGACTCTCGCAAGAGAGTCCCGGTTTCGTTTGCGGGTCCGCTACAGCTTTGGAAGTGTCACGCCCGTCTGGCCCTGATATTTGCCCTGCTTGTCCTTGTATGAAACCGCTGGCTCCTCCTCACCCCTGAAGAAAAGAACCTGCGCAATCCCCTCGTTCGCGTAGATCTTGGCGGGCAACGGAGTCGTGTTGGATATCTCGAGCGTTACGTGACCTTCCCACTCGGGCTCGAGGGGCGTGACGTTCGTGATGATTCCGCAGCGCGCATAGGTGGACTTGCCGACGGTGACGGTGAGAATGTTTCGCGGAATCCGGAAATACTCGACCGATCTCGCGAGAGCGAACGAGTTGGGCGGGACGATGCAGACATCACCATTGAATTCGACGAACGAATTTGGATCGAAATTCTTGGGATCGACGATCGAGTTGAGCACGTTGGTGAAGATGCGAAACTCATTCGCGACTCGCATGTCGTAGCCGTACGAGCTCACGCCGTACGAGATCACGCCCGATCTTACCTGACTGTTTTCGAAGGGCTCGATCATCCCGTGCTCCTGCGCCATCTGGGTGATCCAGCGATCTGACTGAATTGACATTTATGGATGGAATTTTGCGGAAGTGCGCCGAGGAAGAAAACCGCGAATGTGCGCGCGTGAATCTATGAAATCCCGAGTGCCGCTGCTACGGTAAGCCCCTTCCGTGCGCACCATCAGTCACGATAGATTTTGGTCGTCAACAGTTAGTGAAATATTTCACGAAGTCGGGAACTCCATGAGTCGCGCGTACTTGCCGGTCCTGATGTTGCTTGGGTTCGTGGTCATGAACGGGCTGCTCATCGTCGCCCTTTCGGCGCTCACGGTTCGTTCCCGCCCGACGCCGGTCAAGCAGACACCGTACGAATCCGGCATCCCTCCACTCGGCGACGCCAGAGAGCGTTTCTCGGTCAAATTCTACCTCGTTGCAAGTCTGTTCATTGTCTTCGATATCGAAACGGTGTTCATGATTCCGTGGGGAGTTTATTACAAGCAGCTGTCGTGCTCGGTGCCGGTTCTCGCAGCCAACACGTGTCCGACTGGGAGCGTGTCGTTCTTCGGTCTCGGAGAAATGCTGGTTTTCATGGCGATCCTGCTCGTCGGGCTGGCCTACGTCTGGAAGAAGGGAGCACTGCAATGGGATTGACCGCACGTCCGGAGCATCGGACCGTTTCATATGAACCGCAAAACCAGGAAGGCTGGGTCGCCACGCGGCTCGACTTTCTCGTGAACTGGGGCAGGGCCAACTCGCTCTGGCCGATGCCTTTTG
>JBBQYO010000165.1:0-7276 GCA_038208605.1 Gemmatimonadales bacterium | reverse complement strand
CGCCGAACTTCCGGATGGGCCGAGAGTATCTCGTCAGCAGGCTCAATTGTTCCGGTAGTGTGACCTGAGTCCATCGGGACGCAGGCGGCGTCGATGAAAGCCGATAAAGGATCGCTTATGTCTGGCATGGACGACCGCATATTGAATCGAATGAGCGTCCACGTTACAGCGAATTCCGCCAATCCGGAAGGAATTGTCGATCGGCTGCAGATTTCGGCCTTCGACTACTTCGATCGCCACGCACACGGCGTTACCGGCCTGGTCAGGGACTGCAGCATTACCGGATCGAACGCGAGCATTGCTGGTTCAGGCTACGCCATCGCGAGTTATGCAGTTGCGGCCGAGCGCGGGATTCTGGGGAGAAGCGAAGCGGCCAGGCGAACGCTGGTTGCCTTGCGATTCCTCGAAGGGAAAGGCGTCAACGGCTTCTTCTATCATTTCGTCGATTGTGACACTGGCGAACGGGCGCTGCGGTCGGAGGTGTCGACGATCGACTCGGCGATTCTTTTCGCAGGCGCGCTGGCGGTCGCGGAATACTTCGATCGTGACGAGGCGATAGAGCGGGATATTCGGCGTATTGCTACTGGTCTTTATCTCGCGGCGAACTGGAATTGGGTTTCTCCCCGCGCGCCAGCGATCGGGCACGGCTGGACTCCGGAGCGCGGGTTTCTCCGATACGACTGGCGAGGCTACAACGAGGCACTGCTGTTGTACATCCTCGCTCTCGGCTCTCCGACTCATCCAGTACGCAGCAGTGCGTACGACGAGTGGCTCACTTCCTACAAATGGAAATCGCTCTATGGACAAGAGCTCATTTACGGCGGCCCGCTATTCGTTCATCAGGTCACGCACGCTTGGATCGACCTTCGCGGAATTCAGGATCGATACGTCCGCGCAAGAGGCATCGACTACTTCGAGAACAGCCGGCGGGCGACATATGTGCAGCGCGGGTACGCCATTCGGAATCCGCGGCAATTCGCGGGGTACGGTGAGGACTGCTGGGGGTTCAGCGCGAGCACCGGACCCTCCACCGCGCAGTTCGGCGGTTACCGCGCGCGTGGCGCGCCGTTTGGTCCGGATGATGGGACAATCGCTCCATGGACAACGGCCGCGTCGCTTCCGTTCGCACCCGAGATTGTCCTCCCCGCCTTGAGCAAAATGGAGCAGCAGTTTTCGCGGACGAACGAGCACGGGTTCGGAGCGTCATTCAACCACGCGTGCTCGACCAGCGCAGATCCCGATGCGTGGATTGCCGATCACAGTTTTGCAATCGATCAGGGGCCAATCGTGTTGATGACGGAGAATTATCAGACGGGCTTGATATGGCGGCTCTTGCGGCGCTCTCAATTCGTGCAGCGGGGGCTCGAGCGCGCAGGCTTTACTGGAGGGTGGCTGGAAAACGCCGAAGACGAGATGGCAGCCGGTGACGAAGGTCCTCGCAGCAGGAACACTGAGGTGATGTCCCTTGTTGACACGACTACCGGCGTGACGGCATCGCGGAATTCTCTATATGCGCCTTGAGACTCAGCAGATCTACTTTCGACTGCATCCTGAACGCTGACACGATCAGGTCCGACGTCAGTCCCAGGAACGCATCGCTGGATTTGGCTTTCTGAGTTTTACGAGCGGCCTGAATCGAGTCGAGCAGAGGAGCCGCAATGGTGCTGACGATGCTCGTCGAATCACCGACCGCCGATAGCGAATCCCTCCGAATTGCGACCACCCGATGAGTCGAGTCGCTCAGAAGCTCAAACGCGATCAGTGCATTGGGTATGACCTCCTTCACCTGCCAGGTCATCGGCCGGCGGGCCATCCCCATGCTGATTGTCGATCGCAGCGCGACCTGAAGCGAATCGCCGGCAGCGAACGGGCCTCTGCGCGTCGTCGTGATCGTATTCCCCTGGCCCATCCACTTCACGACTGAATCTCCGTTTGCGAGCGCCGCGAAAACGCGGGTCGGCGAGCCGGCGATCATGACTCTGTCGGTTCCGTCGGGAGAGAGATTGTTCTTCATGGCTTGATATCCCCACCACGAACCCGCCACGATGAGGAACACCAGCACAACGAGACACCCGCCCAGCCATTTCCACATGAAGTTTTTTGCCCGTGATAATCCGTGCGACAATCGAAGACAATCGGGCCCGCGTCAAGGGTCTCGTGGAGAGCAGGGGCTCTGGACTCCGAATTTCGCCATCTTTCCCGCTCAATCAGCGAGAACAGGGGATGAAGTGAACGAGGAACAGAACGCGATGGACCTGGTGATTGTCGGTGGCGGGCCGTGCGGTCTCGCTGCTGCGATCTCCGCGCAGAGTGCCGGACTCGATGTCGTGGTGATCGAGGCGCAGGCTGTAGTCAGCACAATCACTCAGTACCCCAGTTACGTCCGATTCTTTTCGACGGCGGAAAAACTCTCGCTCGGCGGAATTCCGTTCGTGGTCGCGACTGAAAAGCCGTCCCGTCGTGATGCGCTTGCATACTACCGCGCGATCGTCCGGCACTTCGCGATCAATCTCCGGCAGTATGAGCGTGTCACTTCGATCGAGCGGACCAGTGCGGGCTTTGCCGTGCACTCGGCGACGCGCGACGCAACGCACCGAGCCACAAAGGCAAAGGCGGTGGTCGTAGCCACTGGTTACTTCGGCTCACCCAATTATCTGCGCGTTCCTGGCGAAGACCTCTTGCACGTGGCGCATGTGTATCGCGAAGGCCATGAGGCGTTCGATCAGGATGTGGTCGTCATTGGCGGAGGAAACTCTGCGGCCGAGGCAGCGCTCGATTTGTGGCGTTCGGGGGCGCGTGTGACGCTGGTTCATTTTGGCCCGACGTTCGACAAGAAGATCAAGCCGTGGGTGCTTCCTGATTTCGTGAATCGCGCGAGTGAAGGCGCGATTGCAACGCGATGGGGAAGCCGGGTGACTTCCATCGACTCGCACGCGGTAACGATCGCTGGACCGTTGGGCGAGGAAAAACTGCCGGCGACGTTCGTCTACGTGATGACGGGCTTCGCTCCGAACGTTGATCTTTTGAGAGATGCCGGCGTGCCGATCGACAAGGTGACGGGCATTCCCCAGCACGACCCTTCGACGCTCGAGACTTCGGTGCCGGGGATTTTTATTGCAGGTGTGGTCGTTGCCGGGTTCGATGCGAACAAGGTGTTCATCGAGAACGGCAGGTACCACGGCGACAAGATTGTCGCGCGGCTGGTTGGCGCGAGCGCTCCAGCAGAGCCCAAGCTCAGCGCGGAGCTGGATAGCTGAGCGTCACTCTCGTGAATGCCGTCTTGTCCGTTGACCGGCTTCTTAACGCGTCATCCGTGACCAATACAAGGTTTCAGGCCGTCCCGCCTGATCTGTCTCCTAGCGTTCGACCCCAGAAGCAGACCGAACCGTGCGATGAACGCCGTCAGCCACGCAACGAACCCAATGGCTGCCGCCGCGTGGTACCATGGACGCTCCGTTGCGATCGCTCCGGCAGAAATCAGCAGCACCACCAGCAAATACCAGTCGGCGGTGGTCCACAACCGTTCATTCAACAATCCGTTCTGAACGATCAACAGTGCGGCGAACGCCGTGTACGCCCCGAAGATTCCCTGTCGGTTCCCGAAGTAATAACCGCGCAAATCCAGCTTGCGCTCATCAGGTTTCGGTACGAGAAACGCGGCGGCGACGAACATCAGCACAGGCTCCAGTAACAGCAGCAGAAAGGAGCCAAAATTCCACACCCGCAGATTGCGGAGTCCCCAGATGCTCCACCAGAGGTACACGATACCAACGAACGTGAGCACCGCCCAGATCGTGTGCACCCAGTAAAACCGGACTCGCTCGCGCGCTTGAACAAGCTCCACGCAGCCGCTCAACAGATGACTCAGGCCAAGGCCGATCACGACAGACAGAACGACAGAGATGTAGTCGAACGGGCTCATGAAAGTCTCGCTGCCCTGGTGTTGAGATAATCACGCTCGGGCACGCTCATCGTTCGTTTCGCAGCCGCTCGATAGTGCGCAATCGCTCCAGCCATGTCGCCCGATTTCTCGAGCAGATGTCCGCGCACTGCATCGAGCCGGTAGTGTCCGCTGATCCTTGCATCCGAATCGAGTGACGCCAGCAACGCCAGACCCTTTGCAGGGCCGTTGACCATCGCTTCCGCGATTGCGCGGTTGAGCGTGACCATCGGATTGTCGGACATCCGGCCAAGCAGATCGTACAAGAGGCGGATCTGCTGCCAGTCAGTATCCTCGACCCGGGACGCTTCGTCGTGAATCGAAGCGATCGCGGCCTGCAGCTGGTACGCGCCGACCTCGCCATTCGCGATCGCAGACGAAACGAGAGCGGTGCCTTCCGATATCATGGCTTGATCCCACCGGCTTCGATTCTGTTCGTCGAGCGGGATGAGCTCGCCGTACTCACCGGTGCGTGCTGACCGTCTGGCATCCGTCAGCAGCATGAGAGCCAGCAAGCCCGATAGCTCGTTGTTGGACGGAAGCAGTGCATGCGCGGCGCGAGTGAGCCTGATCGCTTCATTGGAAAGGTCAGTTCGATTCAGAGCCGGGCCGGAGCTGCTAGTGTAGCCCTCGTTGAAGATCAGATAGAGAATGTGCATCACCGCGTCGAGCCGCTCCGCACGTTCGGCATCTGTTGGCATCTTGAACGGAACCTTCGAGTCCTTGATACTCGTCTTGGCCCGACTTATTCGCTGCCCCATCGTCGCTTCCGGGACAAGAAAAGCGCTGCCGATTTCCGCAGTCGTCAATCCTCCAACGGCGCGAAGTGTGAGCGCAATCGCCGATGTCGGAGTCAGTGCGGGATGACAGCACATGAACAGCAGGACGAGAGTGTCGTCATGGTGAGTGTCGATATCGGAATCGAGTGGCGCGACAAACGGCTCATCACGCGCAGCCTCAGCTGCGACCATCTCCTCCCGCTTCCGCCTTGCGGATTCGCTGCGCGTGTAATCGGCGAGCCGGCGCACGGCGACCTGATACAGCCAGCCGCGAGGGTTCGTTGGAATCCCGGCCGCTGGCCATTGCACCGAAGCGGCGATCAGTGCTTCCTGAACCGCATCTTCAGCTGCGGCGAAATCACCGTACCGCCGCGCCACAACGCCGAGCACCTGAGGCGCGAGGTCGCGCATCAGGTGCAGGGCGTTCGTGCTGAGAACGGGAGCTATCAAGCGTCAGGAGGTCCGCTCATAACCTGTCGGACTTCGATTGACATGTTGAGCGGCGCTCCACCAGGTCCGGGCGCCGTCGACGCCTTTGCTGCGAGCTCGTACGCGCGGTCGGCGCTATCGACGTCGATGATCCAGTAGCCCGCAAGGAATTCCTTCGACTCGGGGAAGATGCCGTCGGTAGCGATGCCGCCGTCCTTTCGTGCGCGGACCAGCTTCGCGTCACCCGGAGGTGCCAGCCCTTCGGCGCCAACGAACTCGCCGGCTTCAGTGAGGCCCTTGTTGAACCGGTGCATGAAAGCAATGTGCGCTTTGAAATCCTCGGGCGACCAGTCTCCGATCCCGTACTCGCCAGTTCCCTTGGGAAGGTTCATCATCAGCATGAATCTCATTGTCGTTTCTCCAATGGTTTAGGCGCCGCCGTTGACGCCTCACGTGGAAAAGTCGGAGCCGACAGCGGGTTCTCTACATCACTTCGCAGGAAAATCAGAAAAATTTCTCGCACCAGCCAGCCACGGACGGTCGCCATTCGCCTCGGACCCAGTCGGACGACGCGCGTCTAATCCGTGTTCGAATTCCTTTTGCTGTTACTGGTCACTCGAGGATCTGACGCGCAAACGACGCCGCATCGATGTTCGCCCCGCAGACAACGAGCCCAACCGTTTTTCCTTCGAGACGCGCGCGCAGCGGATACATCAAGGCCGCGAGCGCGGCCGCACCGGCGGGTTCCACCACCAGCTTTGCGGACCGGAACAGCAACCGCATCCCGTCGCGAATCTGATCGTCGTTTACCAGTACGACTTCATCGACAAACCACCGATTGAGTGCAAACGAATACGGCTCGCAACGCGGCGCGCCAAGCGAATCGGCAATCGTGCGGACCGCGTCGAGGGCCTGAGGCGAGCCTTCCCTGAAGCTGCGATACATCGTGTCCGCGCCTTCAGGCTCGACGACGTATACATCAGTATCGAGGCTCATCTGCTTCACCGCGCAAGCCACTCCCCCAGTTAGCCCGCCACCGCCGGCGGCGACGATCACCGCATCTAGTCTCACTCCGGCATCGCGGGTCTGGTCGATGAATTCCATTCCGACTGAAGCAGTGCCGAGCGCCGTCCTGGGACCTTCGTAGGGATGGACGAATGTCCGACCCTCACTCGTCTCGATCTCTTTTACTCGCGCAAACGCTTCAGTGACGTTGTCAGCAAGCTCAACCGTAACACCGAGCTCGCGGCACATCTGCAGGCGAAACGCATTCGCATTCTTCGGCATCACGACCTTTGCTGTCGTTCCGAGAATGCGGGCGGAGTAACCGAGTGAGATCGCATGATTGCCCGCGGAGACACCTGTAACTCCACGAGCGAGTGCGTCTGCATCGAGATCCAGCATGACAGACAGCGCACCGCGCGGCTTGAAGCTTCCCGTGCGCTGAAAGAGCTCCTCCTTCAGCCAAACTTGCGTAGCCGGGCCGACGGCATTTGCCACTGCATCGTCTACGAGACGGCGAATCGGAGTAGTAACTACGAGTTCGCCGAGACGTTTGCGGTTTGCGCGAATGGCCTCGATCGTGGGCGCATCGATGGGTGTGTCGGTTCGGGTGCCGATCATGTGGGTGGAATCTCCCGACAATATGCGTCGACTGCGAGGACCACGACTCGCGCGGCCGCTTAATTACGACGGCGATGGCGGAGAGCTGCCCAAATTCCGCCAATACCGATCACGATAGACCCGAACGAGATAAGCAATCCCTCCCATCCGAAAACCTGATGCCGGTTACTGATCATTTTTATCGGCTCGCCACTGCGAAAGGCATCGAGTGCCATCGGTCCGAGAATAATTCCGAATACGATGAAGACCACCGATATGAGCAGCACTCGCTTCCTGGCACCCGGCGCGAAGCCCGGGTCGATCTGGTCAGGCACTTTATCCCCCGGAATGAAGAATCATGGGTGCACTTGACGCGTGCGCCTCGTGAAAAAGCCTACGCTCTTCGGCGGTTCGCAGATACGAGCAGCACGATGCCGGCGAGTATCGCAATAGCTCCGTAAACTGCCCATTTGGTCTGTCCGGTCATGAAGCTGCCGGGGAGGATGTTGATCCCCTGGAGAAACCA
>JBBQYO010000164.1:0-7351 GCA_038208605.1 Gemmatimonadales bacterium | reverse complement strand
CACCGAGTACGGATCTCCCGACACTCTTCGACTGGTAGATGTCGACCGGCCGGTTCCGAAGGAAGATGAAGTTCTCATACGAGTTCATGCAGCATCAGTGAACGCGCTCGACTTGCACTTCATGCACGGTCGCCCGCGCTTGATGCGGCTGATGACTGGACTGCGCCGGCCTAAAGAAATGCGAGTCGGCGTCGACGTAGCCGGCCAGGTCGAATCGGTTGGAGCGAAAGTGACCGAGTTCCAGCCGGGCGACGATGTGTTCGGCGTCGCAAGGGGCGCATTCGCAGAGTACACGTGCGCACTGGAGTCGAAGATTGTCATGAAGCCAACGGGGACCTCGTTCGAGCAGGCCGCGGCAGTCCCGATCGCTGCGGTCACTGCGCTTCAGGGGATCCGTGACACAGGGCGAATTCAGTCAGGCGAGAAGGTTCTCATCAACGGCGCGGGCGGAGGGGTGGGGACTTTTGCAGTACAGTTGGCTAAGGATGCAGGGGCTGAGGTGACCGCGGTCACGAGAACGAAAAACCTGGAGATGGTGCGAGCGATCGGTGCTCACCATGTCATCGACTACACGCGTGACGAGTTCACAAGGAATGGTCTGCGTTACGACGCGATCTTCGATCTGGGTGCTACCCACCGTTTGTCAGACATCCGGCGCGCGCTGACGAAAGAAGGAAGGTGGCTGCTTGTGGGTGGCGCAAACGAGGCACAGTGGTTCAGGCTCATCGGCGATTTGCTCAAAGCGGTCGCGCAGTCACCTTTCGTGAATCAAAAGGTGAAGGTCGTTTCGGGCCGCGCGCGTAAAGAACAGTTGACGGTGTTGAAGGAGTTGCTTGAAGCTGGCACGATCACAGCGGTAATCGAGCGTACTTATCCGTTGAGCGAGGCAGCGGAGGCAATGCGTTATGTGGAAGGCGGACAGGTCGGCGGGAAGGTGGTCGTCACAGTTGAGGCTTAGGAAGGTGTCGCGGGATGTGTAGAGTTTCCCTGCTCCGCACTATTTCAGGCGCGCGACAACCATTCGCTTGAACGTTCCGTCCTCGAGATACTTCCGCAGATTTTTGCCGGGACAATCAGTGCCGGTCGCGTAGTTGTAATGCCCCCCGATTCTGTCGAGCGGCAGATCGAATTCCTCGAGTGCCCACGCCATCAGGTCAGCAATTGATTCGAGCTGCGCCTGAGTTGGCTCCTGAATGTTGTAGTTGCCAATGACGCTGATGAGAAAGTGCCCGCCGGGATCGTAGTCGGTGTTCGTCTCACCCATGAAGTGGTAGTCGCGCCCTTCGTAGATGTCGCCATCGAGCCCGAGCAGAAAGTGATACGGCAGGTCCCACCAGTTACGATCTGATTCTCCCCACGATTGAAGGTTCTGCAAATGCTCTACGGGCGAATCTCCGGGCAACAATGGTTTCGCATCACCGGTGTGGTGCAGCGTGACATGGGTAATCGTATGCGGAATGCGCAGTCGCATGTCTGCGCCGCCGGCAGTCGTCGAACTCGCAATGTCTGGCGGCAGCGATGAGAGTGTCGCGACTTCCAGCGCCGCCAGTCCACCGCCCAACTCGCCGGGCCCGTAGATCGCGACGATCGCAACATGAAACCCGTTCCAGTTGAACGCAGAACCTTCAGTGACAGTTCGCGTTTCGGATTTGTTGCGGAGCCTCATGCGGAGACTCGCGAAGTCAACCGGTTTCGGACCGCTCGAGTCGACACCAACGCTGAGGACGTCGATAGTCAGGTCGCGAAAGGCGAGCGAGTCGCCCGCACGTTTGTTGCGGCGCGTTGCGTCTGCTGCAACACCAAGCGGCGGTTTTACCTGCCACTCGGCGTGAGGGACGATGCGCGGCATCGGAACGGGATTCTTCTTTCTCGCTTCGAACGCCTTGATCTCGTTTGTCATTCCCCTGGCGAGATCGTTCGGTATCGGGAATGTGAGAGCGTATTGGGAGATCTTCCATGCTCCGCTTTTCAGCGTGAGCACTCCGGTGCCGCGGCTGGTGCCGTATCTCTCGCTGTCGAGAAGCTCGTCGAACCACGCGATGCAATGACAGGGAATGTCCGCGATGACTATGTGGCGTGATCTCGGCTTGTATGTCCAACCGGTGCCCTTCGCGAAGTAGGGCTCGGCGAATGCGCGAAATTCCCTGATCGTCCAGCGCTCGCCGGCATCGGTGCCGATGTAGACGGCGTCGTCGGCGAAAAGCCTGAAGTACCTGCTTCCGTCGGCCTTGGACGCCGCGTCGTGAAGCTGGTTGAGCGTATTCTCGATCGCGGTGGTACGGGCCGAGTTCTGCGCAGAAAGGGGGACTGTGGTGAAGAGACTCAACAACGCAATTGCAGAGAAGCGCTTCACATTTTGTCCATGTCCTGGTACTTCGTTATTGATCGGTCTCGGAAGACAATCTTAGCGAAACGGCGAGTGAGGCGCGAAGCGGGATAAGCCCGTAAGTTTTGCCGAATGTTGGCTGGGCGATTCAATGACATTTGACCCGGAGGCCAGGGCCATCGATCCGTACGACCTCGAGCGCTTCGTACAAGCGCAGGCATTGAATTACGAAGATGCGCTTTCCGAGCTTCGAGCCGGAAAGAAGCGTACTCATTGGATGTGGTACATCTTCCCGCAATTCGCGGGACTGGGAAACAGCGGGATGTCCCACCGCTATTCAATCAAAAGCGAAGCGGAAGCACGCGCCTATCTCGACCATCAGGTGCTCGGTCCGCGACTGATCGAGTGCGCGACTATCGTGGTCCATGATATGGGACGTTCTGCACCGGAAATCTTCGGCTCGCCTGACGATATGAAGCTGCGCTCTTCAGCGACACTGTTCGCGCGAGTATCGCAGCAACCCGTGTTCCAACAAGTCATCGACAAGTATTTCGGCGGGAAGTCCGATGACAGAACGCTCGCACTACTCGGAGCGAGTGAACCATGAACAAGCCAACACACTCCAGGACATGGGACCGAAAGCTCTCGATACCCTCAAATCAGCGTTGAAGCAAAGGGACAAGAGTTTTCGCAGTGGTTGATTCGAATGCGAGGCCGCCCAGGACTCACGTCGTCCTCGTAAACCCCGAGATTCACTGGAACACCGGCAACATCGGCCGAACCTGTCTCGCCACGGGCGCAACGCTGCATCTAATCGAGCCACTTGGTTTCTCGCTCGATGAGCGCGAGGTCAAGCGCGCCGGCCTCGACTACTGGGAGCACGTCGACCTCAAGGTGTGGCCGAGCTGGCCGGCGTTCGAGACTGAGTTGCCGGCACTTGGTGGGGCCTGGTTTTTCTCGACGAAGGCGACGCGACTGTTATGGGACGCACCGCTCGGAGAGCCGAACGACGTCGTGCTGGTGTTCGGGCGCGAAACTGGCGGGCTCCCATCCGAAATTCACGAGCGTTACCGCGATCGATTTGTCGCGATGCCAATCGTGTCGCCGCTCGTGAGATCGCTGAATCTCTCGACGAGCGTTGCAATAGCGATATACGAGGTGATGAGACAGCGTCGGAATTAGTGCGGCTCGCTCCAGAGGGTGGAGAATCGAACTGGCCAGTCCACTCGAAATTCATCCGGGCCCGGTAACGCGAAAGTCCACCACGAATCGGAGGCGCCGAATGAAATGCTGATCAATGTTGCTTTTCCGATTGGACGCGAGGATGACGAGCCCCCGATGGCTTTCCAATTGTTGCACCAGATAACTGATTTCCAGATTCGCAAAGCGGTCATGGGAGTCGCTAACGTCTGTTCGCTTGCCGAAAAGGGAGTCGGCTTCGTCGAAAAAGAGAATTTTGTTGGAAGCGGCGGCGGCGGCAAACAGCCGGCGGAGATTCTTTTCGGTCTCGCCAATGTATTTGCTCCCGATAGCCGACAGGTCGACGCGGTAAAGCCTGAGTTGGAGTTCTCTGGCCAGCACTTGAGCCGCCCTTGTCTTGACGGTGCCGTCCGAGCCAACAAAAAGGACGCAGCAGCTGGCGTCGCGCGGCCTCCGGACATACGTGACAATCCTGCGCAACGCAGCGATCTGCTGTGCGGACAGAGTGAGTTGATCCCACGTTGCCCGTGCCGCAATGAGACTACTGAAGGCTTTGAGCGTCTGCCGTGATTCGTCCAGCGCTCTGATCGTTTTCACATTGGACTTCGTGGAATCGTAGTTTCTCAAAATTTTTCCTCCTGGAGTATAGCGGCTGGACGGACTGCTGGCGGTTGCCGATGACCTTTTCTTGAAAGCGACGACTTCCTGGAGATTGCGAGGCCTGAGATGTATATCAAGGCAACGAATGCAAAGAGGCCGACTTGAAAAAACCTGACATCGCTTGCTTGCTGGCGCTCTGGTCCGCGCTCGCTGTTGTGCTTCCATTCACTGCGGCTGCGCAATCGAGCGGCTACGTCACGACCTCTGATTCGGCGCGCCTGTACTACAGAATCGCGGGACGACCAGCGCGCGGTGTCGACACGCTGATTGCCATTCACGGCGGTCCGGGGATGGACCTCGAGAGCATCTACGGCGACTTTACCGGCCAGCTTGCGCAGAAGCACGTGATCATCTTTTATGACCAGCGTGGCGGCGGGAAAAGCGAGCTGCCCGAAGACACCAGCAGACTCGTCGCGGCCCGGCAGATTCAGGACCTGGATGAGATCCGGCAACACTTCGGACTTCGGCAGGTAACCCTGATCGCTCATTCCTATGGACCACTGCTCGCCGCGTCCTACGCAATCGCCCACCCGGCGAACGTGAGAAGAATGGTCTTCTTTGGACCGGTTCCACCCAGGCGTGGTGACTTCTGGAAGCGATACGCGGAAAATCTGAACAGCCGCCTGACGCAAGACGAGCGCGTGAAGATGAGCGCGGCCTCCGCTCGGGAGATTGACGAAACGCTCTCCCCGGCCGACACCCGACAGGCATGCCGCGACGTATGGGCAATCGGACTGCGGCCTCGGCTCGCCAATCCTGGCAAAGGCATGAAACTGGTGAAGTCTGACCTGTGCGCGACCGACGTAAATGGAATTCGCTACGGTTCGCGAATAGGGAATAGGGTGATCATGCGCTCCTATGGCGACTGGGATCTACGGCCAGCACTTCACACGCTGGCCGTGCCGCTTCTCGTGGTGCATGGCGAGCGAGAGACCATTCCGATGGATATGGTCGAGGAATGGGTCACCTCGATGCCGAAAGGCATGGCGACGCTTCTCAAGGTTCCGCGCGCCGCGCATTTCACGTACGCCGAGAGGCCGGAGCTCGTCTGGCCGGCAGTCGAGCGCTTTCTTGAAGCCAACAGAACGACGCATTAGACAAGTATTCCCTGCTGTTGAATACAGGTGGGGAATCCTCGGACACGACCGACAAAAACAATATTTAATGCAACCCAAGGGTTGCGTTTCCAGCGGGAGGGTGATATTCCTTATGCAACCTGGAGGTTGCACATGACAGATACTGACAAGATCGAAAAGGAGTTGCTGCTTCGCGCGCCAAAGACGCGCGTGTGGCGTGCGCTCTCCGACGCCGAGGAATTCGGGTCGCGGTTCGGCATGAAGATGGATGGCCCCTTCGAAGTGGGCCACTCAGTACAGGCACGGATGAAGAACCCCAAATACGAACATCTGTCGGTCGAGTTCGAGATCGAGCGGATGGACCCCGAAGATTTCTTTTCGTATCGATGGCATCCCTATGCAATGGATGCCAACATCGACTACTCGAAAGAGCCGACGACGCTCGTCGAGTTTCAGCTCGAAGACGCGCCGGGCGGGACTCTTCTCAGAGTCATCGAGTCCGGCTTCGACCAGATACCCGCAGGTCGTCGTGCCGAGGCGTTCGGAATGAACAGCAAGGGCTGGAGCAGCCAGGTCGAGAACATTCGGCGTTATGTCGAAGACTAAACCCCACGCCGCGTCCCGAGTTCGGGACGCGGCACCACTCTTCGCCGCCCTCGGCGACGAGACTCGCCTTCGGCTAATTGCGCGCTTGTCATCAGGAGGGCCGGGATCAATCGCACATTTGAGCGCGAAGTCGGAGGTGTCCCGTCAGGCAATTACAAAACATCTGCGCGTGCTTTCCAATGCCGGCCTGGTGAGCAGTATCCGCCGTGGAAGAGAGCGCGTTTGGGATCTCGAGCCCGAACGCCTCGCCGATGCGCACAATTACCTGAATCGCATTTCGCGGCAATGGGACGAAGCGCTCGACCGCCTCAAGAAGCTCGTCGAAGAAGAATGAGGCATCGAATTCCGCTCGTACACGACCGAGTCCTTACGGCGGACTAGAGCAACGGATATCCCTTACTGATGAATCTTCCCGTCAATCCGCCGGTGCTGCCAATGCTCGCGAAGCGATCGAGCGAGCTTCCCCCAGGCGACGAGTGGATCTTCGAGCCCAAGTGGGACGGCTTTCGCGCGCTTTTTTTCCGCGACGGCGACGAAGTCTTCATTCAAAGTCGCGACGAAAAGCCGCTCAATCGCTACTTCCCCGAGCTCGTTGAGCGCCTGAAGGAACAACTCCCCGAACGCTGCGCCCTCGACGGCGAGATCGTTATCGCAACCGATCACGGCCTCGACTTCGACTTGCTTCAACTGCGGCTTCACCCGGCTGCATCGCGGGTGAATCTGCTCTCTCAACAAACGCCTGCATCTGTCGTCTTCTTCGATCTGCTCTGTGACAGCGATGAAAGTCTCTGCGATGCACCGTTCAGCGAGAGACGCAAGCGACTCGAATCGCTTCTGAAAAAAGTAAAGCCGCCTCTTCATCTCACCCCGGCGACACGCGACCGAGCCATCGCAACGGACTGGTTCAATCGCTTCGAAGGTGCAGGGCTGGACGGCGTCGTCGCGAAGCGCGAGTCAGAAACCTACCAGCCGAACAAGCGAACGATGCTCAAGGTGAAACACGAGCGCGACTGTGATTGCGTAGTCGCCGGCTTTCGCTGGCACAAACGCGGCGACAAGGACGCAATCGGTTCCCTGCTCCTCGGCCTCTACAACGGCGACAGTCTCGAGCACGTCGGCGTCTGCTCCAGTTTCACAAACGTAAAGCGAAAGGAGCTCGTAGAGTTTCTCGCGCCGTATCGCGTCAACGCTCTAACAGACCATCCATGGCGCGGGTGGGCCGAAGCAGACTCGCCGGCTGACGGCGAAGCGCATCGGCGCCCGGGCGCACAAAGTCGATGGAGCGCGGGAAAGGATCTCTCGTGGGAACCGCTCCGCCCGGAGCTCGTCGTAGAAGTCGCGTATGATCACATGCAGAGTGGACGCTTTCGACACACTGCGCAGTTCCGCCGATGGCGCGACGACAAGCGTCCTCGCGACTGCACTTTCGAACAGCTGGAGGTTGTCGCGCCACACGAGCTGAAGGAGATTTTCGCAGGCGCTC
>JBBQYO010000163.1:0-7397 GCA_038208605.1 Gemmatimonadales bacterium | reverse complement strand
TCTCGAGCCGAACAGCTACTTCGTCGAGAACGGAAGCTATGTCAAGCTCCGCGAGCTCTCGCTCAGCTACGCCGTCAGCCCGCGGCTGCTCAGCTCGATGAGCTTCCTCGGCACCGGTCGATCGCTCAAGCTCGCACTGATCGGCCGCAACCTGAAGACGTGGACGAACTACACCGGCTTCGATCCGGAATCGAGCTCGAACGGTGACTTCAACTTCCGTATCGACGGGTTCCGTTATCCGAGCTTCCGCCAGATCACCGGACAGATCGAGATCGGCTTCTAGGGAACACTCACGAGCGAAATAACGCGGAGAGGAAAAGCATCACGTCCTCTCCGCTCAAATAAAGGAGAGTTACAAGTGCAATTGACAAGTCGATGGGTGTCGGCGAGCGGGACCGCGGCGTTGTTGCTGGCCGCGGCTTGCAACCCCGACCTCAACGTTACCAATCCGAACAATCCGGATGTCGCGCGTGCGATCGCGACGCCCGGAGACGTTCGCAATCTCATTGGCAGCGCGTATAACAGCGCGTACCTCGGAATGCAGGGTGGAGCTCGACCGTACCCCGGCATCGCAACCGGTGTGATGGCAGACAACATCACGATGTCGTACGGAAATTACGGAGCGCGCTTCAACGGGCAGGAGCCAAGGCTGGCGTACAACAACAGCTCAGGCGCGGACGATGGTCGTCTCGCGAGCGATCCGTACGATCAGCTCTATGGCGCACTCGGCGCAACGAACGATGGACTAGCCGCTATCGCTCGCGGAATCAAGATCCAAGTGTCCGCTTCGGCTGCCGACGAAACGCCGGAGATGACGGCTCTTGGATATCTCAACCAGGGCCTGTCGCTCGGAATGATCGGCCTCACGTTCGACAAGGGTTTCATCGTCGATGAAGCAACGCCGGTTGGTACTGCAACGCTCGTTCCGTACACTGATGTGAGCACGGCCGCGGTCGCGAAGTATGACAAGGCGATTGCGGCGTCAGCCGGTGCAAGTTGGACAATTCCGACGGAGTTCACCGGCGGACTGACTTTGACCGCAGACAAGTTCAACCGCATGGCGAACACGCTTGCTGCGCGGCAGCTCGCATACACCCCGCGCACTGCGGCGGAGAACGCCGCAGTGAACTGGGCAAAGGTGCTTCAGTATGCCGACAAGGGTATCAGCACGGGTGCGCCGTTCAACCTCACCGTCGAAGGCGACGGTACCGTGTGGTACGATCTGCTCAAGTATTACGGTGAGAGCCAGAGCTGGGTTCGTGTCGATCAGCGCGTCGTTCAGCTGATGGATCCGACTCAGCCTGTTGTGTACACGAGCTTTGAACCACCGCCTCGTGCGCAGTCGGCTGATCGCAGGATGGGCACGACTGCAAACCCGGGAACGGATTTCAAGTTCGTCCAGAATATTCTCAACGACCCGGCTCGAGGAGCTTACTTCTTCAGTCAGTGGCAGCACATCCGCTACTTCTTCACGTCGTTCGAGAACGGAACAGACCTGCTCGGAACCTTACCGTGGGTTCTTTCGGCTGAAAACGATCTGTTGATCGCCGAGGCGCTGGTTAGAACGAACGGTGACAGAGCTCGTGCGGCGACGTTGATCAATAAGACTCGCGTTGGCCGAGGCGGTTTGGCTCCGTTGACGGGAGCGAGCAGCACGAATGATTTGCTGGCCGCGATTTTCTACGAGCGTGATATCGAGCTGTTCAACACCGGTGCCGCGCTTCCGTGGTTCGATCGCCGCCGGATCGACACGAGCCTCACGTACAATGGTCTGCCGATCGGAAATACGTGGGCATTCCGTGGCGGATCAGGTCTGCAGAAGGGAACACCGCGCCACCTTCCTGTTCCCGCGAAGGAGCTGGAGACCCTCGGCATTCCTGTATACACGTACGGTGGTGACGCTCCAAATCCTGTGTTTCCCGAGAAGTAGGCGAGTTGAACAGGGGGCGCGCTCGAACGGGCGCGCCTCCACACCCTGAGTACCGAGTAAAATGGAGACTCAACAGAATATGACACCGATTCCAATCGTCCTCGGACGGAACCCGGAAGATTTGAAGGCGCTGGGATTGATCGCGGAAATTATTGCAGCTTTGCGGAACGGCGGCATCGCGCTGCCGGTAATTGCAGCGCAGAAGCACCGGCTTGGCGTGATCGAGATCGACGAGCACTATCGCACGGTTTCGACGGGCGGGCGCGCTGTTGCGCTCAGACCGAAGGAGTACGATCTGCTCATCGCGCTTGCGCGAAAGAATGGTGCGCCGGCGTCGAAGCAGGAGTTGTTTCAGGATGTGTGGAATTACAGCGTGGAGACAGATTCGCGGACGCTGGATCAGCACATCTTCGAGCTCAGGCGAAAGCTCGAGCCCGAGCCCGCTCGGCCGAGGTACATCGTAACAGTGAGAAAATTCGGGTACTGCCTGCGGGCGGCCTGACAGGGTCAGTGTTGAGGACCTTCGAACCGCGTCAAGATGCGAGATGACAGAGTGCATAGGGTTTAGTGCGGAGGTTGAGGTGGACCTGGGTTGACCTCCGCACTAAATCCTGTGCTTCTGTCCCCTCCTATCTTGGCGTAGTTCGATTGTCATTTCCTAGGTAGGCAGAGTGGCTTTGTCCGCTTCGATGGGTGCCCGCGTCGCGGGTGCCTGCGGACTGCCAGCAACTTCGACGCGCGGATCGTTTGCGTCCGGATCGTTCGTTTCCGTCCTTCGCTTTACCAAAGTCAGAATCGTATAAACCGCGACCGGCTCCTGATCCTGGTTCGTGACTTCGACGTCCCATGCGACAACTCCCTGTGGAACTGTGTCCGGCTGCGTGTCTTTCGCCGTTTTCTGTTTGCAGGTGAGTCGCGCCTGAATCGTGTCGCCGACATAGACCGGTTTCACGAATCGAAGATTGTCGAGACCGTAATTAGCCAGCACTGGGCCGGGCGCAGGATCGACGAAGAGGCCGGCTGCGGCCGATAGAACAAAATATCCGTGGGCAACGCGTTTCTCGAAGAACGAATCCTTCGCGGCGATGTCGTCCATGTGCGCGTAGAAGAAATCTCCGCTGATGCCGGCGAAGTTGACGATGTCGGCTTCAGTGACAGTACGACGATGAGTGATCAGCGTTTCGCCGATCTCGAGCTCTTCGAAATACTTTCTGAACGGATGGACGCGATCGCTCGGCGTCGCGGCTCCCTTGATCCATTCGTGCGATACGCGCGTGAGCGTCGTCGGCGAACCTTGAAGCGCTGTGCGCTGCATATAATGAAGTGCGCTTCTGACGCCGCCGAGCTCTTCGCCGCCGCCGGCGCGTCCAGGTCCGCCGTGGACGAGGCCCGGAAGGGGTGATCCGTGACCAGTCGAAGATTTCGCGCTCGTCTTGTCGATCACCATGATGCGGCCATGGTGTGATGCAGTGCCGAGGATGACGTCGCGCGCGACATCGTCGTTCGACGTGAACAGCGAGCCGACTAGACTTCCGCGTCCGAGCTTCGCGAGCTCGATGGCTTCTTCGATGCTCTTATAGGGCATGACCGTGTTCACTGGGCCGAACGCTTCGATGTTGTGCGGGGCCTCGGTTGTGAACGGCGAGTCGCAGTAGAGCAGGGTAGCCGGGAAGAATGCGCCTTTCGATTTATTGCCCGCGGCGACGTCGAAGTTGTCGGGATCGCCGAACACCATCTCCGAACCGTCTTTCAGGCATTCGACATTCTTGCGAACATCTGCGACTTGCGACTTTCCTACGAGCGGACCCATCCGAATTCCATCGACCTGCGGATCGCCCAATTTCACGCTGCCGAGTCGCTTGCTGACTGCCTTGATTACGTCGTCCACGATCGATTCGTGGACGATTGTACGACGAATCGCTGTGCACTTCTGTCCAGCCTTCACGGTCATCTCGCGAACTACTTCTTTCACGAACAGGTCGAACTCTTCAGTGCCGGGTTTTGACTCGGGGCCGAGCATCGAGAAGTTGAGCGAGTCGGCTTCCTGGTTGAAGCGTGTCGAGTTCTCGATCATCGCCTTGCCGGCTTTGAGCTTTCTTCCGACCGTCGCAGATCCCGTAAACGTGACGATGTCCTGACCTGTCACGTGATCGAGAAGATCGCCGGTGCTTCCGACGATCAATTGAAGAGCGCCTTCGGGCATGATCTTCGAATCGATCATCGCGCGGACTACTGCTTCCGTAAGGTATGACGTGACCGTCGCCGGCTTGACGATCGCGGACATGCCGCCGAGGAAGGTCGGGGCGAGCTTTTCGAGCATGCCCCAGACGGGAAAGTTGAACGCGTTGATGTGAACCGCAGCGCCTTCGAGCGGAACGCAGATGTGCCGGCCGACGAATGTGTTGTCTTTCGAGAGCGGCTCGACGTTGCCTTCCATATAGAAAGTTTCATTCGGAAATTCGCGGCGGCCTCTGCTCGAGTAGGCGAAGAAAGTTCCGAATCCACCTTCGATGTCGACCCACGAATCCGTTTTCGTCGCGCCGGTGGCTTCGGAGACTTTGTAGAACTCATCTTTCCGCTCCATCAGGTACTTGGCAATTTCCTTGAGCATGCGAGAGCGCTCGTGGAAGGTCATCGCGCGAAGCTTGGGACTCCCTACTGTGCGGCCATATTCGAGCATGCCTTTGAAGTCGAGTCCCTCACTCGACGCTTCGCCGATTGGTTCACCGGTGACTGCGTGAACGAGCTCGACGGCTTTACCGGTGCCTTCGATCCATTCGCCCTGTGCGTAACTGCGGATTCTTGCTGTCATTGTCCTTTTTGTTCTTTCCCTGTCTTGTATCCGGTTTGCTGAGTCGGCCGGTTGGGCTCGACTTCGCGCAGTGGATGACACGGTTTGAGAGAGTCGTGTAGTCGCTTTGGAAGCGCCTGATAGATCGCGGTGCCTTGTGTCTTCCATTCGATCATGTCGTCGCTAACGTCTTTTACGATCTTGGCCGGATTGCCGACGACGACCTTTCGCTCCGGAATCTGCATCTCTGCCGGAACGAAGCAGAGGGCGCCGACGATGCACTCTGCGCCGATGGTCGCGTTGTCCATGAGGACCGCGTTCATTCCGATGAGGCAATTGCGGCCGACGCGCGCACCGTGAACTATCGCGCCGTGTCCGATGTGTGCGCCTGATTCGAGTACGACTGTGACGCCCGGAAACATGTGCACCGTGCAGTTCTCCTGGACGTTGCAGCCGTCTTCGATGACGATTCCGCCGAAGTCACCGCGGATCGCCGCGCCGGGTCCGATGTAGACATCGCGTCCGATGATGACGTTGCCGGTAACCGTCGCGTTCGGATGGATGAACGCAGTCTCGTGGATGACCGGGCGAAATCCTTCGAACTCGTAGATGTTGAACGGCGCCGGACCCTGGCGGATCATGTCAGACTCGCTCGATGATCGTGGCCATTCCCTGGCCGACGCCGATACACATCGTGCAGAGCGCGTAGCGTCCGCCTGTTTCTTTCAGCTCGTGCGCGGCGGTGAGCAGGAGTCGCGCGCCTGACATGCCGAGTGGGTGGCCGATGGCGATGGCGCCGCCGTTGGGGTTGATGCGCGGGTCGTCGTCGGCCAGGCCGAATTCGCGGATGCATGCGAGGGATTGTGCGGCGAATGCTTCGTTGAGCTCGATGACGTCCATCTGCTCGAGATCGAGCCCCGCTTTGGCGAGCGCGTTCCAGGTTGAGGGGACTGGTCCCATTCCCATGATCCGCGGCTCGACTCCGGCGGCCGCGGATGAGACGAGGCGCGCAAGCGGAGTGAGATTGTATTTCTTGACCGCGTCTTCGGATGCGATGAGGAGCGCGGCGGCGCCGTCGTTGATGCCCGACGAGTTGCCGGCCGTGACTGAGCCTTTGCCATCAGTGCGGAACGCCGGCTTCAGCTTGGACAGTACTTCTATAGTAGTGTCTGGCCGCAGAAATTCGTCTTTTCCGAAGATTGTCGGCTCTTTGCCGCGCTTTTCGGATGGGATTGTGACCGGTGCGATCTCGCGGTCGAAGCGCCCCTTGTCGCGCGCGGCGGCCGCTTTTTTCTGGGAGTTGAGGGCGAACTTGTCTTGGGTCTCGCGCGAGATATTGAAATCGGCCGCGACGTTTTCGGCCGTCTGGCCCATGGAGTCGATGCCGTATTCGTCTTTCATCTTCGGATTGACGAAGCGCCATCCGATGCTGGAATCGAAGAGCTCGGCGTTCCGAGCGAAGGCCTGGCCGGCTTTCGACATGACGTATGGTGCGCGGGTCATGTTTTCGACGCCGCCGGCGATGTAGATGTCGCCGTCGCCGTTGGCGATCGCGCGGCCGGCGTTGACGACTGCGTTCATGCCAGAGGCGCAGAGCCGGTTGACCGTTTCTCCTGGGACTGAGACCGGAAGTCCGGCGAGGAGGAGCGCCATGCGGGCGACGTTGCGGTTGTCTTCGCCTGCCTGGTTCGCGCAGCCGAGTATGACGTCGGCGATCTGGTCGGGCGGAATCTCGGGGTGTCGCCGCATGAGTTCGGCGATCGTGTGCGCGGCGAGGTCGTCGGGCCGGACCGGGGCGAGGGAGCCGCCGAAAGATCCGACCGGCGTGCGGACCCCATCTATAATGAATGCGTTTTTCGTCACAGGGGAAAATCTAAGGCAGGGCGGCAGGCCTGTGATGAGGCTGGGTTGATATGGCCTCTCTTATGCGAAAGTGCAGGTGCCGGGGAGCGGCGTGACATCGCATACCGCTGGTCTCGATGAAGAAACAACTAGTTCATAAGGATGGGTATGATGGCGACGAATAAAGGTCATACGACGAAGCCGGGCGAAGGCAAGAATGGGATGCCTGGCGGGCAGGGCGGGAATGCTCAGCATGGTACGGATCAGGGCAAGACCGACAGCGCGAAGAGCGAGAAGAACGGTTACGGATCGTCGGGAACGAAGAGCTCAGGTGGAACGGGTTCGTCGGGTGGGTCAGGTGGTGGCACAGGTGGGAATCACACCTGAGCCGAAGTGCGATCAGGGCGTGAGAAGCACAAGGATTCCCGGACCTGGAGATTGATGTCGTCGTTTTGACAGCGCTGGTGCAGACGTGAAGAGGCGGTTGCGGGAATCGTACGCTCAATGGCGTGAACGTTCGCCGGCACCGTCTTCACGAGACTCAGGTTCAGCGGGCCGTCCATGATGCTGCACGAGCTGCGAAGATCGGAAAGCGCGTCACGTGTCATGCCTTGCGTCATTGTTTCGCTCACCTTCTTGAAGGTGGGGCCGAGATTTGGCGGAGTCGGGAATCTTCCGCCAACCGGTCTCGATCGAATGGACGCGAGATCCTCGAATACGTCGTCCATCATTTATGGCGGAACGTGAGTGTGGAGTCCCTGTCTTGAGGATCGAGCGTTTCTTCTGTGTGCGTATCCGACGTCATCTGTTCAGCTAGTGGTTGATCGTGGCTGA
>JBBQYO010000162.1:0-7402 GCA_038208605.1 Gemmatimonadales bacterium | reverse complement strand
CGCCGTAACGGGCAGCAGGATCGCTACCCGATGCGTGAGACCGGTTCCAGTGCGGGGTGTTGCGAGGAAACCAAGATCGGGCGGTGGCGATTGTCCACTAGAGATGGCATCGAGCGATGCAGCCGCGCGCGCAAAATTGCCACGCACCATCTGGAATGCACCTTCGGCATGGACCGCATCCGCAGCAGCATCGACAGCGACTTCGAGTGCGTCCAATACCTTCCCGGCTTTCGCTCGACGGGGATCCGACGCAGGTATCACAGAATTCTTGTCGTTGTTCCACTTCTCGGCGAGTGCCAATCCATCAACGACGATGCGGCGGCCCTCTGCGCCGGGGAGTGGCGCCAACGCTCGGAAGTCGTCGATCAGCTCGTCGAGGTTTGCTTCGTGCAAGTTGCGTTCGAATGTGTAGCCAAGCAGCGCGCCGATCGGTTGACCTTGCCGAACGCCTTCGAACAGATCTTTCGCGAGTCGGACGCGGCCCGATGTCAGCTCGATCGCGTACGCCGAATCGGATGTGCCGCCATGTGAGAGGTGCGCGTTGCGAAGCAATGCGGCCCCGCTTGCCTGATTGAGAGACGGCGCGTGAATGAATCCGGGATCGTCCGTCGCTGTGAATACAGGTCCTGGCTCGTCGGCAACTGTAATTGCGGTGCCAGTAGCTGCAGGACGAATGTTCTCCACCCAACCATAGCCGCCGACACAAAGACCCGTCGGTGCGGTCGTGCGCATTTCATTGAGCCGGCGGTGTGCGAGCGATGTCACCCACGCATCGAGTCGATACGCAGTCGCATCGAGTGTCGCCGCGGTGTTACGTTCCAGCGTCGGCACATCCCTGGTTGCGAGCGTCTTGAGTGCGTTCTTGAATTCAGTGAGTCGCGGGTCGCTCGTAAGAGCCTGTGCCGCAGTCTTGCCGCCAGTCACCGTTTGTGTACGAAGGCGCGACCATGTGAGTGTGGGCGATGGACTTCTCACAAGATCGACCAACTCCTCGTCACGCAGGAGCACGGAGTTATTTGCATCAATTGCGCGAGCTGCTGCTTCTGTATACTCGCGCAGCAAGGAGTGTCGAAGCAAAGCCTGAAGCAAAGGCACCGCGGTATTCGGGATCGGGTTCGCGAGGCCTTCTGGATCAGTCACGGCCAGTAGGGCAGCGATGTATGTCGGCGTCCCAACGAGCGGCGTCGTGATTTCGCGTGTGCCGCCATCGTATGCAGCGTGCTCGAGCCATGGCGTACCGATGCCGAGCATCGTCGGGATTCCGCCGGTGAGCTGCACGAGTCGCTGCCAGAAGTGCACCGAGTCGAGGTCTTCGCCGAGAAAAGCGCGGAGATGCTGCAGGAAGTGCTGACCCATCATGCGCCGCGCCTTGTACGACGATGAGATCGCACCAACCTGGAGTACGTCGACGAGATCAGAACCTGGATTGTCGGATTTGCCGACGCGCTGGATATTCATTGCGGCAGGTCGGAACACGACATCGCGCAGACGAAGCAGAACATCTCGCAGCTTCGTGCCGGCAGGGTCGGTCGTCGTCCACGTGTCGAGCGACGTCACCGGCAACACGCCATATGGTTGTCGCCCGATGCGCAGCACGGGCAGGTGGCCTCCAGGTCGCACATGTTGCAACGCGTGCGTGCGCGCCCAGTCTAGTCCAGGTAACGTGAGACCAGTTCCTTCGAACCCGATCATCTGTGAAAGGAAGTAGCCCCACGTCGCGGGCCAGAGCGCAATCGCCATCGCATGGGCAGCATCTTCCTCGTGATCGGAACCTGCTGCGAGCCGAGCGAATGCATTTACGCCGAAGGCTTTCGCCGCGGCATCTGCATTTGTGCCGGCAACGACGTTGTCTGATTGCCACTCGCGCGTGAAGCTCTTGTCCTGCTGAGGATCAGGCTCCTGATATGGAGTCCTGCCAGCCGCGCTGTTGTTGGTCGGCGATGCGGGCGGCATGAACGCGAGTCCATCCGTATAGCGATGGGCGTCGAGCTGCGCAGTGACAGCCGCAGACTGTTCGCCCGCGGCAACGCCCGTTACCAGCAACACATCGACTGCGGGTACAGGCAACGTCAGTCGAAGCGCCATTCCGACTCCTTCGGCTGCATCGAAGTCGATCATCCAGCGCATTCCATCATCGATCGCCGGCTCATCGTCCTTGATCGTGACATTTGCATTGAAATCAGGACCGATCGCTAAATCCTTATTGATGTCTTTCCCTTGAACCACAGCGACGGCGACCCCATTGGCAAACGCAGTTGCAGTCCATCGATCCGGCAGCAGGCGCACCTTTGGAATGCGCGTGACAGTCGCTGGAGCGCCGAGGTCGGGGTATTTGGGAGCTCCGGCCGGACGCGTCGGGAGATTGGCTGGCGTAAGTGCGCGTGCAATCCACGCTGCGCGCTCCGCGCCAAATCGGTCCGCCAACATTCTCCAGGCATCGCGTTGCTTCGTCGCGTCTGTCCATTGCAGATCCCAGAATCGCTGTCCCCACAGAATTTCGTCCGCACCGAGCTTTGGGTCGTGCGAATCGATGTGCACTTTGTCTGGATAGACTCTGACGCGTAGCTCCTTGCCAAAAAATCGCGTCTCGAGTCTTACAGGGAAGAGCGCGAGCGGTAGCGCCGACGGCCCCAACTGATTGGTGAGCATCGTTGGGCCCGTCGCACTGTTCGCCAGGATTGGCGCAAGATCCATGACCGGGATTGCCATCAGCTCAATCCCAACACAGTTGCAGGTATGGTGATGCGAACCGGCATCTGTCGAGTTTGGTGTGCAACGAGGGCTGCATCAGTTTTTGGCGGCGGGACGTGTGTCGCCGCCCCATTGTCCGTCCCAACCTCAACGCCAAACCTCGGCGCCGACGGATGCTCCTGAATCACGATTGACCAGTCTTTAATCTCATCGACGTCGATGTCGAAGCCGAAGTAGCGGACGTCGGGCGCGAATCCGCCTGCGAAGATAGGATGTCGCTCTTCAGTTCCTTTCTTTGCGTAGATGATCGCGTCCGGATACCGCTTCAGCAGCTCACTCCGAACTAGCATCACGAAGTTCTCGTCCGTCGATGCTTCACCGAGCGGTCGATTCTTCCAGAGGTTGATGGGATCGATATCGGGCGGACGAGTGGGCGCAGCAGAGTTGTCCCAGAACCGGTTGAAGTAGGTCGCAGAGAGATCCGCAGGGAAATCGCGCCACAAGAGCTCGCGTCCCATCTCCGTGTTGAGCCCAAGCATGTAGGCCTGCACGAAGCGCGTATTGGTTTCGAGCGGAACGATGGTGTTCGGCGGAACGAGATCGAGTCCCGGCAAAACGGATTCTTGCGCGACTTCAACGAGCGGCTCGACCATCGGCTGCGGGAACGCAGGCGATAGTCCAATTGGACCTGGCACAGTCCCAGCGGTTCCCGGCGTTCCTGGCAGTGTGAAGACGGCCTGTGCTCTGAGCGCAAACGTCTCCGTTGGAGTGGTGCGCGCCAACACTAGAGCGAATGCGTCGGACAGTCTGCCGTTCAGCATCGGCGGCGCCGCTTTGATAATGCGATTCGGAATGAACCGCGCGAGCTGCGCTGCAGCGACCTGACGGAAAATCTTTGCAGCATCGCTATCGATCTGCAGCGTCTTCGGCGGACGCCGTGGCGGACGCAGTGGCGGATCAGTTGGGTCCGGCGGGTCTGGTGGATCGTGTGGATGTGACCCGATCGGTCGCGCATCAATGCGGAGCGTTGACCGAGTCGCGGTAGTTCCCGTCGGGCGAATGGTGGTTGTTCCAGTTGCGCCGGTCGTTCCCGTGCCAGTAGTTACGGTGCCAGTAGTTCCGGTGCCAGTGCTGACAGTCGTTGTACTCAATGTCCCCGTGCTCAGCACGCCTGTGTCGATGGTGCCGAGTGTGCCGGTGTTGACCGGCTGTGCTGTCATCGGCACAGGCGTTCCCATTGGCACGAGCGCGAAGAATGGTCGCCTGGCCGCGGTTGCGATTGCCGACGCCGATGCTTCTGACCAGAACACATTTGTCGTGACCCCGATCGCGACGCGCTCGAGCGTAAATGGCCCGGGTGGCAGAAACACGATGCGGCTGATGATCTGAACCGGTTGAAGACTGGACAACACATCTGTCGTGCGGGACACGGCCGTCGATGACACGCGTTGCACGCGCCGACTGATGGCGCCACGCGGGCGAGCGACTCTGCGCAACGTGATCGAATACGCAGATGCGTCCAGGCCTGTGCTCGTGATCTGTTGGGTCAGCGCATCACTGCGGCGCAGCATTCTCGCTTGGGCGGGAGCGAGAACTTGCAAGCCAGCTCCCGGATCCATCCTCGCGATGTAGCGCGTGTGCAAGCTCATTGCGACACGCCATCCGAGCTGTGTTTGACGCAATAATTGATTGACCTTCTGTAGCTGCGCGGCTTGCTCCCACGCAGACGCCATCAATGCGTCCTGTTGCTCCTGGATGACGCGAGTTCCGAGACGCGCAATTGCGCGGTATTCCGGCGAGAGGTTCATGTCCTCGAACCATCGCGCGGGAAAGACTGGATCGAGCTTTTGCAGCTTTGCCTGTGAAGCGCCGTACAACGGTGGCGCGAGAAGCGGATCCTCTTCCAACGTCACGTCAGCCGGAGCATTCAGCACCGGACGAAGTGCATCCTCCCACATTTTCTGGAGCGCTGCATCCGGCCAGCCAACCTCGCTCGAGCCAACTGGCTGCAGTGCGCCTGCAATCGGAATGCTCGTGCCTGCGGGAATGGCTGCTGTCAGGCCGCTTTGCGACACGTCCACCGGTTGAACACCGATGCCCGGCGGCAGTGGACGCGCACGTAGCAGCATCGCAAGCGATTGAAAATCGCCGCCGGCGCCAGTCGAGAACGACCAGGAGTAGTAGACGGGAAGCTCGACACTCGTTGCAGACTGCTTCCACGCGGGCAGCAACTTCGATTCATCATCGGTCGTGATTTGCTGACCGAGTCCAGCCTTGCATCCGAGATCGAAGGTCGGAACGACACAAGCGAGATATTCGGTGTCGGGCTGCAGGATGCGAGAGCACAATAACCTACCGACTGTACGCTCCGGATTCCCGGCGAGCTGCGCCTCGATCGTCACGCCACTTTCCGACGTCACCTGTCCGTGCGCCCACGCCCAACTGTCGGCCAGGTCAGGCAATTCATCACCTGGCTTCGCAGGAGCGCTGATTCGCAGTACGGGCAACGGTCCAGTCGTCGGTGGATCGAGACGAACACCGTTCTGCGTACGGACCACGACCAAACACATCCAGGGTCGCAGACGATTTTGCGCGCCCGCACCCGCTGGAGTAAACAGCCATGGCAGCGCTGGCTCGTCCATCTCCACAAGTGGGAAATAGTTCGGTTCGAAGCTGGTCGAGCCTGGTGCGGGATCAGTGCGAATGATCTGTCTTCGATCGAGACCAGTCACGTAGCTCGGCCCCATCACCTTGATCGGAACCGATGCTGGCGGCGCCGAGTTGATCGTTATCGACGCAGTCGATGCCGCGACTCCCGCCTGCTCAGAGCCGAACGTGTCGGCGTCGAGTAGTGCAGCGGCCGCGCCTCTCCGAACCCACGGCAGGAATACGAGATCTGCGTCGCTCATCCCACCACCTCGCTTCGGGGAACCACGACAACTCCTGCACGCTCGACCGCCGCGCCGCGCGCCTCGGCCCACGTCAATTTCGCATCTGTCGGCGCCGGCGCGCCGATCGCCACTGCAACCCAACCTGCCGGGTTCATCGTCGGAGCGGCTGCGCTCACCGGCGCAGCAAACCGTTTCTCGACTGGCCGGCGAATGCGCGAGCCACCTGCTGCGCTCACGAACGTCATCATGAGAACTGTCGCTCCATCCTGTCTGTAAGGATCGGGTTGCAGCACCGGATTGCCCTCCGCACCGATCACAATGTCCGTGTATTCGAATGGCGATGTCTTTCCAGGACCAACCGAGTACGCCGCGTCGCCGAACGCCACTCCCGCATCCATCGATTCGAACGAAGGCGCAGCCAGCTTGTCCTCGTCGGTCATGTCGAAGAACTGGGCCGGCGCAAACAACTCGCTCACACCGTTCTTGCCCTGACTCTTCGTTCCTATCGAGGTCCCGGTAACCGCAAAACGTCGATCACCACTCGGCGTCCCGGTTCCGACTCGATCGATGTCGCGCGCGAGGTTGAGTGGAACAACGGTCTGGCGCACGCTGAGTGTGCCGAGCGGATGGAGCAAAACTTCCCCGCCGGCCGGTTGGCGCAATCCAACCAGCTGATTTACTCCACTCGGCAACTGTGCCTGCCACGCTTTCGCATCCTGCAACGCAGCGTTGAGTACGCTCAGCACATCGATGAGAATGACATCGTTCGGTATTCCGCCATCCGCGAGCGTCGCATTGAAGCTCACAGAAAAGTCGCACCATAGAATTTCGAACTTGGCTTTTCCTGATGCGCGCAGCGGTAGCGGACCTTCGAGCGCTCCCTCGACGGAGACCTTGAACAGGTTGCTGCTTCCACGTTTGAGCTGAACGCTCGCCCTGAAATCTGCGAGGAAGTGGAATGGCAAGAGTTGAATCAGAACATCGAAGCCGACTTCACCTTCGATACTGAATCCGTACGCTGCTGCGTAAAGGGAGGCGTTTGCGCCGAACTGCACGGTGTTCGACGTGATTGCGAAATAGGCGCTGCAGATCAGCTTCGGATTGTCGCCGTTGGTGAGCGCAAGCTGAAGACGTGCGACGGTCGGAAATCCTGCGGGAGCAACGAACTTGGGGTGCAATCCGCCAATTGAGAGTGCAAATCCGCCGGTTCCCTTCCAGCCCATTCGCATCGCCATCGCGCCAGTGATCACGAAGCGGCTGCAAATCTTCGAGTCGTACAACACGGCGTCGAGCGAGAACGTGCCCGCGTCGAGATCGATGATCCCGACCGAATCCATGTTCAGCTTGAGGATTGCGAGGTCGGGGCGCGGAAGAAGTGCACTCACTCTTCCGAGAATGATCAGGCGATGTTGACTGCCCCATTCATACAGCACGCCAAGCTCGAACTCGACGAGCGTCGGCCGAGCCCAGGCGATCTTAACGAGAATACCGACGATGTAATTGCCACGCTTGACAGGAAAGAGCGTCTGAAGCGTCCGCAAAATCTCCATCGTGTGATGCACCGGATCCGTCGGGAACAGCACGTTGCGGAGCTGTCCCGTCGGGAGCGCCGCTCGCATCGCAACTTCGTCGAACGTGCGATGCATCGCGAACATTCCGCCGAACCCAACGAGAAAGAATCCCATGCCGAGCGGATAGGGATTGCCAAGCTCGAATGTGAGGATCGCAACGAGCGAGAACCCTTTTGTGCCGTCGGGATTCTTTGTTCCGATGAGGCAAATCGCCTGCATCGAGAGCCCGCCACGAAACGCGAGATCGAG
>JBBQYO010000161.1:0-7412 GCA_038208605.1 Gemmatimonadales bacterium | reverse complement strand
CGCACCCGCGATGTAGCGCTGATAATCCCAAGGCGACTGCGCGACCTCGAGCGGATTTTCAAGCCTCCAACCCGCCCGGGACAAAGCCTCTCGCGGCGCATCCCGACCCCCGATGGCGATTTCCATCGGCACCGTGGTCATCGAAGGCGCGGCCATGAATCGTTGAAGCGACGACGCCTTCACTCCGTATGTCCGTCCGTTGAAGGCTACTGGGGCATAGCTTTGCCATTGCATCACGGTGGTGTACGGGCCTGTCTGAGGCGCCGCCGTTACTTCTCAGCGGGATAGCACTATCGGCTGGCGCGTCGGCTGCCGGGGAAATCCGTCGTCGGGAACCGTGGACGATGGTTTGCCGATATTCTCCCCAAAAGAAAAGAAGACGTTGTGGCCGGCGACGCGTGATCGGGCAGCTTCATCCGGCAGGTTGTGCACTTGGGTGAACAGCGGGTCCGTGTCGACAAAGACCCGCACCGACGGGCGCGCTGTCCACTCGCGAAGGGGATTCACGCCGGAGACGTTCAGAACCATGTCGGCCGAACGGCAGAACTCCTCGGCCGATGGCGCTCCGGCCCAGCGGTTCGAATGAGCGTCGAAGTAAGACCATTTTTCGGTTAGTCCAAGGCGCCCGAATGCATCTGCCGCGAATCGAAGGCCGAATGATGGATCGGCATCCGTCACATGGCGGCTTGGGTCATAGCATCCTGCAAAATCGTCGCTATCCTCGACGAAACGCACATCGTGCCCTAGTCGGTTCAGGCCGTCGACGTACTGAAGATGGTGCCAGGCAAGTCCGCCTATTGGACCTCGCACTACGTAGCCAAGAACGACGATTCGCATCCGTTCGCCGTTCACGGGCGAATCGCATCTGCCTTTAACGGGGCGTCAGTAGGCTCCAGAAAGCGAACGATTCGCTGCGGATCCCCGACGACGACTGCGTATGGCGGCACATCGGACGATATCACGCTCCTCGATCCCACCACGCAGCCCCGACCAAGAGTCACGCCGGGCATGATCAAACAATCGAATCCCACCCAGACGTTGTCCTCGATACGGACCGGCCTGCCCCCCACCTCGGGAAACGGCCGGCGATCGTTACGCGAGGCAGCGAGAATTGCCTCGCGACGCTCAGCGACGGTCGAACGTCGAGAGGGCCACGAGTCCGTAATCAACGACCCCCAGGCGATCAGGCAGTGAGACCCGATCTCGATTTTATTCTCGCAGACCAGATAGGCGCCGTTCACCACCGTGTAGTCGCCGATTACCACACTGCCGCGTGGGCCGACAACAAACGACGCCCGTTGATACGCGCCAGAGTTCGATCCTATGCGCAAACCTTCTCGCTGCTCGGAATGAAAGGCCGCAAAGGCATAAGTTGTGTCGATGTAGACATTGGCTCCGAGACTGGCGTTGTCAGGAACGGATCCCGGATACCAGTCAGTTTCGATAGTCAGCGTTTTTTCCGCTGTCATGGTCCTTCGCCAGGAGCAGCCGGATTGCCCACTACCGTAACGCCGTCCGGCACATCCCGAAGAACGACGGAGCCCGGGTAGACGATCGCTCCGTTGCCAATCGTGACACCCTTCAACACCGTAGCGTTGTATCCAATCCAAACATCGTCGCCAATCGTCACCGGGCGAATCTCCAGTGGCTGCCGCTTTGACCGATCAGCGCCGGGCGCGAGGGCAATTGTGTCGGCAAGCCGCGCCGCCGGATCGAGTGGATGAAAATCGCAATCGACAATGGTCACACCGCCAGCCACGAAAACACGCGAGCCGATGGTTATCCGCTTCGCGGCCACGATCGAGGCGTTCGCGATGTAGGAATCGCTTCCGATCTCGATCACTGCCTCTTCCTCAGTCGAGATCGACGTCCGCCACAAAGTCACATTGCCGCCGCATCGAAAACCGACTTCGAGGGTCGAGCGGAAACTCTTGAAGCAGAATGTGGAGTCGGTGAGCGTTCCGACACCGACATCGATATTTTTCGGGAACGTGCCCGGGTACCAGTCGGCTGGAATCGAGGCGCCGGGAGTGACTGCGAAGAGATGCACTCCACTCGCGATCAATGCATCGCTCGCTCGAGCATCGCGCTCAACACTTTGCCCGAATCGAAAAATTCCTGCGCGACCTCGATCGCCCCTCCGCTGTGCCTTTGCGGATCCGAAGCGACGGCGCTGAGCGCCTCGGCCGCACTATCCTCGTCGACGAAGCCGAACAAGCCGCGTCCCTGCGGCAGCGTTTTTGTCCATCCGGTATCCTGAGTCACGACTGGGCGGCCGCTCGCGAGATAGCACGCCGACCTGCAGGAGAACCAGCCCGTTTTCGCTTTGACGTACGCTTCCTTGGCCACCGAGAGCTCGCCGAGAGAGCCCTGGATGTAGCCGCGATATTGTTGCCAGTCTGCGGCTTCCTTTCGCGGATCACAGATTCTCCATCCGGCGTCGGTGACGCGATCTTGCGGAAAGGCCGAAGCCCCTCTGTTTGACTGGGTCACCGCGATCTCGAGAGTGAGAAACGGCACGCGGGACGGCAATTCGATCACACGCCGGAATTCCACGTCTTTCTGGCCCCACGTAACGCCGGCATACTCGAACTCACGAGTCGCTGCCCAGTTCATTACGGTGGTGAAACGGAGGCTCCGGGACGGAAGTGGCGTGGCAGGCCATTCCCAAAGGCAGATTGGCTGCCGCGTGGGAATCCACGACACTCCGGATCCTGGCACAGCGCAATCGGGCTCGCCGATGTTTTCGCCGAATGTGAAGTGGTGGGTGTGAGCGGCGATTGTCGCGCGCATTCCCGGCTCGCCAGGAGAAAATGCTATCGAGTCAACCGCCTGGATCTGCGTGAACATCGGATCTGAGTCGATGAGCAGTCGCAGAGGGATCGACGAAAGAACGTCACGCGTCGCCATTGAACACGAGACGTTCACGAGAGCGTCGGCCGATCGCAGCAAACGATCGACTGCGGTGTCGGTCATTCCAAACCACCGGCCGCTCACCTCGTCTCGGTATGCCCACCGATCGTCCAGGCCGAAGCTGCTCATCACACCGGCTAGATAGGCGATGTTTGACGCGCAGCTCACCACACCGTCCGCATCGTCCTGATACAGCGGCCAGAGGGCGGTATCCTCTACGTAATACACGTCGTGGCCGAGGCGCCTCAAGCCGAGCACGTATTGCAGGTAGTCCCACGTGACGCCGCCGGCCTGGATCAGGCCGATAAAGCCGCTGACGACTATGCGCAATCCGCGAACGTCAATGCTCTCTCACTGCTGCCTTTTCTGCAGCCAGATGGAATATGTCCGCGGCGGCAAGTGACTGGAGCATTGCACGCCCCAGGATCAACACACCGACACTCGCGACGAACAGAAGCTTTCCGCGCGCGTCGATTACGGAAAATGCGAGCATCACAAGGGACGTCACGCCGATGATTCCACGGGTGAACGATGAAAAGCGAGGCTCGACCCGGTACCGAACGAGCTGGCGGCCGCCACCGTGTTCCTCGACCGCCATCGTCACTCGCGCACGACCCGCAATACCGCCAATGATCTCCAGGTCCCACGGGTCGAAATCTCCGCCGCGCATCGACCTCGATCCGAGCTTGACGAGCGCCTCCTCGACAAACTCGAGCCGCGCCTGGTTCGACAGCCACTTCTCATGCCAGAACGACCTCGTACCGAACCCCTTCAAGCTCGTGAATGTGTTCGACACGTAACGGAAGCTGATTCCCTTCGAAAGGCGTCCACGGAGCCGTGTTACCGGCTGCGCAAAATGGAGAAACGCGATAATGAAACGCGCTTTTCGGCGCTCAGACGGGCTTAGCCGGTCTGCCGGAATTCGCGCACTGGATGCTCCGCGAAATGACTGAGCAATTGGGACAAGCAGCGCCGGAATCAGGACGAAGATTCCGAGCCGCAAGGGCAGATAGAAGATTCCAAGAAGTGAGACGAGCGCGGCAATGCCAATTAACAGGTACCACTCCGGCGTCATCATCAGGCCTGTGACCAGTCCGCTTGGCTTCTCGTACATCGACTGGAACGGCGCGGTGCCCCACGTGCCTTGATAGATGGCGACTTTCGGTGTGAACGGCGGTGTCGCGCGACCACTTCCGTAGATGCGGCCACCCCATTTCACGTGCCCGGCCGAGTTGAATTTCTCAGGCCACTTTTCCGCGAGCATCGCCTCTGCGCGGCCATAGTTGTACTGCTGCCGAAGGTACGCGGATACGCTGTTTCGACGGTGATGCCACACGACGGCCGCTGGGCTGAAGCCGAGCGTTCCGCCGTTCTCCTGAATCTTCCAGCACAAGTCGACATCGTCGCCTGCGATCCGGAACTTCCGGTCGAAACCACCGACGCGTTCGAGAGCGGCTTTGCGGAACGCCATGTTGCATCCGGGGATGTGCTCAGCCAGATCATCTTCCAGAAGAACATGGTTCGGGCCCCCGGGAGAATGCGCGACGCAGAAGGCCCAGAAAGGGTCGTCGAGCGGCGGAAAGTTGGGCCCGCCAATCCCGTCATGCGATGTCGTCCGGAATGACCACGCGAGGAACCGCAGCCAATGAATGTCGGGGTGCGCGTCGTCGTCGAGGTAAGCCACTATCTCGCCGCGCGCAGCCTGGAGGCCGATATTGCGGGCGCGACTGAGCCCGCCATTTTCGACCTGGATGACGTTGAAATCAAAATCCTCAAGAATCGACATTGTCGAGTCCGAAGAGCCGTCGCATACGACTATCACTTCGTAGTGCCGATAGTCGAGCTTCCCGAGTGCATCGCACGTCTCGCGAATGTGCCGCGCGCCATTGTAGGTGCATACAACGACGCTGACCATCGGCCACTCGACATCTTCGGCAAACGGCAGCGAGTTGAATGTGCGACTGACAACTTCGAGCGCAGGTTTTGGCCTGCGGTCGCGGTCGGTCAGCCCGAAGGACCATCCGGCCACTTCGCTGCCGCCGCGAAACCACTCGTCTGTCCATGAAAAAACGCAAACTCCTGCGCAGCCCCCGGCGAAGGCAACTCCAAGCTGCCACTCCAAGGTCGAAGCCTGGTGGTGCAAGCCGTTCCGCTCGCTGTCGAGACCCAGTTCGCCGAGCACAAGCGGTCTGCCGTCGGCCAGGTTCTGCAATCGACCGACATACGCCGACAGAGTCTCTGCTCTTTCGAGATAGACGTTAAAGCAGACAAAATCGAGGAACGGAAGCTGGAGGTACTCCGTCGTCGGATAGTTTGCGTACGTAACAAGCGCCCCTGGATCTTCTTCCTTGGCGATCCTATACAGACGCTCGATGAATCGCTCGATGCGGCGCGGCCCGTACCACCTGACAATCGATGAGGGAATCTCATTGCCAACCGTGTATCCAATGACGGCCGGGTGATTGCGTGCTTTCGAAACCGTCTGGCGAACGGCTTCTTCAATTCCCTGCCTGAGCTTGCTGTCGTCGAGAAAGCTGACGTGCTGCGTCCACGCGATTCCAACGAGGACTTTCAGCCCGTGATCCTGGGCGCAATCGAGCAGCCAGCGCGGAACCTCCGTATAGGTTCTGACCGTGTTGATTCCGGAAGCGGCCATGATGGAAAAATCGCGCGCTGTCTCAGCGGGTGTCTTGTACAGCGACGTTGTGCCGTCGGGGCCAAATGGCCCATAAGTCACACCACGCAGGAAGAACTTTTCTCCGTCAGCATAGAGAAACTTCCCGCGCGCAACCACGCGCCCTTCGGCCGGGCGCCCCGTTTGACGGGTCGCTTCCTCGGTGTCATCATCGCCCAGCGCTCGAAACGCGGCGCGATGCAGCGCGGTGAATTTTTTTTCTGGTGACTTCGGTTCAGCGACCGCCGGCATGGCTGCCTGGGTGGAGGTTGATTTATGGAGGGATGGCATTTTATCCTGAACGGCCATTTGCTGACTAATGCGAGCGATCAACCTTATAGGCGCCGGCCTTACGGTCAAGTCCAAATGCTGCGGGAGCCGTTCCGGGAATTTGAAGCCGATTCTTGACCAGCAATTAGCAAGCGAAAAGCCACTAGCACAGTTATACTGCGGCTCTATTTTGTGCCGGCGTCGCGAAAACGGAACTATCAGGTTTGCGGATATCCCGCCGCAGCTCAATTTTCCCCCAATCTGATTTTTTCTCAAGCGTGATCAATGCGGCGTTTTACGAATGAATCGATGACGGCGCATGGCAAGTCTCGCTCTGACTGGCAGACCTACAGGCGTCTACTGCTTCAGGCGCGGCCGTACTGGCCGCACCTTGCGGGGATTCTTCTCTGGGGTCTGCTTGCTACCCCGCTAGCGCTGCTTGCTCCGCTGCCCCTCAAGATCGTCGTCGACAGCGTTCTCGGTTCGCGAGCCATCCCTGGTTTCCTGTCCGCCCTGCTGCCGCAGAGCATGGAGCAATCCCCCGAGGTTCTCCTCGTGCTGGCGGCGGGTCTCGTCATCCTCACCGCGCTTGCCAGCCAGATCCAGGCCCTTGGCGGATGGCTGCTGCAGACCTATGCAGGAGAAAAACTGCTCCTCGAATTCAGAGCCGAGTTGTTTCGAAACGCGCAGCGGCTTTCGTTTTCGTATCACGACACGCGCGGGACCGCGGATTCCACTTATCGCATCCAGTACGACTCGCTCGCTATTCAACACGTCATCATGAGCGGTGTGATACCTCTTGTTTCATCGCTGGCGATGCTGGCGAGCATGATTTACGTCACGGCCAGAATCGATTCTGGCCTCGTGGTGATTGCACTTTCGGTATCTCCCGTTCTTTTCCTCCTTACGCGTCTCTTCGGCCGGCGTCTCAAGCGGCACTGGACTGACTTGAAGATGATGGAGAGCATGGCGAACTCCATCGTCAACGAGGTTCTGTCCTCGATGCGCGTTGTGAAGGCGTTCGGACGGGAAGACCATGAGCATGGGCGATTCCTCGGACAGGCCACCCGCGTGATGAAGCTTCAGATCAACACGTACATGATTCAGGGTGTGTATGACCTTCTGATCGCGCTTTCACTCGCCGTTGGCACGGCCGCGGTATTGTTTGTCGGCGCGTCCCATGTGCGGCAGGGGAAACTCAGTGTCGGAGACCTGTTGCTTGTCTCGGGATACGTCGCGCTTCTTTTCGATCCGTTAAGAGTCCTCAGCAAGAAGCTGACTGAGCTCAAGGGTGGACTGGCGAGCGCTGAGCGAGCATTTGCGCTCCTCAATGAAGTGCCCGACGTAGTTGAGCGTCCCGGTGCGCGCTCAATCGAACGAGCAGGGGGTGACGTGAGTTTCCGCGATGTGAGCTTTGGGTATAAGCCGGGCTTCGATGTAATCAAGGGGGTTTCCCTCGAGATAACGGCGGGATCGCGCGTAGGCATTCAGGGGAGCACGGGGGCCGGCAAATCCACGCTTCTCAGCCTTCTTGTCCGGTTCTATGACGTGACTG
>JBBQYO010000160.1:0-7431 GCA_038208605.1 Gemmatimonadales bacterium | reverse complement strand
CAGATAGAATCCGCGAGCCACGTTGAGGCGCCAGGCCGAATTCCCGCGCGTTGCGCGGAGTCCCGCCAGCACGCTGTTCGGAAATATCATCAGTGCATTCCTCGCCATCGTGACGAGCAGTCTCGACCTTCCAGGCAAATCGCGGCGGTACCTCGTATAGCTGTCGCAAAAACCCTGATCGGCAAAGCGGCTATTCAGGTATTGCTGGCTCATGCGTCCCTCGGGAATCACATGCCGGATGACGGACTCGCCAACATACGCGAACCTGTAGCCCAGGTCGCGAATCTTGATGTTGAGCCCGGTCTCATTGTCCCCGACGAACTCACCTGCGTTGGTATCGGGATTGAACCCGCCCGCTTGAAAGAATGCATCGCGGAGCACCGCCTGATGACAGCTGAAGACGCCCGGATCGCTATCGGAGATGATCGTCGCGGGGCCGAGGTCGTTCAGGCTGAGGAGCTCGTTGCGGCAGTGCTTCAATACCCACATCGGCGGCTCGGTACTCCACGACGGGACGATGCGGCCCGTTACCGACGCAATTCGCGGAGTACCGTAGAACGGCTCGACAATTTTCTCGAGCAGATCGGCCTCTGCCAGCATGTCGTCGTCGGTGAAGTAGAGAATGTCGCCCTTCGCAGCGCGTGCGCCCGAGTTGCGCGCAAAATGAGCTCCCTTTCGCCCTTCAGAGATAGTGCGCACGAGCGCCGACTTCTCCGCGAGACGGTCGATGACCTGCTGCGTATCGTCGGTTGACCGGTTATCGACGATGATGATCTCGAACCGCTCCCGATCGTACGTCTGGGCGATAAAACTTTCGACTGTATCGGAGAGCATCTGCGACCGGTTGTAGGTCGGAATGATTACCGAGACGAAGAAAGCGGCGCGCTCTGTGTCAGGCACGGTGCAGCGCTGAAGTGCGGAAAAAAATGCCGTCAACCTGGAGCAGTTGGCCGGTGACCGGATCGGCGAACGCGGGCTCGATCGATACGAGCTGAAAACCTCTCTCATCCAGCTCGTGAATCATTTCGGCCAGCAGCGTTTCGCCGGAGTAGAGCGGCACGAGCGAGAGTTCCATCTGAACCCCAACCGCGCGCCGAAGAGTTTCTTCCCCGCCATTCACTACTTCCGCCTCATACCCCTGGGTATCGCTCTTGATATAGACCACGTCACCTGAGCCAACGACCCCAGGCGCGATTGAATCGAGCCGCCTCACCTCGATCTGCTCTATTCCCTGATATGAGGAATAAGGCGCGCTCTCGAGATGGCGCGGAAGCATCGCAAGGAGCGAGCTGCTCTGCAAATTGGCTGCGACGTTTATCTCCGAAGTCCCATCAATACTGCCAACCGCACAATTGTGGGTCTTCCACATGGCGTCATCCCGAGCCGCCTCGACGAGCTTCGAATACGCTGACTTCAATGGCTCGAACGACTCGATCCTGCCGCGATAGCCGAGCTCGCGCAGCTCGTGACCGAAATGTCCGACGTTCGCGCCGATATCGAGGACAACATTCACGCCCGCGATCCTGAGCAGATGCATTCTTCTCGCGACCGGATGGGTCGTGTGATCGTAGGCGACGACATCGCGACCCATCCTCTTGAGAACCTTTCTCGCCACAGCTCCGCCGATCATGCGCGGCCCGTTCTCATCGGGCCGAGAGGCTCAATCCGGCGACTAAGCAACAAGACTCCTCACAATACCGCGGAATCTCTCTCTGAAGTGCTCAGGACCCCACGTCGCAGCGCGCGCCCGGCCCCGATCGGAAAGCGTCTGGCAAAGAATGTCGTCGGTCCAGAGCCGCTCCATGCAGTCAGCCATTTCCTGAGCTGACTTTGGATCGAACAGGAGCGCTGCATCGCCCACCTGCTCGGGAACCCCATAGACACCGGCAACCGCAACAGGACAGCCCGCCACGAATGCCTCGAGCTGCGGGATGTTTGTAGGACCGAAAAAGCTCGGCATGATCAGCGCTCGTGCCCGCCGATAGAGGGCGGACATTTCACCGTCCCGCACATAGCCGAGAAACACGACGTTGTCTTCGAGGCCAAGCTCGACCACGCGCCTGCGAGCCTGATCGTATCCGTTGTGCGGAGCACCGACGAGCACGAGTCTCACTTCAGGATGGTTCGCCTTGACACGAGTCAATGCGTCGAAAAGCGTCATGTGGTTCTTGTGCATCCAGAACTGCGCCGGATAAAAAAGAAATTTCGCGGGCAATGCTTCGTGCCTCTCGCCCGGCGTCACATCCTGCCCTGCATAGATGTACCCCGGTGGCACATAGGGAAGAACGAACACCTTTGCCGGCGACATGTCGTAAGCGTCACAGAGCTGTCGCTTCCCCGTCTCGGAATCGACAAGTACGCCAGCGGCCCAGCGGCAGGTTTCCCGGAAGTGAAATTCACGCTGCTCGTACTGCCCGTTCGCAGACACTTCGGGAAACTGCGGCTCGAAGCGATGCATCAAGTCGTGAACTGTGCCGAGCGCCTTGATCGGCGCACGAAACGTCCATCTCTCGTGAGCCGGGCATATCCACAAGTCGCAGTCTTCGCCGACGAGCGTACGCGCCGTCGCATTGAGTGCATAGGAAACCCTCCGCCAGAGACTGTTCGGCAGGCGCGCAACGTGCCACGCACGATTCACCGCGCGGTCCCACAGCGAATCCGAAATCGGCACTACCTTCATTCTCCCCGCAGGCACATGCGCCAACCAGGCAGGATCACCGTATGCGCCGACGAGCTCGAATTCGTTTGGAGGAAAGCTCAACAGAGCGTCGAGGATTGCCTGCGTGTACTGAAAGACACCCGCCCCGGGCTCGGAGCCGAGTATGATGCCGATCCTCTTCATCCGCGCGCGACATAGCAGACGTTCCAGCTGTCGAAGCCTGGCTCCCGGTCGGACATCCACTCGCGGGATTCGATCAGCGTCAGACCGTTCGCGGCCAGCATCATCTCCACTTCGGGCGTGAAGAGATACCTCATGTCGTGCCGCTCGCGAATTGTGTTTCCGGTTTCCGCGCCGCCGTTCACATGAAGAGTGTAGTGAACCTCGACGACGTTCCGCTCTGCGTCGAGCACAGGCTCTGAGAGGCGGCTAAACGAGAGTGATTCGTCTTTGAACTCTCTGGTTACGGTGCGCGGTCTGTCGGTGAGAACAGCCGGCCCATACCAGCAGTCAAAGATGAACACTCCGCCGGCCGCGAGATGTTTTCCTGCCGATGCAAACGCCGCCAGAAGATCCTTGTTCGACGTCTGATAACTCATCACGTGAAACAGCGATACCACTGCATCGAACTTTCGGCCGAGGTGGAAGTTTCGCGCGTCGCCGCGAGTGAACGTCAGCCTCTCGGACAGCTCGGGAGGAAGAGCGGCTCGCATTGCGTGCGCCCGCTCGAGCATTCCCTCGCTCATGTCGATACCGTGCACGATGTAACCGTCGCTTGCAAGCTCCCGCGCGTGCGCGCCGGTACCACACCCAATGTCGAGAAGCACCTTAGCCCCGGGAGCGTGCCTGGCTACCAGACTCGACACGTACGCAGCTTCCATTGCATAGTCCTTCTCCCGGTACATCAGGTCGTAGTAACGGGAGTAAGCGGCGAACGCGCTCAATCGAACATCCTCTCGACCGCAGCTGCAACAAAGGTCATCTGATCTTCCGTCAGAGCAAGCCCGCTTGGCAGATAAAATCCGCGTCGCGCGATGCGTTCCGCAGCCGGGTAGGATTCGCCGGTGAACAAACCCATCTTTTGAAACACGGGCTGCTCGTGCATCGGCCAGAAAAACGGCCGCGTTCCAACACCGAGCTTTGCGAGACGCCCCATTGCTTCCGGCGCGTCGAATGGAACTGAATCGTCAAGGACTATTCCAAAGACCCAGTTGATGTTCTCGGCGAAATCGGTGCGCGCTACCGGGAGCTGGATGCCGGGAATGCCGCCGAGGAGCTCCACGTAGCGGGAGAAGATTTTTCGCTTCTTCGGAATGAACTCGTCGAGACGCTCGAGCTGTGCTACGCCCAGAGCTGCCTGCATGTTCGTCATTCTAAAATTCCATCCCAGCTCTTCGTGCACAAAGCGGCGTGAGCCGAACGCAAGATTTCGCAGCGATCTGCACTTTGTGGCGAGAGTGTCGTCGTCGGTGACGATCATACCGCCTTCGCCCGTCGTGACGTGCTTGTTCGGATAGAAGCTGAAGGTGGACAGATTTCCGAACGAGCCGCACGGACGTCCTCTGTAAGTCTGACCGATCATTTCCGCCGCATCCTCGATCACCATCAGCTTGTGGCGCCTGGCGATGTCGAGCACGGGATCCATGTCGACCGGGAGTCCGTAAAGATGAACGACCATAATCGCTTTCGTCTTCGCCGTGATACGGTCTTCGATCGCGGATGTGTTCACGTTCCAGGTGAGCGAATCGCAGTCGACGAGAACCGGAACCGCGCCCGTTCTGGTGATGGCGGACGCGCACGAGATGATCGTGAAGGTCGGCATGATGACTTCGTCGCCGGAGCCGATGCCCATTGCCGCGACCGCGGCGTCGAGAGCTGCTGATCCGTTGCAAACCGCGACGCCGTGTTTGCGTCCTACGCGGTCAGCGAACCTCCGCTCGAACTCGGCCACAAACGGACCTTCGGAGGAAATCCATCCAGTGTCGATGCACTCCGCGAGGTATTTTTTTTCGTTCCCATCGAGAACCGGCTCATTCACCGGAATCATGGTCAGATTTTCGGCCATATCCCCACAAAGAAACATCCCCGGCAGGGGTCAACGCGCTCGCTCATTTTCAAATCAGCGGTCGCTGATGTCTTTGAGCTTGAGCCCCTCCGCGTCGAACAGAGGATAGTGGCGCCAGCCCCAGCGGTGCAGCCTGAACTTGGCGGACGTACCCAGGACTCCGAGTCCGTAGACCACCGATCTCGAGAAATTAATCGACGACGCTTCGGGGAAATAACGGGTTGGACACGATATCTCACCAATCGAGAAACCGAACTGCGCGGCCTGCGCGAGTATCTCATTGTCGAACACGAAGTCGTCAGAGCACTCGCGAAGCGGAAGCGTTTCCAGAACGTGACGGGTGAACGTCCGGTACCCGGTGTGGTATTCCGAGAGCTTGAGGCCGAGCAGGATATTCTGAACCGCGGTCAGCAGCCGGTTCGATATGTACTTGTACACCGGCATTCCTCCGGCCAGCGCGCCCGTGCCGAGAATGCGACTGCCGAGTACGATGTCGAACTCTCCTGATGCGGCAAGCCACGCCATCGCACCAATCAGCTTCGGGGAATACTGATAGTCGGGGTGGAGCATTACAACGATATCCGCGCCGCGCTTCAGCGCTTCGGCGTAGCAGGTTTTCTGGTTGCCGCCGTAGCCGCGATTTTCCGGATGAACCACGAACGGTATTCCGAGGCGCTCGGCCACTTCGACCGTGTCGTCGCCCGATGCGTCGTCGACGAGGAGCAGCTCGTCAACGATTCCACCCGGAATGTCTGAAATCGTGCGCTCGAGAGTTTTGCCGGCATTGTATGCCGGGAGCACGACGATGACGCGCTTTCCGTTGATCACGTTCCGCGCGGTGAGCGAATCGGACCTTCGACGAGTCCGATCATCCGCCGGGGTCCGCGCTTATGCGGGAACTGTGACTTTTGAGGACGCCACGCCCAGGAAGCGGGTCTTGTCGTTGTCACCGGCATATGGACCCTGCTTCACTTCGATCATCTCGACCTCTTCCAGGATCTCGAACCCGTGGCCGCCAGAAGCAAGAAGAATCACATCGCCGCCCTGCAGGATGCGGCTCTCCAGGTATCGCCGCTCCTGGTTGTAGAAGTCCACCCGCAGCTTGCCGCTTTTCACGAACAGCACTTCCTGCGTATACTGGACGCTTCGATCGACCGGATTGTGGACGTGGGGGTCGATTACCTTTCCCGCCGGATGCCGCATGAACGCGAGCTGCTGGGAAAACTCATCAGGGGTAAAGAAATGGATACCCGGCTCGTGAAAATCACGGGTGACGATCACCGCGAGGAGCTGGTCGCCTGCACGCACCATGTCTATCATGGCCTGCAATATACAACGTGAACGCCGCAGCAGTGCCATGGACTCTCGCCGGATATGTCGTGCTGGCGGTGTCGTATTTCGGATGGGGACGGTTCGCTTCGCGCTTGCTCGGCACGAGTGCTTCTGGCCGAGCTGACGGCGCGGTAATCGTCCTGGTGGGATGGTCGTTCAGCCTTCTCATCCTCCAGATCCTGAACTTCGCGTTTCCAATCGACCGTCTCGTTGCAATCCCGTTGTTCGCTGCGGGCGTACTGCTTGCCATTCCGTCTCTTCGCATCGGCGTGGCCGCAAGCGAACCGACCATTCCCCGTTCGCTCGCCGGCGTGGCGCTCTCGTTCGCCCTTATCGCAGTCTGGGTGGCAGCGCGCGGTTTGTATCCAATCGAGAACTTCGATTCAGGTCTGTATCACCTGCCGACCATTCGATGGACGAATGCATACGCGATTGTCCCGGGCCTTGGCAACGTGCACGGACGGCTTGCGTTCAATCAATCTTTTTTCACGTACGCGGCCTCGCTCGATGCCGGATGGTTCAAGGGTCACAGCGGCGGTGCGCCTAACGGATTCCTGTTTCTAGTCGTTGTCGCACTGGCAATTCAGGGACTGTGGAGAAAGACGGCAGACAATCGCGACGAAGTTATCTCGTGGGTGGGACGTGCTCCGTATCTGCTCGTCCTTCCGGTTCTCGCCTATCTCGCGTTGTCATCGGACGGGATGTCGTCACCTACGCCCGATCTCGGGGCAACGCTGCTGGAGATATCGATGTTTCTCCTCTTCGTACGCGGAGTTGAAGAATGGAAATCCGGCGGCGAGGCACAGCACTTCTCGGCGACGATATTACCGCTGCTCGCCGTTACGGCGATCACTGTGAAACTCTCGACTATCGCATTTGCGGGAACTCTCGTTGCTGCCTGCATTCTTTACGAGATTCATCCCGCGTATCGCGATTCGCGAGTCATCAGGCGCACCGCGTTCAGGCTGATTCCGGCGGCGATAGTCATGGTGGTCTGGCTCGCGCGCGGAGTCATTCTGTCGGGATGTCCCCTTTATCCCACCACCGTCGGGTGCTTTGGAGTGGGCTGGGCGATTCCGACGAGCAAGGTCGTGAACGAAGCGAACTGGGTGTACAGCTGGGCTCGTGAGCCTGGCGTCCACTGGCGCTTCGTGCTTGGAGACTGGGGCTGGATGCAGCCGTGGCTGCAACGGGCATCGCGCGATGTAATCGGCATGGTCTATCCCTTCGCGTCGTTCGTAATACTCATTACGGGATCGCTGATACTGCGTCGAAACAGCGAAACGAAACGCGCTCTTTCATCAGGGCTCAGAGGTTCCATCATTCTCGCGCCCGTGATCATCGGGATTGCTTTCTGGTTTTTCACAGCGCCCGA
>JBBQYO010000159.1:0-7448 GCA_038208605.1 Gemmatimonadales bacterium | reverse complement strand
TCCGAGAAACGGATATAGAAAGCCCGCGTTCCCGACATTGTGACCCTGCTCGTTATGTTCGAAAAAAACGTGTACCGTTTCCCATAGGGTGTGGTACAGGATCTCGATGATTTCCTGCGCAATGAATGAATCGCTCGACGGTGACTCCAGCGAGAAGTCGGCGTTCCTTCCGCTCAACGCGAAGGTGTAGACGCCAAGCTCTCGTAACGTGCCGAGGGTTGCATCGACGGACGTGTCACCGGAAGGTCCGGAAAAGCCCATGCCGATGTCGTCCGGTTTGGCGATCGCCGGCGCCCATCGCTCGAACGCAGCCGACAGGTCGAGCGCCGGAAGTGCTCGCTTCCCGACGATTACCGGGTGAACGAACTCGACGGAGACATGCTGAGCATCGGTGCCACTGGCTCCCCTCCCGAACGCGAGAAGACGACCACCACGAAGAAACCTCGCAGACATTTCCTGGCAGGCGATGGCAAGCCTGCGGGATTCCCTGACGAAGAAAGCATCCGACACTGCGTTCCGGGCAAGCAGGCCGTTCGCCACCATGTCCGCACGGCGCGTCGTCAGCAAATCCTCGGCAGCGGATCTCCGACGAGCATGTCAACCACGCGCGTGCCTCCGTAACCAGAGATCGACATAACTGTCCTCGCCGGCGCCTCGCGCACCTCGCCGATGAACACCGCATCTTCTCCGCCAGGAACCGACCTCACCGCCGCTAGCGCTTCATCCGCACAATCGGCGGAGACGACCGCCAGGAACTGACCTTCATTGGCGATGTGCATCGGTTCGAGACCGAGAATCTCGCATGCGCCACGAACCTGATCGCGCACTGGAATCGAGTCTTCCATCAAGGCAATCGCGACGCGCGCGTCAGCGGCGAGCTCATTCAGCGCACTGGCGACGCCGCCACGCGTCGGATCACGCATCCAGTGAACACCGAGGCCCACGCGGGAGATGAGAGCGTCAACCATCGGATAGACGGACCGGGTATCCGAGCGCAGGTCGGTCTCGAGATCGATCTCTCCGCGAGCAAGAAGGATCGTGATACCGTGGTCGCCGATGGGTCCGGACACCAGAATTTTGTCACCTGCACGCACGTGTTTCGGTGAACATGAAGCGCGCGGATCGACAGCTCCGACACCGGCCGTGGTGACGTACATGCCGTCAGCCATTCCGTGTTCGACGACCTTCGTGTCGCCTCCGACGATGGCGACCCCGGCTTGCCTGGCGGCCGCGGCGATCGCCCGCATTTCTACCTCGAGAACTTCCGATGAAAGTCCAGCTTCAAGTATCAGCGTTACTACGAGAGCCGCCGGAATCGCGCCCGACACGGCAAGGTCATTGACAGTCCCGTTCACCGCCAGATCGCCGATCGAGCCTCCGGGAAATCGAAGCGGTTTCACGACGAAGCTGTCAGCTGTAAATGCGAGCTTCGCACCTCCGATGTCGAGGAATGCAGCGTCGCCAAGCGATTCGAGGAGCGACCCTCCAAAGGCAGGCGCAATGAGCCCTTCGACGAGACGCCGACTCGCCTTTCCGCCAGCCCCGTGTGCCATCTCTATCTGCGGATCGGAAAACCGGATCTTCGACTTCCTGTCTGACACGGTATTGCCCGGAGAAGTATCGATAGGTGACGCTACGCGGTTGTCGCGGCCGTTGTGCGGAGCGCGTAATTATAGTATGCGGCGCACGCACCTTCGGACGATACCATCAACGCGCCAACCGGTTTCTCCGGCGTGCATTCTCTTCCGAACAGCTTGCACTGATGTGGCTTGAGAACGCCCTTCAGCACTTCCCCACACTGCGCAGCCTTCGGATCCGTAACACGAATTCCGGGGATGTTGAACCGGCACTCGGCGTCCCATTCCGCGTACGTGTCGCGAAGCTTGAGTGCTGACTGCGAGATGAATCCGAGGCCGCGCCATTCGAAGTATGGGCGGAGCTCGAATACCTCTGCCATGGCCCGAAGTGCCGGCAGATTGCCCTCCCAGGGCACGACACGCGCGTACTGATTTTCGACTCGCGCAGTACCTGCCTCGAGCTGGCGCAGAATCATGACGATCGATTGAAGAACGTCGAGCGGCTCGAACCCGGACGTGACCAGCGGCTTGCCGTAGTCGCGGCAGATGAATTCATAGGGCCGGCAGCCAATCACCGTGGAAACGTGTCCGGGTCCGATGAATGCCTCGACTCGCATGTCCGGCGAATCGAGAATGGCGCGGATCGCCGGAATGATCGTGACGTGATTGGAGAAGACCGAGAAATTCTTTACGCCAAGTGCGCGCGCTCTCCGGAGAGTAAGCGCAGTGGACGGAGCAGTGGTCTCGAATCCGATCGCAAAAAAAACGACGTCTCGTTCCGGATTTTGCTGAGCCAGCTTAAGCGCATCGAGAGGAGAATAGACCATCCGGATATCGGCGCCGCGCGCCTTGTGCTCGAGCGGAGTGCCGTTGCGGCCCGGAACTCTCATCATGTCGCCAAACGCGGTCAGAATCACACGGGGGTCCGCGGCGATAGAAAGGCCGTCATCCACTCGGCCCATTGGCAGCACGCACACCGGGCAGCCCGGACCATGAACCAGCTCGATGTTTTCGGGCAGAACATCCTGCAACGCAAACCTGTAGATCGCGTGCGTGTGCCCGCCGCAGACTTCCATTAACCTGTAGTGACGCGACGGGTCGGCAAGGCGGCGAATTTCCGCCGCCGCCTGAGTTATGAGCTGTGTATTGCGGAACTCGTCAACGTATTTCATCGAGCCGCGTCCAGGTGGTGGATTGCAATGAGCGACGGCGCTGGCCGAGAGTCGCGCAACGCTCTTCGCAGATGTGCCATACAAGCGATATAGATAGTGGATTAGACAGCGTCAAGCGCGCTTGAGCCGAGCGAGAGAAGAGCCAACAGTCTGAATCAGCCGGTCCGGTCTATCGAACCGCGTTGGGTGTGCGTTGTTTATACCCTTTACAAACATCGAGATTCCACCTGGCTCGACGACTTCTACAGCAGGGTTGGCTGTATCTGCTCGGAACGGCGATATCACTGACCGCGACTGCATGCAACTCGGATAGTCGCTCCGACCGCCCTTTCGTCGCGGCCATCGGAAGTAACCCGGGGCAGCTCAATACCGCCATTACCACCAACGGTGGAGTACACACCGCTGCCGGAGTGCTTTACGACGGGTTAGTCGAGGTCGACGACCGGCTGAATCCCATACCTGGCCTCGCCGAGAGGTGGGAAATCGAAAATGGCGGAATGCTGTACCGTTTCCACCTGAGGCACGATGTACTCTGGCACGACGGAAAGCCGTTCCGGGCTACCGACGTGAAATTTACTTTCGAAAAGCTCCTCCTCAAGTTTCATTCGCGTACGCGAGCATCGCTACTGCCCGTTCTCGCACGCATCGACACGCCCGACGAATTCACGGTGGAATTCGTTTTCAAGCGACCGTATGCGGCTCTGCTCCAGCAACTGAACGTCGAAGAAGCCCCGATCATGCCTGAGCACGTGTTCGCAACGGGCGATCCTCTGCGCAATCCAGCGAACATTGCGCCGGTTGGAACCGGGCCGTACAAGTTCATTTCCTACGCGCCAGGGACGGAGATTCGCTATGCGTCCAATGAGAATTATTTTCGCGGACCGCCATCGATTAAGACGCTGGTTCTCCGGATTATTCCTGATCAGGCCGTTCAGGTAATCGCTCTCGAGGCTGGCGAAGTAGACTGGTTATTCGGGGTGCCCGGTCCCGAGAGGCAACGGCTGCGTCAGGATAAGCGGTTCAAGGTCGAACAGACCCGGGGTTACTCCGGCGGCAGCAACTGTGTCAGCACGCTCGGCTTCAACCTCGACCGTCCGGTTTTTCGGGATATCCGCGTTCGTAGAGCCGTCGCGCACGCAATAGATCGCCGACAGGTGCTCGACCGCGTGCTGTTCGGCGAAGGGCGAGTCGCCGATGCTCCCATCTCCTCAGGTATCGGCTTTGCGCACGCCAGCGATCTGTCAGTGCCTGACTTCGACACTTTGGCCGCATCGCGACTTCTTGACGAGGCAGGCTGGAGACGCGAGACCGGACAATTACGTGCGTCGCGAGGGGTACAAGGAGTGCCGAACGGAACTCCGTTAACGGTGGGATTTGCCGCGATGCCTGGGCAAACGCAATATGGAGATTTGCTTCGCGCACAGCTTCGTGCCGTCGGAATCGATCTTCAGGTGAAAACTCTCGAAGCCGCGGTGTTCAGCGAGACTGTCTTCAAGAAACGCGACTTCGACACCGCCATCATATCGTATTGCAATGGGTCAGACCCCGAAATCGGAGTGCGGCGCCAGTACGTGACGTCGAGTATCGGGCCGGTTCCGTTCTCGAACACGGCTGCTTATCGGAACCCAGTTATTGACGTTCTGTTCGACTCGGCATCCTCTGCCCTCGACACAGCGCTGCGGAAGCGACTCTACCATCGCATCCAGGAAATAGCGGTAAGAGATCAGCCGTATGTGTGGCTCGTCGAGACACTGAATACGCGTGCGTACAACTCGCGATGTACCGGCTTCAGCAATTCGCCGCACTTCGCAGCAACCGCGCACTGCCGCAATTGAATAGCCACGTCGTCGCGCGCCGGCTGCTGATGGTCGCGCCGACGATTGTTTTTATCGTGCTGATGGGCTTTCTGCTGGTGCATCTTGCGCCGGGTGACCCCGTTGCTGCGCTGGCTGGTGAGAACGGTGACGCCTCGTACTATGCCTTCATGCGCCAGCGGTTCGGGCTCGACAGGCCCCTGCTCGAGCAGCTCGTTACCTACTTTGGCAGGGTTGCATCGGGCGACATGGGGACGTCGTACCTGCAGGGGAGAAGCACCGTTGCGCTGATCTTTGAGCGGGTACCTGCCACACTCCTGCTTACCGGAAGCGCTCTGCTGATTTCCATTGTCGTATCGGTTCCTCTTGCAGCGCTGGCTGCCAGGCGGCCTTATGGCGCGAGAGACATCGGCATCAGCGCCGCCGTGCTCGTGCTCTATTCTGCACCGGCGTTCTGGATTGCGCAGGTCGCGATTCTCGTTGCAGCGCTGAAAATTGGGCTTGTTCCCGTGCAGGGAATGACAAGCGCCGGGAGCACGCAAACAGGGGCAGCACGGTGGCTGGACATTGCGTGGCATCTGGCGCTACCCGCGCTCGTCCTCGCGTCGCAGGAGATAGCGGTACTCGTTCGACTGACTCGCGCTGGTCTCGTTGACGAGCTCGGGCGTGACCACATCCGAACCGCGCGGGCGAAAGGACTGACCGAAGCTCGCGTTCTCTTTCGTCACGCGATGCCACGGGCACTCCTTCCCGTTGTTACTGTCGTCGGAGCTCGGGCAGGCCAATTGATTGCCGGCGCTGTCATCGTCGAAATCGTATTCGGATGGCCAGGAGTGGGACGTCTGTTACTGACCGCGATCCAGACCCGCGACACCCCGCTCCTCCTCGCTCTGTTCATGATTATCTCGTTCGCGGTTGTGATGGCAAACCTTGTTACAGATCTGGCGTATGGAGTTCTCGATTCGCGGGTTCGCGTCCGCTGATCGAGCGCCGTCGGCGTTGCCGGCGGGCGCCTATCTGTCCGGGCCGAGGGGTGCGCTTACCCGCCCGGCTGGACTGCTCGGCATTTCTCTGATTGCACTTGTTGTCCTGCTCGGGACACTTGCGCCGTTACTCACGTCGTTCGACCCGTCGCTGATCACTGGACCATCGCTGGCAAAGCCGTCGGGCGCGCACCTCATGGGCACCGACGCAATCGGGCGGGATCTCTTCAGCGACGTACTGTTCGGCGCCCGGGCCTCCCTCCTGATCGCAATTTCGACCGGGGTGTTGACGGCGGCCTGCGGAGTTACGATCGGAATGCTCGCAGGATCCATTGGCGGAATTGTTGACGATCTGCTGATGCGTCTAACCGAGGCGTTTCAGGTGCTGCCACGGTTCTTTCTCGTCGCTGTTGTAATCGCCGTATTTGGACCTGGAACTGCACGACTCGTGATTTTGCTGGCACTAACGTCGTGGCCGGTGCTCGCAAGAGTGGTTCGCGGCGAGGTGCTGGCGACGAAACAGCTCGACTACGTGCTCGCGAGTGAAGCGCTTGGTGCATCTCGGCTGTATTTGTTTCGCCGCGTGCTTCTTCCCCAGGTGATGCCCGCAGTGCTTGTTATGGTCGGTCTCATTATGGGCCAGGTAATTCTCATCGAAGCGAGCCTTGGCTTCGTTGGACTCGGCGATCCCGGTGTGATCACGTGGGGAACGCTGGCCGGTCAGGCAGCTGGCCTGCTCCGTGTGGGCTGGTGGCTTGCACTGTTCCCCGGGCTCGCGATCACAGCCGCCGTGCTCGGCTTCAATCTGACCGGTGACGCACTCTCGTCACTGCTTGACGGTAGGTGACCGATTAGCTCCGAGCGCCAGCACGTAAAGACCTGAATTCACATCGCTGACGACGACATATTGCCGCGCCGGACCGTCGTGTGTCGCGTCGGCTTTCGACATGAGGGCAACGCCAACAACATACGCTTTCTTCGGCAATGTTCCTGTAGGATCGGCGACGTCAGGAGGTACGAACGATCCGACTTCGCGCGGAACCGGTCCGCTCAAGTCGATTGCACGCGCACCATCTGAATTCCATGGAACGATCGCGATGCTTCCACTCACAGCGGCACGCTGGGGCGAGAACACGCTGAAGTCCGGCGGCGGGAAAATATTCGAACGCGCAGTTCGAAACACGGCAAGCTCGCGGGGTGAAGCCGGGTCGGTGACATCGACAATCCTGAGAGCTCCCCATTCGCCCGGGGCGTCCCGCATCGATGCAATGACCGGAGGCGCACCTGCGCAACTTGCCTTCACAACCGACGGGCAAAGCGCGGAACGCAATGCGTCAGCGTCCTTCTTGTCGATCATCATCACCGGAATGCCGACGCCGGCTGGGTCGCCGTCAGGCGAAAATGCCTCCGGCGCTGCTGCAGCCGTCTGGAGGACGACGGCTCCCAGCGCACCGGCCTGCTGTGCGCGCCGCACGCGATCGGCGATTGAACAGCCCGATCCTGACGCGGGCAGGTCGGGCTGTGTCGATTGCTTCCCTCTGTCGATCAGCACGATGTGATCCTTCGCGTCGCCGAGGTACGGATCGGCAGGCACACCAACACTGTCATGCATCATCGCCATGTCTGTGTGCATGTCTGGCGAGTTGCTCGTCGCGCATCCGCGGCCAATGTATGCAAGTGAGCCGCGGACACTCATTCCCTTCTGATGGTAGAGTTGCGCTTTTCTCTGGGGGTCGTAGAGCGTGAAGATTGCCTCGCAACCGAACTTCGATCCTGATACTGCAGGCGGGCCGCTGACTTCGAGAGTCGTGGTCGGCGCGATGAAGTCAGCTTCTGAAATCAGGGCGAGGTCGCGCCCACCGATGGTTGCAGACGCCACGTAAGCGGCACTGCCCTCGAAAC
>JBBQYO010000158.1:0-7470 GCA_038208605.1 Gemmatimonadales bacterium | reverse complement strand
GCCGGCGTCGAAGGCGACGCCGGATCAGAACTGATTGTGGTAGAAGACGCGTCGGGAAGCACCCACCGCGTTCCGCTTGCCGCCGTGACGAAGGCGCGGCTGGCATTCAACTGGAAAAGGTAAGGAGCGTAGGATGGCGGGTTCACTTGAAATCCTGACTGCGATCCGGGAGCTGACGAACACCAAACAGCTCGACCGGACGGAGCTGCACGGGTTGCTGTTCGACGGCATCACCGCGGCTCTCGCAAAGAAGCATGGACCAACAGTCCAGGCCGAAGTGGATATCGACGAAGACAAGGGAACGATTCGCATCGTTCGCCTTCGAACCGTCGTCGCCGAAGTCGTCGACTCCGCCCGCGAGGTTTCGCTCGAAGAAGCGCGTTTCGAAGATCCTGAGTTTCAGGTCGGAGATGTGCTCGAAGATCCCGTAGACTTTGCTGAATTCGGCCGAATGGCTGTTCTCGCCGCGAAGCAGCGAATCATCCAGCGTGTCCGCGAGGGCGAGCGCACGAAGATCCGCGACGAATTCACGAGTCGCGTGGGAGATCTGCTCTCTGGAGAAGTTCAGCAGATCGAGCGCGGCAAGCTCGTCATCATGCTGAACAAGTTCCGCGAAGCTGAAGCCGTAATCCCATATCGGGAGCAGAATCACCGCGAGCATTTCCATCAGGGCGATCCGCTTCGAGCAGTTCTCAAGCGCGTCGAGGAAACTCCGAAGGGTCCGCGCCTCATGCTCAGCCGGGGCGATCCGATGTTCGTGAAGGCGCTCTTCAAGCTCGAAGTTCCCGAGATTCAGCAGGGAATTGTCGAGATCAGAGCAGCTGCGCGCGAAGTCGGAAATCGCACCAAGATCGCCGTGTTCTCACGTGACGATTCGGTCGATCCGGTAGGCGCGTGCGTCGGTCTCAAGGGCTCGCGAGTGCAGGCGGTCGTAAACGAGCTGCAGGGCGAGAGGATCGACATCGTGCCGTGGTCTGCCGACCCGGAACGGTTCGCCAAGCTCGCCCTCGCCCCGGCGCGAGTCGCCCGTGTGTTCAGCGATGCCGCGACTAAGACAATTCAGGCAGTTGTAGACGAAGACCAGCTTTCACTGGCGATCGGCCGCAACGGACAGAACGTGCGTCTAGCATCGGAGCTGACCGAATGGAAGATCGAGCTTTACTCGAGCCGCGAGTGGATGGAGCGCGGATCCGAGCAGCAGATCTTTGCTCCGCTTCCCGGGGAAGAGGGAGTACCGACGGTCAACCCGCGCCTCACCGAGATCGAAGGACTCGAGCCGGCCACAGTCGCTGTACTCGAGGAAGCTGGCTACAAGACGCTGGACGATATCATCGACCTCGAGCGTGAGGACTTTCTTCGGCTCGCGGGCATCGCTCCGGAAGAGGCGGACAGACTGATGACGATCATCAATGAGCTGACAACCGAAGAAGGCGAGGGCGGTCTCGACGACGCGTCAGAGGCCGAGATTCCCGAGTCTCCCGCGGCGGGTGACGCGGCTCCGGCGGAGAGCGGAACGATTGGAAGCGACGGCGGAGCTGGCGATGCAACGAACGCCAACGACGGTGACAACACGAGCGGCTCCGACGCTGGGTCGGCGCCGCCCGCTGAGGTGGGCGAGAGAAAGGGCGAATGACGAGCGAGGTTGCGAAGAAAAAAGCCCTTGGTCTGGTGGGCCTTGGTCTTCGTGGCCGGATGGCGGTGGTGGGTGTAGCGCAGGCACGCGACGCAGCAAAACACGGAAAGCTGAAAGTTGCGCTTGTGGCAAGCGATGCATCGAAGAATAGTTTGGATAAGATCGCGGGGCTGTTGAAGGCGCACGGTGTTCCGGTTATCGCCGAGCTGTCGGCAGCGGAGCTTGGCGCGATGACTGGCCGCGAATCCGTCGCGGTGATTGGTGTAACTGACAGAGGTCTGGCAAAGGGAATCCTCGACGCGATACCCAGCGCCGAGGGCGTTACAGGACAGGATGTGCGGCCGGTTCGACCACCGAACCGCCGGGGATCAAGGAGGTAGTGTTTTGAGCAAGCTTCTCGTGAACGACATGGCTGGCGAATTCGGGATATCCGTTGATGAGGTGATAAACCTTCTTCGAACGATGGACGTCCCGGTGCGCAGTCACATGACACCGCTCACGGACGATCAGGTCGCCCGTATCAGAGCGCGGTGGGAACGAGAGAAACGCGCTCGAGCCACTGCTCCTGCCGCTTCGCCCGCCCGCCGACGCCGGGGCGCTGCTCCGCCGGTCGAAGTCGCGCCTCCTGCGCCTGAAGCCTCTGCTGATGCCGCGGGCCGCCGCCGCCGCCGCGTCGTCGAAGCTGCACCGGTCGTCGAAGAGGACCCGACGATCGAAGCACCCGTGGCAATGTCATCTGTCGCCGACGTCAGCACGCCGGAGATTCCGCTCCCGCCAAAACGACGCCCACCTCCTGCGGCTCCAGTAGTCGAAGAGCAGCCGGCAGCGACAGCTCCGTCCGCAGAGGCGCAGTATCGGCCAGATCGCGGCGACGAAGCGCAGCCGGGTGCGCCGGAGCCGCGCGTTGCGACGCCTCGTCCGCAGCCACCGGCACCGGCCGCTCCCGCGCCACCGATGGGAACGCACAGCACACAGTCACAGTCGAACGGAAGCACGTCGGCTCCCGACCGACCGCGTCCGCGCCCGATCGTCCCAGGTGCTCCGCGTCCGAGACCGGTTGCGACAGGAACTCCATTCGCCCCGCCGCGTCCGGTTGCATCGGCCGCTCCCGGGGCTGCTGGTTCCGGTTTCGCCGGCGCCCGACGCGATGATCGGCCGCGTCCAGGCGGCGGTGTCGACGACCGCGCACGTCGTGGAAAGAAAGGCAAGCGCGGTTCCGTAGATCAGGAAGCAGTATCGTCCAGCATCTCGAAGACGATGACTGCGCTTCGTGGTGCAGCGCCACGTCGCGGCGGACCACGCCGCGCCGATGATGTAAGCTACCGTGAGGAGCTGGAGGCGCAGCGCGTTGCTCAGGTCGAGCGCGAAAAGAAGACAGTTCGCGTCAACGAGTTCATCACTGTGTCAGAGCTCGCTGGAATTCTCAAGATTCCCGCGACTCAGATCGTCGGCTTCGCGTTCAAGAATCTTGGGCTCATGGTTACTATCAACCAGCGCCTCGATTTCGATCAGATCGAGCTGATCGCCGGTGAATTCGGTTTCCAGGCGGTCAAGGAAGAGGAGTACACCGCTGGTCTCGAGGAGTCGGTCGTCACCGATCTTCCAGAGGAGCTCCAGTCGCGTCCCCCGGTTGTCACGATCATGGGTCACGTCGACCACGGCAAGACATCGCTGCTCGATTACATCCGCAAGGCAAACGTTGTCGCGGGCGAATCAGGCGGAATCACGCAGCACATCGGTGCGTACAACGTCTCGCTGCCGAACGACAAGCACATCACCTTCCTCGACACGCCGGGTCACGAAGCGTTCACCGCAATGCGTGCGCGCGGTGCGCAAGTCACCGACATCGTCGTGCTTGTAGTTGCCGCTGACGATCAGGTGATGCCGCAGACCGTCGAAGCCATCTCGCATGCAAAGAACGCCGGCGTTCCGATGATCGTCGCGATCAACAAGATCGATCTGCCTTCCGCGAATCCTGGCAAGGTGAAGCAGGATCTGCTTCAGCACGGAGTTGTGCTCGAGGAGTTTGGTGGAACGACGCTGTCGAGCGAGATATCCGCGAAGAAGGGAACCGGTGTCGAGGGTCTGCTCGAGCAGCTTCTGCTTCAAGCGGAAATCCTCGATCTCAAGGCCAATCCGAATCGCCGCGCAGTCGGCGCGGTGATCGAAGCTCAGCTCGATCCTGGCAAGGGACCGGTCGCAACGGTTCTCGTATCGGCCGGCACGCTCAAGGTCGGAGATGATTTTATCTGCGGAATGTTCTCGGGCCGCGTTCGCGCGTTGCTGGACGAGCGGGGGAAAGTAGTCAAGTCGGCAGGTCCGGCGATTCCTGTTCAGATTCTCGGAATTGGTGGAGTGCCGATGGCTGGCGATCAGTTCGTCGTCGTGGAGGATGCAATGGAGTCACGCGAGATTGCGCAGACTCGCCAGCGTCTCGACCGCGAAGCAAAGAGCCGCCGCACGTCGAAGAGCATCGTATCGCTCGAAGACTTCATGAACGCCGCTGCTGCCGGTGAGAAGCGCACGCTTCGCATTGTCATCAAAGCCGATCAGGGTGGTCCTGCGGAAGCGCTTGCAGATGCACTCGGGCAGCTTTCTCACGACGAAGTGTCGGTGGACGTGATCCATCGCGGCGTCGGCTCGATTACCGAGAGCGACATTCTGCTCGCGAGAGCGTCCGGCGCGATTATCGTCGGCTTCCATGTGCGGCCTGACAACAACGCTCGCGCTGCAGCGGAGCGCGAAGGCGTGGATATCAAGCTGTACAAGGTCATCTACGAGGCGGTTGAGGATGTTCGCTCCGCTCTCGAAGGAATGCTTCGTCCCGAAGAGCGCGAAGTTGTACTCGGCGAGGCCGAAGTTCGCGAGACGTTCAAGGTTCCGAAGCTCGGACTCATTGCCGGCTGCTCGGTGCGAAGTGGCATCGTTGTCCGTCAGGGAAAAGCTCGCGTTATTCGCGACAGCGTAGAGATCTACGATGGCAACATCGGGTCGCTGCGCCGCTTCAAGGACGACGTGAAGGAAGTGCGCGAAGGCTTCGAGTGCGGTATCGGAATCGAGAACTTCAACGATATCAAGGTAGGCGACGTCATCGAGTGCTATCGCAAGGATCAGATTGCGCGCACTCTGGCCTCGACTGCATCTGCGTAACACACGCCGCTCGGACCGCGTTGCCGAAGCGGTCCGGGAAGAGGTGGCGACATTTCTCGCGGAATCGGCAAAGGATCCGCGCATAGTTGGTTTCGTGACAGTGACCGGTGTGGAGATCACGAACGATCTTCGTCATGCGAAAGTCTTCGTCAGCGTGATGGGGAGCGAGTCGGAAAAGGAAGCGACCTTCCAGGGACTCGCGAGCACCGCGTCGCATCTGCGCTCGCGTGTCGGACGTGCGCTGCGTCTGCGAGTTGCTCCAGAGTTTCAGTTCAAGGAAGATGACAGCGTCGCCCGCGCCGCGAGAATCGAGTCGCTGTTGGCCGGCATCAAGTCGGAATCACCGGGTGTCGCTGCTCCAGACGACGCTTCGCAAAACGATTCTTCGCAAAACGATTCTTCGCCGCATACTGCTGGCGAAGATTCCGGCGACTGACGGGGCGCGGTTGCCCGCGGGCTCCGAAGGTTTGCTGCTGGTCGACAAGCCCGCGGGCGTAACGTCGCATGATGTTGTTCAGCTCGCTCGCCGAATTTACGGCGAGCGCAGCATCGGGCACTTAGGCACGCTCGATCCGTTTGCAACGGGTCTGTTGATACTCCTGCTCGGACGCTTTACGCGGCTTGCAACGTTCATCGACACCGAGCCGAAACTCTATCACGCGACAATCAGGTTCGGCGCCGAAACCGAGACGGACGATTGCACTGGTGCGGTTGTTCGTGAAGCCGCTCCGCCAGCGCGAGACACTATCGGCGACGCGATAAAAAAACTCACTGGAAAAATCCGTCAAACCCCGCCTGCGTTCTCCGCAAAATCAGTTGACGGCGTCCGCGCCTACGACGCCGCACGCCGCGGCGAGCCGATCAGTCTTCCTGATTCAGATGTCGATGTGCACGAGTGGATTATCGAACGCGAACGTGGAAATGAAATCGACGTCGCGATAAGCTGCGGCTCGGGCACCTATATTCGAGCGCTGGCTCGCGACCTCGGCCGCCTGACGAATAGCGCGGCGCATCTATCAGCGCTCCGGCGCATTCGAAGCGGACCGTTCGACGTCGGAGAAGCCGCGACGCTCGACGATCTCAGGACTTCGGCTCCGCCGCTTCGCACCCTCACAGTAGTCGCGTCGCATGGTTGAGCCGCTTCACGTCTCCGCCGAATCGGGTCTGCCGCCAACCGTCGAGAACACAATACTCACTGTCGGGACATTCGACGGAGTACATCTCGGCCACGTCGACGTCATCAGGCGCCTCGTGGAGCGAGCTGGCGAGATCGGCGCTCCGAGTCTTCTGCTCAGCTTCGATCCGCACCCCCTCGAAGTCGTCAATCCCGCTGCGGCCCCGCTGCTGCTCACGACAACCGAGGAGAAACTCGAGGTAATCGCCGAGACCGGCGTCGACTATTTCGCGATCATGCCCTTTACGCATGATCTCGCGTCGTACGGTGCCGAGGATTTCGTCGAGCTAATCCTGAGGCGGCGGTTTCGAATGCGCGAGCTACTGATCGGCCACGATCACGGATTTGGTCACCGCAGAGCCGGCAATGTTACCGTGTTGAAGGAGCTGGGCGCACGCGACGGCTTTGCTGTCGATGTGGTGGAAGCGGTCTCCGTCGGAGATGGGCAGCAGGTGTCGTCGACCTCGATAAGAAGGGCTGTCGCGGGCGGGGATCTCGACCGGGCGGCTCAGAGTCTCGGCCGCCGTTATTCCGTTTCAGGCACCGTTGTAGCGGGCAACTCGCGCGGCCGACAGCTTGGGTTCGCCACCATCAATCTTTCGGCTCCGAGCCCAAGGAAGCTCCTTCCGCCCGAGGGTGTCTATGCGGTGATGGTGCAGACACCAGCAGGCCAGTTCGGCGGAATGCTGAACCTGGGCCCCCGGCCTACGTTCGGAGACACGGAGCGGTCGATCGAGGCGCATCTGTTCGACGTCACGCGCGACTTTTACGGCAATCGCGTCAGGATCGATTTCGTTTCCTATCTGCGTGAAACAAAAAAGTTCGGAAGCGCCGGTGAGCTCGTCGCGCAGCTGAGGACGGACCGTGAAGACGCCCTCATTGTTTTGACTCCCCCCAGTCGTTCCGTTAACCTTAAAGGCTCTATTGGAACAGCACATTTTACCCCTTCAGTCGCATGAATCTGAAGTATCGTATTCTGATAATTATTGCACTCATCGCTGCCTCCGCGGGGGCGCTCTTTCCCCGAACCGTCACGGAGCGCGTCAAGCGCGGTGACGGATTCGCCTACGACACAGTGCGGCGCGTTCCGCTCAAGAGAGGACTCGATCTTCAGGGCGGCATGCACCTCGCTCTCGAAGTTGACGAATCGAAAGGAGCTGTTCCGAAAAAGAGTGAAGCCATCGATCGCGCGCTGAAAGTGGTCCGCACGCGAATCGACCAGTTCGGCGTTTCCGAGCCGCTCGTGCAGAAGTCGGGTAACGACCGGATCATCGTCGAGCTTCCGGGCATCGATGATCCGCAGCGCGCGCAGGAAGTCGTCCAGAAGTCGGCATTCCTTCAGTTCCAGATCACCGATAAAACCGGCGCTCTCGAAAAAGCACTGCCGAGACTCGATGCCGCTGTGAAGAGTATTGCGGTTGCGACGACGGCTGGTGGAGCGACTCCGGCGGCGACGAAGACCGACACTGGATCTGCCGGCGGCGTCAACGGCCTCTTCACGAAAGACACATCG
>JBBQYO010000157.1:0-7583 GCA_038208605.1 Gemmatimonadales bacterium | reverse complement strand
GGGGGCAAGTACGTCATCACGAACGACAACCTCACGCTTCGTCTCCACGCCGACACTCTCTCATCAGCCGACATCAGGTGGGTCTATCCCCGCATTCCGGAGCGTGGCTCGGGCAAGCTCGACTTTGCGATGGACTGGGTCGGTGATACGAGTGTGTATGTCGTTCGCAACGCCGACGTCCAGATCGAGAGCGCGCACCTGTCAGGCGATCTGGGCCTCACGTATAGGGGCGCGGCGGTTTCTATCCAGAACACCAACGCGCGATTCACATCTCTCGACACGAAGCTCATCGAGCGCGTGTTTCCGCTCGTGAAGATTCCGCGAAGCGGGATTCTTGCCGGCCGCGCGAAAGTCGATGGCGACCAGAACAAAGTCGCACTCGACGCAGACGTCACATTCGATGACAGGGCAGCAGGTCATAATCGCGTGACCGCTGAAGGCGGTCTCACGTTCGGGAAAGATTTCGAGGCGGATCATCTTCGGGTGACACTCGACCCGGTGAAGCTCGAGGTGCTTCGGAGTTACGCGAAGACTTTGCCGACTGGTGGCGGAACGTTGACGGGCACGGCGACGCTGAACGGCAACAGGAGAAGCATGGCCGTCAACGCCGATCTCGCGCTCGAGAATTCGAAGGTTGGACGGAGCCACGTGCTTGCAGTTGGCAACGTTGGCATGCTCAACAACGATTTCCGCGCCAGTAATCTGCGCGTAACAATGCGTCCACTTCAGGTCGCTCTTCTTCGCAGTTACGCGAAGACCTTACCAATTGGCGGCACGCTCGAAGGAACGGCGACGCTGAATGGGTCGATGCTTTCCCGAATGAGCGCCAAGGCCGACGTCACGCATGTGGATCGCGGAACCGTGTCGAGAATGACCGGCAACGCCGCATTTCGCATTCCGTCCGGTGGCAAGATGGCCAATGCCTGGTTCGACCTGGATGCCCAGCTGCATCCGCTGTCGCTCGTCACTGCAGGCCGTTTCTTCCCCGCCGCCGGACTTCGCGGCGAGGCGGCTGGTCCGATCCGCTTGACCGGTACGATGGGCAATCTTGCAGTTACAACCAGGCTCGGGTTCTCCGACGGCGGATCATTCGGGCTAACCGGCAAGCTCGATCTGGCGAGTCGCGACATCGGATATGACTTCAAGGCCGACGCGATGCTGTTCAACGCGAATACGATCACTGCGAAGGCGCCGAAGACGTCGGTGACGGGGTTGATCACTGCCAATGGACGCGGAACTGATCCGGCGACGCTTCGTACGAATCTGGTTGCGGATCTTCAAGGCTCTACGTACGACACGCTGTCGCTGACGAGCGCGAAGATTCGTCTTTCGGCAGCGAACGGTCTGGCGCGCATCGATACGCTTGCCGTGGTGGTTCCAGAAGGTATCGCAACCGCCAAAGGCAGCTTCGGTCTAGCCGCGAATCAGGTTGGACAACTCACCTATCATGTGAATGTCGATTCGCTGAACCGGCTCGCTCAATTTTTCCCGCCGGCTCAGGGCGACGTGATTCCACGTCCTGGAATTCTTGCGACGCGTGTGGCAAAGGCGCGTTCTGATTCTGCGCGTATTGCGCACGCGACGGAGGTGGAGCGAGCGATCACTGGCCGCGCGGCTCCGACGATTGCTCCGGTCGATTCGCCTCGCGTGCTGAGCATGAGCACGCTCTCCGGCGCAGCTCGTGCCGATGGCATTGCGACCGGCAACATCAAGAAGTTCGGACTAAAGGGAACGGCGAGTGGTGAGAACATCGTCGCGCGCGGTAGTACGGTCGGCAAATTCACTGCGCAGTACGACTGGCTGAATGCGTTGACGCCTCAATCTCACGTCGACGTTGACGCGTCCGCGGCGCGAGTCGTTGCCGGAGGGTTCGATCTCGACAGCATCCGCGCAAAGATCGGTTATCAAAAGCCCAACGGAACGACGGAGCTGACGGTCGTCCAGAACGCAAAGGACATCTACTCCGCGAATGCCGACTTCCTGCTCGACAAGGCTGGAAATGAGCTGCGGCTGAGCCGGATGCAGCTCAGGTTCGACAGCACTGTGTGGGCATCGGTGCGGCCGTCGGTGGTTCACTGGGGAACGGCTGGAGTCGACATCAAACAATTGGAGCTTCGGAACTCGACCAACGGGCGTATCTACGTCAACGGTTTGCTGCCTAAGGAAGGCCGGACAAATCTCGAAGTCGCGGTAGACAATTTTGAAGTGGCCGATCTGATCGCGCTCGCGCAGAGCGACGTTCCTGCTCGCGGGCTCGTGTCGTTCGACCTCAAGGCGGCAGGTACTTCGGCCGACCCCACATTCACAAGTTCGTTCGGTACTCAGCGCTTCTACTACAATGACGTGCTTGTTCCCGAAGTGCACGGAGTATTCAGCTACGCCAATCAGACTCTTACCGGCCGGGTCGATGCAATGCGCGCAGGCGAGGGGTCGGTCCTGTTCGCACAGGGAACGATTCCGATCAACCTCGCACTGAGCGGAGTTATCGGACCGCGCCTGCCGAAAGACCGACAGATCGATCTCGCGGTTCGCGCCGATAACCTTCCGCTCAACATCATTCCAGAGCTCAGCACCGCCGTCACCAATCTCAAAGGCAAGGCGATCGCCGACTTCAAGGTGAACGGAACGCTTGCGAGACCCGAGATCACTGGGCACTTCCAGCTCGACAGCGCTCAGGCTCACGTGTCACCGCTTGGCCTTACGCTCAATCGCATCGGCGCTTCCATTCGCATGCTGCACGATACGATCGTAATCGATTCGGTCGTCGCCTACAGCGGTGGACGTCTTGCGATTACCGGGGGTTTGGGCATCGGCTCACTGCGAGAGCCGTCGTTCGACCTGAAAGTTTTCGCGAACCGCGCGACAGTTCTGGACGATAAGGACGGCAGGCTCACCGCGAACATCGACCTGGCAGTGACGGGCCCCTTCAAGGACGCGCATGTCGGTGGAAACCTTCGCGTTCTCGACGGAGTTGTGTTCGTTCCCAAATCGGAAGGCAAGAAGATCATCGGAGCGAGTGATCCTGCGCTGTTCAGTGTTCTCGACACTGCGGTGCTTGCCAACCGTGAGATTTTCCCTGCGCAGTCTCCGTTGCTGTCGAACCTTCGGATGGACGTCAACCTGCGCGTCGATCGCGACGTGTTCGTGAGATCGGCGGACTTCAACATCGAGCTATACAGCGACGGTGACCTGGCGATTCATGTAAACCGCGCCAAGGAATCACTGGTCCTGGATGGCGTTCTGCTCAGCGAGCGCGGCGAATACAGCTTCCTCTCGAAGCGGTTCGACATCAAGCGCGGCTCGGCGACCTTTATCAATTCCGACGAGATCAACCCGACGCTTCAGGTGACGGGCGGATACGAAGTTCGTCTGCCATCGCGCGAGGCGATCAACGTGCAGATCCTGATCGGGGGAACGATGAGGAATCCGCAGATTTCGCTGGAAAGCGATGCACAACCGCCGATCGCGCAGAGCGACCTGCTGAGCTACCTGGCATTTGGGCGCTCATCGTCGTCGCTCCTTCAGCTCGAAGGCGCCGGGCTTGGCGGCAACAACAACCTCGTCGGAGCGGGCGCCGCACTCGCGAGCAAACAGCTTGCGGCGGTTGCACTCGGCGTGTTTACCGACCAGCTGTCCGGCGAGGCTGCACGTGCACTTGGCGCCGACGTTCTGAACATCGCTCCGGCAGACGTCGAGACCGATGTAGGCAGCTTCCTTCGCGGCACCGAGATCGAGTTCGGGAAGTACATCAAGTCTCACACCTTCCTGTCGCTCAACCTGCGCCCCGATCCATCCGCTCTACGGCGGCCAGGTGTTTTGATTCAACACCGGTTCGGTGGACTGAAGGGCTACAGCCTGGAGACGAGCCTGCAGCCGCGATATCTGCTGCGCGATCCGTCGCTCGATCCGCAGGCGCCGTCAACGACGAGCGTTTTCAGTTTCTTCATGATCAGGAACTGGCGCTACTGAGTCCAATTTCCATGGCGAGTCGTTTTGAGCTTGACGATAACTGCCTTGGGTCGACTGAGGAGTAATTCAACTTCGACTTTGCAGTACAAAGTACTTGACGAAATAGAAGAGCCGGACGACATTCAGTTCCATGACCTCCCAATCGCGATACCTGCCTGAGAAGCCAGCCGGCCGCCGACTCACCGTCTGGATCGCTGCGCTCGCCGCCGCCGCGCTCGGAACCTGGATCATGTACGACGCGATGCCAGGCATCAACTGGCTCATCTGGACTGCGTGCGCTGCGGCGGGACTGGCACTCTTTCTTCGCCCGGTCACAGGACTGCCTCTGCGGCTCGAGGTCAACGCAATTGTCATCGCGGCTGCGGCTGCGATTACCAGCGATCCATTTCTGACTGCACTTATCTGCCTGTCGGTCATCGTGCTGCTCGCGCTCGCAATGCTCCTCTCAGTCGATCCGCGACTCGAGCGCCTCACAGCAACTTTCACGGTCCTCGCTGCGCCAATCGCGTTCGGCCTCGCGCTTGCCGAATCGGTGGGCCGCGGCGCGGATGCCCTTCATCTGGTAAAGTCGTCGCGCGTCCGCGCAATTGTCCGCGGCGTCGCGATCACTTTACCCGTAGTGCTGATCTTCGGATTGTTGCTCGCGTCAGCAGACCCCACATTCGCCGGGTGGCGCGACGCCATCGAGCACCTGCTCACCGACTGGGCGTTTCTTCCGCGAACGATATTCTTCATCGGACTGCTCGCGATCGTACTCGGGGCATACGGCTACGCGGAACGTGGCAGGCCTGAAGAGCTTCGCGGCGTTGTAATTCCAGCTGACACCACCGCCCGGACACTCTGGCTCGGGTCGACAGAGCGGCTGATTCTCCTCGCCGGCATGTCACTGCTCTTCTGGACATTTCTTGCCGTTCAGCTCAGCTACCTCTTCGGCAATCTGCCGAGTATCCGCGGCTCGGGGATGACGTTCGCTGAATACGCCCATCGAGGTTTCGCCGAGCTGACCGTCGTGGCGTCGGCAACGGTGTTCATCATCCTGATCGCGGAGCGCTACGGGGAGGTCGACGGTCGACGGCCGGCTTTGAGAGCGGTGACTCTTTCCGTACTGCTCGCAGTGCTGTTTCTCCTGGTGTCGGCGTTTCATCGCGTCTGGCTTTATGAAGAAGCGTACGGCTTCACCACCGCCCGTCTCTATGCACAGACATACATGATCGTGGTCGCCGCGAGCCTCGCCGCGCTCGCGATCGAAGTCACAACAGAGCTCAATCCGTCACGCCTCTTTCGCCGAACGGCCGCAGCCGCGATGATCACTTTCGTCGCTCTGATATACTGGAACCACGAAGCATGGATTGCAGACCGCAATATCGATCTGTACGCGACCACGGGAAAACTCGACGTCGTTTATCTCACGCGAGATCTCTCGCCCGATGCCGTCCCGACAATCGTCAGTCGCCTCGCATCGCTCCCGGAACCCGCGAAGTCACAGTTGTCGAACGCGGTGAAGTCGCGTTACAAGATCAGTCGCGACGACCGGTGGTTCGAGTGGAATCTGCGGCGCAGGCGCGCACGAGAATCATTGGCTGGACTTTGACGCGGATCCGTATTCGTCCCAGAACGTAGCCATCGCGCGCATTCCGATTCGGAAGTTCTCCTCGCTCATCCACTCATCGGGAGCGTGTGCATTCTCGCCCGGCAATCCGAATCCGACCAGCAACACCGGCGCGCCGAGTATGCGCTCGAAATCGCCGACGACGGGAATGGAGCCGCCTTCGCCGACAATGACAGGAGGTTTTTCGAATGCAGTCGCCAGTGCACGGCGTGCTGCGTCGTAAAGCGTTCCGTTCAGCTCTGCGCGCCATGGCCTTCCGCCATGCAGGAATTTCACAGTGGCCGTAACACCTTTCGGCGTAACCTTTTCCACGTGAGCGAGAATGAGCTTCTCGATCTCCGCCGGCGTCTGGTCCGGAACGAGCCGGCAGCTGACCTTTGCCATCGCCTTCGAAGGAAGCACGGTCTTCGCGCCTTCGCCCGTGTAACCGCTCAGCAGCCCGTTTACCTCGCACGTGGGCCTGGCCCACAACTGCTCGAGAACGGAAAATCCTTTTTCCCCTCCGAGACTTGGCGCACCTGTCTCGTGCCGAAACGTTTCGCTGTCGAATTGAAGCTGTCGCATCTGCTCGAGAATTTTCGGCTCCCACGGGCGAACCGAGTCGTAGAACCCATCGATCGTTATGTGCCCGTTCTCGTCGTGCAGCGTGGCGAGAATTTTCGCGAGCGCCATGGCGGGATTTACTACGGCTCCGCCGTACGAGCCCGAATGCAAATCGACAGTCGGGCCCACGACATTCAGCTCGAAGTAAGCGAGCCCGCGAAGCGAAGAAAGAATCGAAGGCTGTCCCGGTGCAAACATGGCCGAGTCTGAAATGACGACGGCTTCCGCAGCGAGAAGCTCTTTCTGCTCCTCGATGAATTGCTCCAGGTGATCGCTTCCGACCTCCTCCTCGCCCTCGGCGATCACTACGACGTTGACTGGCAGCTTTCCCCGCGTTGCGAGATGTGCCTGAAGAGCTTTTATGTGCAGAAAAAGCTGGCCCTTGTCGTCGACCGAGCCGCGCGCGTAGATGTTTCCGTTACGAATGGCCGGCTCGAACGGAGGCGATGTCCACAGATCAAGCGGCTCGGCCGGTTGAACATCGTAGTGTCCATAAACGAGAACTGTCGGCGCGCCTTGTGCTCCCCGCCATTCACCAATGACGATCGGATGTCCGGCTGTCTGAAACGTCTGGGCTTTCAGACCAGCAGTCTCCAGAGAGGCTCTGATCCACTCGGCAGCCTTCGCCGTGTCGGCATTGTGCTCTGATTTCGCGCTGACGCTTGGAATGCGAAGAAGATCGAAGAGCTCATCGCGAGTGCGCGAATAGTTTTCGTCGAGATACCCTGTGAGATCCGATTTCGTGCTTCCGGTCATTTGTGCACCGTTGGGTTGATTGATTGCGTCGCCTACGCGACGGCCTTTCCTGCGGCCATCCCCGCGATTGTTGCGAGTATCGACAGCGTTACACTGAGCACTACGTATGCCGCTGTTTTCCCATATTCCCCTCCCCGAAGCAATCCAACAGTTTCCAGGCTGAACGCGGAGAAGGTGGTGAACCCGCCGCAGAAACCGGTCATTAGCGCCGCGCGCATTTGCGGAGAGGTCTGCGTGTTCATGTAGTGCTGGGCGAGAATTCCCATGATGAAGCAGCCAACCACGTTCACGGCGAGCGTCCCGGACGGGAACTCGAGTCCAGCAGAACGCTGGACGAACGCGCCGAGGAGATACCGCAGGATGCTTCCGGCTGCGCCGCCCAGACCTATCCAGAGCAACATTGGCGTGAAGTTAACCCGCCCGACGAGGAATGGGATCAGGTTAGGCGCGGCCGATTGTCACTATTGCCTTCCGCGGCAAGGATGGCATAGTTCCAGAAGGCCACGCCGATGGCCTCCCAGGAAATTCGAAGTCAATCCTCCACCCTGCTGAGGGATGGCAAACAGGCTAGCGAACGAGACCAGCCCGTATCTGTTGCAGCACGCCGCTAACCCGGTGGACTGGTATGCATGGGGGTCCGAGGCAT
>JBBQYO010000156.1:0-7594 GCA_038208605.1 Gemmatimonadales bacterium | reverse complement strand
CGTCGCGCGCCACGGTCAGCGTTACGCAACCGTCCTGCCCTGCCTGTATCGACGCAGCTTCCAGCACGGTGAGCGCGCGGCGCGCGTCGCCGTCCGCTTCAGTCGAGATGAGATCGATTGCGTCTTCATCGATCGTCAGCGAGAGGTTCCCGAGCCCGCGATCGGAATCGGCTGCGGCGCGCCCGATGAGCTCGGTGAGATCGCTCTTCGAGATCGGCTCCAGGACGAACACTCGCATTCGGGACAGCAGCGCACCGTTCACCTCGAACGATGGGTTTTCGGTGGTCGCGCCGATAAGCGAGATCGTTCCGCTCTCGACATGCGGGAGAAACGCATCCTGCTGGGCGCGATTGAAACGGTGAATTTCATCGACGAAAAGGACAGTCTGCCGCCCGAGCTCGAGACGCTCTTCGGCAGCTGCAATTATTTCACGAATTCTCGGCACGCCCTCCGTAACCGCGGAGAACGGGACGAACTCCCGGTCGGTATACCGCGCAATCAATCTGCCGATCGTAGTCTTGCCCGAGCCCGGCGGGCCCCAGAAAATCATCGATCCAATGGCGCCTTTCTCGATCGCATCGCGGAGCGGCTTCCCAACCCCGAGGATCTGCTGCTGGCCAACAACTTCGTCCAGCGTTCGCGGACGCATGCGAGCCGCGAGCGGCTGCGCTGAAGCTGGCGGAGTGAACAGCGATGCTTCGCGATCGCCGCCTCGCGCACCGGCCGGAGGCCTGCGAAAACTCTTTGGCATCAGGAACGATCGACCGCGCTTTTCATAGCAGTGTACCTATCAGATTCCGCGCCACGAAGTAGAGCGCGCATCCCCCGAAGAAGCTGCCCTGCAGCCTCCAATCGTGCTTTGCCTGAAATTCTGGAACGAGATTCGAAGCGCCGACATAAAGCGTAACTCCCGCAGCGAACGCGAGCCCGTAATTCGCCAGCGCTCCGACGGTTTCAGTGAGCAGGCCGCCAGCAACTGTCGCCACTCCGAGCGATGCTCCAGCGGCGAGCGCTCGCTTGCGAGTCGAGCCCGCAGCGAGAAACAAACTCGAGATCGCCAATCCTTCCGGAAGCTTGTGCAGCAGAATCGCGACGAACACGAGCGCGCCGAGCGTTGTTCCGACGGCGAAACCGCTCGCGATCGCGACGCCGTCCACGAACGTGTGGAGCAGCAATCCAACGAGTGCCGACGTACTCACCGCGCTCGTTACGGCATGCACCTCCTCGCCGAAGTGGAAATGCGGCGTGAGCGTGTGCTGCGTGAGGTGTACGAGAAGAAATCCACCGAGGATCATGAGTCCCGCGCTCGAGCCGTGCTGATGAATCGCTTCGGGCACCAGATCCAGCAGCGCAACCGACACCATGAACCCGGCCGACAGTGCGATCAATTTTTCGAGTGCCGGGACCGTCCATCGCGAGCGCGAGACGACGGCGGCCGCTCCTGCAACGTTTGCTCCTGCCGCAATCAGCGTATACGCGACTGCCTGACGATTCACGCCGATGTCAACGACAGTCGCTCGGCGGCCGCGGTGACGGCGGCGGACAGTGTTGGCGCGGGCGCGCGGTCCCACGCCTGCGAGCGCCATGACCGGTCGGCCAATGCGGCTTTCTCTTCGAGCCCCTTTCCCTGAAGCAGATACAGCCAGCGGTCGGAACGCGAATAGATGAACAGCTCGAGCTGCGGTGTGAGCGTGAGCTGGTCTGCTTCGGTGTAGAGCGAAAATTCCACGCCGCCGTATGTTGCAAGAGGAACCTTGAGCCGGGCCACTGCATCGCGAACATCCGGCAGCGCGATGCTGTCGCCGGTCCAGTTCGATTCGGAGCGAAGGTCATGAACCACCACATCCACAGCAGGCGGAAGCAGCTCGCTCAGGGTGTAAAACAGATCGACAACACGTTCCGCGTTCGCGCCGACATACGCTTCGTAGTGCTCGCCTACCCTGGTGAACGTGAAGCCATCCACGCCCGAACGAAAGCGCTTCCAAACCGTCACATCGGGATTTCTTCCGCGAAAGAGCATCGTTTATCGGATCTAGGGTGCGCTCGTGCCGCTTCGCAGCTCGGCCAGCAGCTTTTCAGCGGCATCCAGCAGCCCGGTGCGGGAGTTCTCAGCCGGGTCATTAATAACCATCTCCAGCAGGTTGCGTAATGTCTTGCCGACCACCGGCCCGGACATGCCCATCTTTTCAAGATCCCGTCCGTTGATCGCGAGGTCGCCGACTTCGATCGGATCCCGGTAAGCAATTCGAACGGCGCGGCGATACGCTGACGCAACAGACTGCTTCGTCGGCGCCGGTAGACCGGCATCGCACTCGGCAGCCCATCGGGCCGCCGCCAGACGGAGCACTGAGGCAAGACGCGTGCGACCCGCGAGTGCAGCCCATTGCCTCAATGACGCGTCGCTCGGAGCCTGGCTGCCCGACAACCCTTTGCGAAGGTCGCCTTCCATGGCGGTCCATCGCGTCACAACGCCTGACACCCAGGCCGAGTCGGCATTGGAGAACCGAAGCGTACGCAGTGCCTCGAGCACGGTTCCAGACGGTGCGGCCGCGAAAAGTCCGATCATTCGAGCGATTCTGCGCTGAGGCCTTCCCGGGAGAACGGGCATGCAGAGATGATTCAGCGTCGCGAGCTCGACCCCGGTGATGCCGGCCAGCGATGGTATGAGAGTTCCGAATGCGCCACTGTCTCTCCACAGCGCAAACGCTCGCGCGGGAAGCTTCACCTGCTCCATCGTCTTCTCGATTTCCTGCTTCACTCGCTCTGGCGACAGTCTCGACATGTGCGGAGCGCTTGCGGCGATTGCGTCCCACGTTGCAGGCTCGATCTCGAAATCAAATCGCGAAGCGAACCTGATCGCGCGCAGCGCGCGCAGCCTGTCTTCACGCATGCGCTCGTGCGGCTCGCCAACTGCGCGTACGAGTTTTCTCTCCAGATCTGCCTGACCGTGGAACGGATCGCGGAGCTCCTTCCGGCTCGGAGAGTACGCGATCGCATTGATCGTATAGTCACGCCTTGCGAGATCTTCATCGAGCGACGCTCCAAAATCGACGACCGCGTGACGTCCGTCGGTGTGAACGTCGCGGCGAAATGTGGTGACCTCATGCATCACGTCATGCTCGTCGAGCACACCTACCGTTCCAAACTCGATGCCGACTGGAACCGTCCTCGCGAACAGGTTTCGTACCTGCTTCGGCCGCGCCGCAGTCGCCAGATCCCAGTCGAGATGGGCATGTCCGAGGATTGCGTCGCGGACGGCTCCGCCCACACACCATGTTTCGAAGCCGGCATTCTCCAGCGTGTCGGCAATTTTCTTTACAGCGGCCGGGGGGTTGAGACGGTGCTTCAAGGCGTCAGTCCCGAAACATTCCACGGAGCTCGTCAGTCGACATGCCGGCGCCGAGGCCGAGCATGAGATCGATTCGCGCCTGCTGTGCCCGCCTCGATCCACCGAAGATCACTCCCATTTCCTCCAGACGACGTCCGCCGCCCGCATATCCATACGTGTGACCGACTCGCCCGCCCTGCGTTCGCGAGGTGAGCACAACGGGTTTGCCATCGGCGATCCAATGCTCGATCCCCGGCACGAGCTCAGGCGGAACGTTGCCCCGTCCCATCGCCGCGATGACGAGACCGCGCGCTTTTTCCCGCGACGCGTCGAGCAGCCGCGCATCGCTTCCGGCTGCAACGAAGATGATGTCTACCGGCGTAGCGAGCTCCGCAGGCTGCACGATCGCGGGGTACGGAGGAAGCTCCCTCGACAGGATGAGCTCCCCTTCATCGAGAACACCGAGTGGCCCCAGTCCCGGACTCTCGAACGCATCAAGCAGATGAGTGTTTGTCTTCGTCGCATCGAGCCCGGCGAATATGTGTCCCGTCATTACCACCATCGATCCAAAGCCACGCGTCTCCGCGCTCGCTGCGACGTATACCGCTTCGAGCAGATTTGCGGGACCATCCCACCCGAGGTCGCTCACGGTCCGCATCGCGCCGGTGAACACAACGGGCTTGTCTGCCGGCAGCGAGCGAGCGACGAGGTATGCCGTCTCTTCGAGAGTATCGGTGCCGTGAGTCACGACGACACCGGTCACTTCAGGACGGACGAGATGCTCCGCGATGCGGTTGCGAAGCTTCCACATGCGGTCCACCGTCATGTGGGGTCCGGGGAACGACCCCCATTCTTCAGTCTCGACGCCGGTCACCGCATCGATTCCGCGGGTCGCCGCGAGAATTTCCTTCGAGGTGAGCGACGGCGACGCGCCCGTTCCGCCGATGTCATTGCGCATTGCGATCGTTCCTCCTGTAAAGAGGATTACGATCACGCCGTGCCGCGCGCGACGCGTTGAATTGCCCCGGCCGCCGTTTCATCCATCGTCGCGCAATCCTCGGCGGCCGCTTCCATGGCGTAGGTGATTAGCGCATCGGCCGCCAGCAGATCGAGCGCGCCGTCGCGATCGCTCAACGCTGAGCGAAGTGTGGCAATTCCGGAGGCGAGCAGCACGTCACAGCTCGTCGCGCCCTCCATCGCATCGTCTCCAACGATCTCGGACAACCTCTCGGTGAGTCTCTCCGGAGGCTGCGGCTTGCGCGCTGCGAGCCAGGAGCGAAGAGTCACCGCTTCAGAAGCCTTGTCACTCGCAGTCACCGTGACCGGAACGCCAGCTGGCTCGCTCAATTGGAAAGCTGCGCGCGCACGATGCCCGGTACCGCTTCGAGAGCAGCGGGAATCCTGTCGGCGTCAGGAATTCCTGCCTGCGCCATGTGCGGCTTCCCTCCCCCGCGTCCTCCGGCGACAGCGGCAACTTCCCGAATGATCGCGTCCGCGCGCAATCCGCGACTCCGCACGTCATCGGTCACGACAGTGAGAAGAGAGCTCTTGCCGTCTTCGAACGAAGCGGCAAGCACTGCGACTCCGCTTTCCATTTTTTCGCGCAGCGCATCACCGATTGCCTGAAGCGATTTCATGTCGGATGCGCCAACCGATGCCGCAATGACTCTCACGCCGTCGATGTCCAGCGCGCCGTCGATGAGTTGTTGAACGCTGTTCGCTCCGCCGCTGCGCAGCGCTTCATCGAGACGTCGCTCCAGCGAGCGGTGCTCGTCGATTACAGTATGCAGGCGCTTTACCACCGCGGTGGGAGATGCGCGAAGAAGCTCCGCAACCTGGCCGAGCACTTGTTGTCGCTCGCGAGTTGCCGCGTAGGCCCGGGGCCCAGTCATCGCCTCGACGCGGCGAACGCCCGCCGCGACACCAGTCTCGCTCGCGATCTCGAACAGCCCGATCTCCGAAGTGTTGCGAACGTGAGTGCCACCGCAGAGCTCTTCGGAAACTCCGGGAACCGTGACCACTCGAACCACGTCACCATACTTTTCGCCAAACAGCGCCATCGCTCCCCCCGCGACAGCCTCGGCGTAAGGTCGTTGAGTTGTCGTCACCGGAATGGCCGCGAGAATTTCGCGGTTCACGATGTCTTCGACTTCACGGATCTGCTCAGGAGTCATCGGACCGTGATGCCTGAAGTCGAATCGCAAGCGATCCGGCGCCACGAGCGATCCGGCCTGGCGTACGTGCTCGCCCAGTACTGATCGAAGTGCGGCGTGAAGAAGGTGGGTCGCGGTGTGGTTGCGCTCGGTGTCGAGCCTGGGAAGTCGCGGCACTTCCGCATGCGCTTCCCCAACATTCACAGCGCCACTTGCCCTGCCGATCACCGCAAGCTTTCCGTCAACGCGACGCACCTGATCGACGTCCACTGTCCAGCCGTCACCGGTGATCGTGCCTTTGTCTGATACCTGCCCGCCCGACTCCGCGTAAAACGGCGTGTCGCGCAGCATCACGGCAACACGACCCTCGGGAAGAACCCTGAACGCAGTGACGGCCGTGTCGGCCTCAGTTGTGTCGTAGCCGACGAACTTTACGTCGCCGGGCGACAGCCACGAGCTGTCCCCGAAGTCATCGCCGCCAGCCCCGATCTTTTTCGACTTCCTTTCCTGCTGGGACTGGCTTCGCTGCGCCGCGAGTGCCGATTCGAAACCTGCTATATCGATCGTGTACCCGCGCTCTCGCGCCATCAGCTCTGTAAGATCGAGCGGGAAACCGAACGTGTCGTAGAGCCTGAAAACGTCGTCGCCGGAAATGGTTCCGCGAATTGAATCGCTTCCGTGAGTTGTCTGCTCGGGAGCGAGCTCGTCAAACCGGCGCATCCCTCCGTCGATCGTATCGAGAAAGCGCTGTTCCTCGGCGCGTGTTGTGTCGACGATGTGTTTCGCCTGGTGCTCGAGCTCGGGATAGGCATCGGACATCGTCTCCACTACCTGACGAACGACATCGACGAGTGTCGGTGTCGCGCGCCCAAGCAGCCATGCATGGCGGACTGCGCGGCGGAGGATGCGGCGCAGCACATAGCCTCTTCCCTCATTCGATGGAAATACTCCATCAGCGATAAGGAACGCGACTGCACGCGCGTGATCCGCAATTACGCGGAACGCCGCCGGATCGACGAGAACGCGATTGCCTGACTTGACCGCGGGGGAGTGCGAGGCCGTGCGTTTACCCGGTTCGTGCGCCAGCTCGAACCAGTAGGGTTCGTCGGAATCCCGGCCGCGATAGGGAATCCCGCTGATCTGCTCGACTTTTTCGATCAGTCCGGTGAAGACGTCAGTGTGATAATTGTTGGTAACCTTGTTGAGCACGGCGGACACGCGTTCCAGCCCCATGCCTGTATCGACAGACGGCTTCGGCAGAGGCACAAGAGTTCCATCAGGCTGCCGGTCGAACTGCATGAAAACGAGGTTCCATATCTCGAGAAATCTTCCCGATTCGGTGCCTTCGATGAGTGCCTCGGTAGAGAACTCCTGACGGTCGAGCTCAGCCCATTCACCAGTCGCGTCCTCGGGAAAGCGCCAATCCGCAGCCACATGAGCGAGGTCGACGAAAATCTCACTACAGGGCCCGCACGGGCCCGTATCGGCCATCTGCCAGAAGTTGTCGTGAGCGCCGAGGCCGTAGATGCGGCTGTCGGGAAGTCCGGTGATGTCCCGCCACAGGGTGCGCGCTTCATCGTCTTCCTGAAAAACGCTGACTCGGAGGTGCTGTGGATCAAGGCCGAGCTCTTTTGTGAGGAATTCCCAGGCGAACCGAATCGCATCGGCTTTGAAGTAATCTCCGAAAGAAAAGTTGCCGAGCATTTCGAAGAACGTGTGATGACGCGCGGTATGTCCCACCTGCTCGAGGTCGTTATGCTTGCCGCCCGCGCGCACGCATTTCTGGGAGGTGGCCGCACGCTGCCCGAACGACGGAGTCTCCTGGCCAAGGAACACGCGCTTGAACTGCACCATCCCGGCATTCGTGAACAGGAGCGTCGGATCTTCTGCCGGAACGAGGGAGCTGCTCGGCCGCACTGCATGCCGCTGGCGCTCGAAATAGTCGAGGAAACGCTGTCGAATGGCGGATGACTGCATGCGTGGAAATATATCCGGGCGGCGAGAGGGTCCAGTCCTGGGCTTCGCTCCGGCCTCTCGAAAAGGGAACAGCGACTGACTGCGATGCACAGATGAAAACGAGGAAGACGCGAAAGATAAAAAAATGAGGACTCCC
>JBBQYO010000155.1:0-7600 GCA_038208605.1 Gemmatimonadales bacterium | reverse complement strand
CCATTCGGACCGAGCAGTCCGAGTATCTCTCCACGCTTGATAAAAGCCGAGAAATCATCGATCAGAATTCGGTCGTCCATGCCAATGGACACATGATCAGCAACTACTACCTGATCTCCACCGCGATCGGCGATGTCGAGACGAAGCGCCATCGTGCCGGCGGATCCGATTGGTGCGCTCAACCGCGGCAGCCGAGCCAGAAGCTTGCGCCTTCCTTTTGCCTGCTTGGAATTCTGGCCGGCGAGGTTGCGACGAACGTAGTCTTCCTGACCTTCGACAAACTTCCGTTGCTTCTCGAAAGCGCGGTGCTGGGATAGACGCCGCTCTTCACGCTGCCTGACGAACGATTCGTAACCGCCTGAATACGCGAAGGCTGTGTCACCTTCAAAGTGAAGAACGTGATCGACCACGTTTGCAAGGAAGGCCCGGTCGTGGCTGATCAACAGGATCGATTTATCAGTCGTCCTGAGATATCCCTCGAGCCACTGCGTGGTATCGAGATCGAGATGGTTTGTAGGCTCATCGAGAAGCAGAACATCGGCTGGACTGACGAGCTGCCTTGCGACTCCGAGCCGGCCGCGCTCTCCGCCACTCAGCTGAACCAGGGAACGGGTGCGCGCTTCTACTGGATCGAAACCAAGGCCGTGTAGAACCGCATCGACTCTTGGGGCGAACGTGTAACCGCCTTCTCGGTCGAACCGCTCGAGGTCGCGGTCGTATCGTGCAAGCATTGCCGGAGTCGATTTTTCTCCGAGCTCGCCAATCTCTACGCTTTGCTCCGCGAGTGATTGCTCGAGCGCCAGCAGGTCGGCGAACTGACCGGCTGCCGCAGTCCAAACTGTATCGGCCCCGCCAAAATCACGATGCTGCTCGAGCAGCGAGATAGTGAGGCCAGGCTGTTTGGATACAGCTCCTGACGTCGGATCCTGTTGACCGGTGATGAGTCTGAACAGGGTGGTTTTGCCGGTTCCGTTTCTCCCGATGATTCCCCATCGCTCCCCGCGAGCGACGGTGAAAGTGATGTCGCGAAAGAGAGTCGTTGCACCGAATTGGACCATCGCACCAGAAACAGAGACCTGAGTCACAAACCCAGAGCCTCGTCACAGGCAGCGAAACACCGCTGAAGCGTTTGAACGTTATGATCGCCCATGTGTCCGATTCTGAATGTCGTGTCGCCGAGTTTCCCATACCCTGTGCCGACCGTGACGCCCGCCTTCTTAACATTCTGAACGAATTGCTTTCCGGGAGTTCCTTCAGGCAGCCTGATTGCCGAAACGGTGGGAGACCTCGATCCACCGGCCACAATGATGGCGAGCGAGCTTCGACTGTCGACCCATTCCGCCGTGGCGCGAGCCATCGCCGAATGCCGCGCCCAGCGCGCTTCGATCCCTTCCTCGTGAATGAAATTGAGTTGCGCCTCGAGAGCGTTAAGGAGTGAAAACGCCGGTGTCGCGGGGACCTGGTTCGTACGGGCAAACTTCTCCATCTCGACGATGTCGAAGTACACACCCCGGTTTGTCGCCTCCGACGCAAGCGACACGACCTCATCGGAGGCGACTGCGAACGCGAGTCCGGGCGGTATCGCCAGGGCTTTTTGCGACCCAGTTAGAACAAAATCTAACTTCCAGGCATCGAACCGAAGTTCTGCTCCACCTGCTGCGCTGACACTGTCGATCAGGCAAAGAACCCCATGCCCATGAGCCTTATCTGAAATTGCCCGGACATCATTCAGGGCTCCCGTCGATGTCTCACAGTGAGTGACAGTGATTGCCCGGTAGGACTCGCGTCCGAGACGGTTTCCCAGCTCGTCAAGCGAGTGAACCTCACCCCAGGGCACTTCGTACCGGTCAACTTGCCGCTCGCACATTTCCGCGATGTGAGCAAACCGCTCAGAAAACGCGCCGTTCACCAGACAGAGAATTCGCCCTGCCGGCATCGCGCGAATTGCCGCTTCCATCATCCCGGTTCCCGACGATGCACTGACGAAGACCGGTCGCCTCGTTTGAAACACCTCGCCAAGACCCGTTTGGAGCCGGCCGAACATTTCCTCGAATTCAGCGCTCCGGTGCGGAATCATCGGCTTGAGCATCGCCCGCATGATCTCCGGCCGAACTTCAGTTGGTCCCGGGAGAAAAAAGGTCCCGAATTCAGTGTCGCTTTGCATCCTCCAACCTAGCCACTACCGGAGGCGACCAACAACCAATCAGCTCAGCGGCCGTGCCACAGTTTCCATGTCTTTTCTTCAAGTCCGATCGTTAGTTGCATGCCGTTTCTCACGAGCGGCATTTTCAATAGCAGTGGCTCCTCGGACAGTCTCGTCAGCCATGTTTCATCCGACATTCGCGCATGTCTCAATCCGAGCTCCTGGAACCTCGGCGATTCCTGATCGATCAGCGCACCGATTCCGAATTTCTGGGCAAAGCGCTTCAGCTCGCCGAGGGAGGCTGCTCGTTCGTTGAGATCGACGAAGTGCGTTTTAATTCGACGCTCTGAAAAAAAACGCAGCGCCTTTCGAGTATCAGAACTTTTTTTGACTCCGAAAATCTGGACTTCCATCATTACCCGTTAAGTAGATTCGACACGTGCCGACGCCCTATTCTGCAGCCTGGTGGCTTCGTGGACCACATCTCCAGACTTTATGGGGAAAGCTCATGCGAAAGCAGAAGCTTCTCCATACCCGCATGGAGCGTATCGAAACACCGGATGGGGACTTTCTTGACATCCATCATCTCGATGCGCCAGCCGGTGCACCGTTGCTGCTTCTTCTTCACGGTCTCGAGGGATCGATTCGGTCGCATTATATCCAGGGCCTGCTCGCCGAAGCGAGCCGGCGAGGCTGGCGGGCTGCGCTCCTGGTTTTTCGCTCGTGCGGCGGCGAGCTAAACCGAACCCGACGTTTTTACCACTCCGGTGAGACCACTGATCTCTCGTTCACGCTCGATCTTCTTGCATCGCGACACCCTGATTCTCCGGTTCTTGCCGCAGGCGTCTCACTTGGCGGAAATGTTCTCCTCAAATTCCTTGGCGAGCAGGGATCTGCGGCAAGAGGACGCGTCATCGCAGCAGCCGCAGTGTCGGTCCCTTACGACTTGAGCAGGGCCGCCCGCCACATCGACCAGGGATTTTCGCGAATCTACCAGCGAAGCTTCATTCAGTCTCTACAGTCCAAAGCGATAGCAAAGCTGGAGAAGTTTCCAGACCTTGCATCGAGAGAACAAGTCATTTCAGTCCGCACAATGCACGATTTCGACAATTGCCTCACCGCTCCGCTGCACGGGTTCAAGGACGCGGAAGACTACTATACCCGCTCGAGCTCCATTGGCTGGCTCGCGCGCATTAGTATCGATACGCTACTATTAAGTTCGGCAGATGACCCGTTCCTTCCTCGCCAGGTTCTCGACGAAGTGAGCCTGAAGGCCGCGGAAAATCCGGCTCTTCACCTGGAGTTCACCAAGCGCGGCGGCCACGTGGGGTTCGTCGAAGGAAAAAACCCTTTCCGCCCGGGCTATTATATGGAAAGACGCGTAGGTGATTTTCTTGCAGACCAGCTTCGTGATTCTGAGTCCATCACTGATCACAGGAGAGCTTCCTGATGCGGCTACAAAAGATTCGCGGCTTGTCGATCATCCCGTGTGTGTTGTTCGTCGCATGCACGACCACACACATGAACGGCTCGTCCGAGCATTCCGATCACGACACAGCGTCTCCAGCCGGTACCGCCGCGGTCGCTTCTAACATGTCACTTCCTGCTGATGCCGAGGGTGCGCGCGCACGACTCGCGAGCTCGCCCAGGCATGGTGAGTGGGTGACGTATCGCTCAGGTACGGATAGCATTCGCGCATGGCTCGTTTATCCGGAACGAAAAACCAACGCTCCGGTGATCGTCGTCATTCACGAGATCTTCGGCTTGACTCCGTGGGTCCGCGCAGTCGCCGATCAATTCGCAAGTGAAGGGTACATCGCGATCGCGCCAGATCTGCTGACAATGAAAGGACTTCCCAACCCAACCGACAGCGTGCCGTCCGATCTGGCTACTGCAGCAATCCGCACGCTCAGCGCTGACGACGTTCAGCGCTACATCGACGCCACAGCCAGCTACGCGATGGCACTGCCGTCAGCAGTCAGGAAATACGGAGTCGTCGGATTCTGCTGGGGCGGCGGAGCGTCATTTCAGCACGCCGTTCACTCTCCCTCATTGGCTGCATCCGTGGTCTACTACGGCACATCGCCCAAAACCGAAACACTCTCTTCAATTCGCGCTCCGGTTCTTGGTCTTTACGGAGGCAGCGATGCGCGGGTCGGCGCAACGGTTCCCCCCGCAGACTCAGCAATGCATGCACTTGGAAAAACCTTCACGCATTACAGTTATGAGGGCGCATCGCACGGGTTCATTCGTCAGCAGAATGGGCAGGATGGTGCCAACCTGACCGCGACACAAAAGGCATGGCCGGCAACTATAGAATGGTTCCGTCGCTACGTGGGTAGATAGGAAATGACGTGGAAAGTTGTTTTTCTCACCGTCTTCGTGTTGGGGCTGGCGCTTGCCGTCAGCTCCATGCTTCACGGAGCTGAGCGCTGGCGACGCCGGCGATCGCTCAAGCCTTCAGCCGTGTTCAATCCGCCAACGGTTGCCGGATTCGCGGTCGGAATCGGTGCGTGCGGGTATCTTCTCACAACTCGCACAGCAATCGGCTGGTTCGGAATTCTGGCGATCTCATTGCTGACCGGCGCCGCTGCGTTGATCGGCATGATTGTACTGATGGCAAAGTGGGCTCTTCGTCCCCCCGCTGAGGGCAGCGTGCATGATGAGGAGGATACGCATGGCCAGATTGCCACAGTGTCGCAGACGATCTCGCCGGGCCAGACCGGTGAAATCACTTATTTCGCGTGGGAGACGAATCACATACTTCCCGCCTCGTCTCTCGATTCATCCCTGATTCCCCAGGGCAGTGAAGTCGTGATCGATTCCATCGAGAACGGAATCGCCCGTGTCGAGCTATGGTCGGTGGTCGAGCTCAGGCTCTAACACTACATCGCGTACAGACGCAGCCATTCGGGCCAGTTTCCACTGAGCTCGAAGAACTCATCGTAGTAGACCAGACCCTTCGATTCGAAATAGCCGGTCACGAGGCCGACCATGTCATCGGATGGTAGGGGGCCGATCGCAATCAGCGCGCCCTCGACACGGAATTCAGCATCGGTGAGGTTGAACAGGGAGTCGATTTCCGCCCTGTTCAAACTGGCCTGCTCAAATGCAGACTTGCGAATGAGAATCGTCGGCAATCCATCCGAAACCGTCAGTGGCATTTTGGTTCTCCTTGCGATTTTCCTGACAATCGGCGGCCCTCGGACATTACCTTCAATGTATGTCTGACATCGGCTCATCGCGCTCCGCTGAAGCGCATTTCGACGTTCTTGTCGTGGGAGCGGGTCACGCGGGAACCGAGGCCGCGGTTGGGGCAGTGCGCACTGGCGCGCGCGTCGGAATTGTCACGAGCTCGCTCGAGACAATCGGCCAGATGTCGTGCAATCCCGCAATTGGCGGTGTTGCAAAAGGCACTGTCGTTCGAGAGGTCGATGCACTCGGCGGCATTATGGGCAAGGCGACGGACCTTGCAACGCTTCAGTTTAGAATGCTTAACCGCAGCAAGGGCCCTGCTGTATGGGCTCCCCGCGCACAGTGCGATCGGGGCCTGTATAGACGGGCCGTTCGGAGTCTGGTGGAAGAACACATCGGCATCCAGACAATTCAGGGCACTGTTGCACGCCTTGTTTTCGATTCTCCTGATCGAGTGGCCGGAATCGAGACACTCGAAGGCAGGCTATTTACGGCGCGCTGCGTGGTCATTACAACAGGCACCTTTCTTCGCGGCAGAATTCACATCGGTACAGAGATGAGTCTTGCCGGCGGTCGAGCTGGAGAATCGTCCGCGACACATCTCGCCGAGCAGCTCGAGTCTGCCGGGCTGGAGGTTTCGCGCTTCAAGACTGGAACTCCGCCGAGGATCGATGGGCGTTCGGTGGACTACTCGCGAATGGAGCGGCAGGATAGCGAAATAGATCAGTTCGACTATTCATGGTCACACTTCTGGCCGGCTGGACGCGCACACGACGGAAAGACACGCCATCCTGCACAGATGCCATGCTGGATCGCGCATATCGATGCACCGGCCAAGGCGATTATTCAGGAGAACATCGGAAGATCAGCGATGTATGGCGGCGCGATCACGGCGAGAGGACCGCGCTACTGCCCGTCTGTCGAAGATAAAGTTGTGCGCTTTCCGGAAGCTGAACGGCATCAGCTTTTTCTAGAGCCCGAAGGCCACGACACGTCAGAGCTTTATGTCAACGGTCTTTCGACTTCGCTGCCTGCAGCAATTCAGCTGGATATCCTGAGAACTATTCCGGGTCTGGAAGAAGTACGGATGAATCGTGCAGGATACGCGATCGAGTACGACTACTATCCGCCCACTCAGCTCGATTCGACTTTGCAGGTAAAGGCAATTCGCGGTTTGTATTTCGCGGGTCAGATCAACGGCACGACAGGATACGAGGAAGCGGCAGGACAGGGCGTGCTCGCTGGAATCAATGCGGGACTCGAGTCGAATGAGCGTGGTCCGTTAATCCTTGGAAGAGAGACTTCGTACATCGGCGTTCTCGCTGACGATCTCGTCACGTGTGGCGTCGACGAGCCTTACCGGTTGTTCACGTCACGTTCGGAATTTCGCCTGACTGTCAGGCAAGACAATGCGGTCGGTCGACTCGGCGCGATTGCGATGCGTCTCGGTCTCTACAATGATTCCGAAAATCAGACTGTCATTTCCCGTCTGGCTGAGTCGGACAGAATTCGAGATCTGGCAATGTCGACAACTATCTCTCCCGCGAAGGCAAAACCCTTGTTAGCGGCGGCCGATTGCACCCAGATTCAACACTCGGTCAAGGTGATAGAGCTTGCACGGCGTCATGGTGTTTCTCTGTCCGGGCTATTCGATGCGGCTGGTGTGACATCGACATTTTCTTCTGACGCGATGATCTCAGTTGAGCTCGAGATCAAGTACGCAGGATACTTCGAGCGTGAGCGTGCTCAGGCTGACCGGATAAAGCAGATGGGTGATTTTCCTATCCCGGGCGGACTTCCATACTCGGCCATGAACTCACTGTCACATGAGGCGAGACAAAAGCTCGCCAGTGTGAATCCGCGCACTCTCGCACAGGCTGCGAGAATTCCTGGAGTCAGTCCGAGTGATATTCAGAATCTTGTGATCGAAGTTGAACGGCGTCGCACGGTTTCAGCTGCGAGCTGATTGCGCCCCGGCTCCTTCGCCGCTTCGCTCGAGGAAAATTACGGCTGCCGCTATCATCGCCCCGCCTGCTAGTGTAGCAACCGTGAGTTTTTCGCTCAGAATCAACGTTCCCAGAATCGCGGTAAAAAATGGCTCGACGGTCGAGATGATCGATGTGCGAACCGGTCCCAGTACACGCAAACCGGCAATCATGCTGCCGAATGCGATTACAGTTCCGACAACCGACAGCAGCAGCAGGTAGCTCCACATCCTGGGAGTGGCGGGAACTCCAAGCTGACCAGTGACGAAACCGACAA
>JBBQYO010000154.1:0-7636 GCA_038208605.1 Gemmatimonadales bacterium | reverse complement strand
TGAAGACAGTCTCCGCCGAGTGATCGGTCACGATGGCTTCGCTCCGAAGGCCCTCGATCAGCGGATGGGAGTACGAGGCTGGAATCGGCGTGACCAGGTCCACCCAGTAAGACGACAAGCGCGGAGTTAAGACAGGCACTGCAATGAGGAATCGCCGGAGATGCCGCGCTGCGGCGTACTCGCGCATCATGTCTCCGTAGGTCAGGACATCAGGCCCGCCGATCTCGAAGATACGTCCTGCCGACTCAGGCAGTCCGAGACAACCGGCGAGATAGTCGAGAACGTTTTCGATAGCGATGGGCTGGCTTCGTGTCGTCACCCAACGGGGCGTAATCATCACCGGGAGGCGCTCGGTGAGGTACCTGATCATCTCGAAGGAAATGCTGCCTGCTCCGACGACAACAGCTGCGCGAAATTCCGTCACGGGTATGCCCGAGCTGCGCAGAATGTCTCCAACGTGCTGGCGGGAGGCGAGGTGTGATGACAAGTCCGCGTTGTCTACACCAAGTCCGCCGAGATACACAATCCTTTGAACCTTAGCGTCTCGCGCGGCATTTCCGAAATTACTCGCGCCGATCGCGTCGCGCTCTTCGAAGCCTTTTTCGGCTCCGCCCATTGAGTGAACGAGATAGTACGCGACATCTATTCCTGCCAAGGCGGCATCGAGGCTTGCCCTGTCGAGGACGTCGCCCTTGCGAACATCGACGCTTCGCCATTCGCGGCCTACGAGAAAGCGGGGATCTCGCGCGAGGCATACCACGGTATGACCTGCGTCGAGGAGGCGTGGGATCATGCGGCCGCCGATGTACCCGGTGGCGCCCGTGACGAGAACTTTCACGCCGTGAGCAGTGCAACAATCCTACCGTGTGACTTGGCTTCAGACCTTACAAAAAGCCTGTGGAGCCTACTTGAGGGCGCGACTGAGCGGAGCTCCGTCCAGCTTCTCGGAAGGCTTTAATCCAAGTCTTTGAGCGATTGTCGGAGCGATATCAACGGTGCGCACAAATTCCGCGAAGCGACCGGAGCTGAACCCCGAACCGTAGAAAATGACGGGGACGTTGCTGTCGTAGTCGTAAGGGCTTCCATGTGAGGCGACGAGGCCCGAAGCCCACAGACTTCCTGGAGTCAAGGTCGCAACGAGCTCGACACTCGTGTTGGCGGGAAACTGGTGCACCCACCGACGCGCAATCGGATCGTTGATGGTGTCGCTACGCGGCAGATCGCGAAACCTGTCGACCCGTGCGATTCCCGGAAGCGATCTCGCGGTAGTGAGAAACAATCCAAGGACGCTTTCAGGATCGGCGTGCGCTTTCTGAAAAGCGCTTCGGTCGAGCAAAACAATCTGTTGATCGACGTCGATCGCGTTTTGATCGACCTTGAGTGTCTTCATTCGAGCGCGTGCCGCCGTCAGTGCAGGCTCGAGAGATGCACGTGTCGGTCGCGGATTCGCAGTTGCGGGAGCGAGCTCGGGAATCGGAGTGAAGCCGTGATCGGCGCTCAGCACGACGATCACGTTCGACGAATCGCGCAGCTTGAACAGTGAATCGAGAAATAGTCCGATGGTTCTGTCATCGCGCAACACCTGGTCGTGCATTTCTCTCGACTGCGGGCCGTAGCGATGACCGACGGCATCTGTGGCCGAGAGGGAGATGGTGAGCAGGTCGGTTTGAGGTCCGGCGCCGAGCTGCATCGCATTCAGGCCTTCGAGAGCCATTGCGACGATGAGCTCATCAATGAATGGCGTGCCGCGTATCAGGCTCGCTGTCTGTTCCGAGTCGGATGGGAGCATGTGTGGGAAAACAAAATCGATTCCCGCGCCTTCCTGGCTCACGCTGTCGGGCTCGGTGTACGCGGATGATGACAACAATAAAGACCACGACTTGCCTGCGTACGATTGAGCGAGGCGTCGCGCATTGAATCGCGTCACCCATGACGGAAGCGAATCCGCATAGTACTTGCTCGTCGTGAAATCGCCGTCGCCTGGGTACCAGTAGACCTGCTGGCGGGCTTTTCCAATCATCAGGATTGCAGCGCGATCTTTCATCGATACCGAGAGCGCGCGTGTGCGTGCATCGGCCGAATGCATCCAGTCGAAGAGCTCCGTTCCCTGAAAGCGAATCGGTGATGCACCTGTCGCACCGGAAAAACCGAGAAGTGAAGACACCGGATCAACGACTCCAACGCGGTTTGCCGCAATTCCAGTCGAGCGAGGGAAACGGCCCGAGAGGAGACTTGCGTGGCCCGGAGCGGTTTCCGTGATCGCGTGGTCCTGGTGTGCGTTGGTGAACCATGCGCCGTTTTTGGTCAGCCGAGCGAGGCCGCCGTTGAGCTGGCTGCCGAAGCGGGTGAGGTAGTCTTCGCGGAAGCCGTCGATCGAGATGACGATTACGAGCGTCGGGCGTTGCGCACTGGCGTGGGACGGCAAGCCCAGTCCGGCAAGGGCAACGAGGGCGAGAGTCAGCGCGCGCATCGAGTGAATCTGGGGCGCCGTTCAGGGCTCGGCAACGTATGGCGAATTGGCCATTCCTGAACGATAATTGAGCTTCCTTGGGACCCGCACAGGAGGGTAACGATGCGCGTCGACCCGAATGTAAGAGCAGCGATCAGGATTGGGCTTGTCGTACTGGCGATTCTCGCGGCGGCGGCCGGCACAATGGCCGGACAGGGACAGAAACTGGCAGCGCCCGAAAAGAAGGTGATGAATCCCGACGAGAAGGCGGCATCGGACCTGAAGAAAGCTAAGGATCGCGCAAAGCAGTCGGAGGCGTTCTTTGCGAGCGCTTCGCCGCTCGAGGTCACGCTTCAGACGAACATGAAGCGCATTCGCGGCGACAGGGGGGACAAGACTCCCTGGCGTCCGGCCATCATGAGCTATGCAACTCCCGATGGCAAGAAGATCGATATCCCGGGTGCGATCAAGACGCGTGGAATCTGGAGACTGAAAAACTGCGAGTTCCCGCCGCTTCGATTGAACTTCAAGTCCGAGGTAACGAAGGGAACGCTGTTTCACGGCCTGGACAAGCCGAAGCTCGTCAACTTCTGTCACGATACGGACGAGTACGAGCAGAACATCATCCAGGAGATGCCGCTTTACCGTATCTACAATCTCCTGACGAGTGCCAGCCATCGCGTGCGACTGCTGCAGCTTTCATATGTAGACAGCGCGAGCGGCGGGCAGATCTTTCGGCGCGCGGCGATTCTCGTCGAGGAGCCGAGCGTGATGGCCGCGAGAATCGGCGGTCCGATTGTCAATCAGAAGGGGGCGATTGCGAGAGACCTCGATCCTTTTCATGATGCGCTTGCGGCCGTATTCCAGTACATGATCGGCAACACCGATTTCTCGATGTACGCGCTACACAATATCGAGATCGTCAATCCGTCTTTCGGGGACTTCATACCGGTGCCTTACGATTTCGATTTTGCAGGCGTCATCAACGCTTCGTACGCGACGGTCGATCCAAAGCTGTCGATTCAGCATGTACGCGACAGGCTGTTCAGGGGCTACTGTCAGCCTGCGGAGGAATACGCGAAAGTGTTCACGCGGTTCAATCAGCAGAAGGATTCGATCTACGCGTTGTATCGCGACTCGATTGGCAACATGATCAAGCCCGGTACGGTGAAGGAGACGTTGAGGTACTACGACGAGTTCTACAAGACGATCAACGATCCAAAGCGGGCCAAGCGGGAGATCGCTGACGGGTGTATCAACACGAACTGAGGTCATCTTCACGACTGCGAAAGAGCGACCGGAATACTGCGATCTTCTCGGCTACCCTGGCATTTGACGGCATGAAGGCCCTGGGAAGTCAGTCTACAAATTGCTTCGTTGCAATCAGCCGCAATCCCGGAACGCGCGCGAATTCCCGCTGGTTTAGCGTCGCAAGTGCCTGGCCGTATGCGAGAACAGTTGCTGCTATCAGAAGATCGTGCGGCCCGATCATGGCACCGGCACGACTGAGATCGGCCCACAGTGCCGCGTGCCGGCGAGCTTCGCGAAGTCCGAACGGAAGCACGGGAATAATGTCCAGCAGCGCATCCACAAACGCGGAACGACGCGATCGCGCGCCCGTATCAGCGGCTCGGTGACATCCATGCAACAGCTCCGAAGCCGTTATGGCGGCCATCGCGACCGGCTCATCACCCAGTTTTTCCAGGAATGACTCGAAGCGAATCGTCTGCCGCTCGGCGGCTATCAGGACGGACGTGTCGAGAATCACTCCCACCCCGGACGGAGAGCAGGCAACTCAGTCCGGGCTACTTCAATATCTTTCCAAAATTCGGAGGCCTCATCTGACGTGAGCCTTGGCATTTCCTTCCATCGCGAAGCCAGCGACGTCGCGGTGACGTGCGGCGCCCGTGCTTCCGAATCCTGCGGGGCGAGGTACCTGGCTACGGCTTCTCGTACGAGCTGAGATTTCGGGACCCCCCGTCCCCTCGCGATCCTCCCAAGATTCTTCGCCAACTCGGCCGAAAGGCGCAGGGTGATAGCGGCTGTTTTCATGTATCACAATGTAAGTGTTTGCATTACATCCCGCAAATGGACGCTTGACGCCGCAAGACAGAACTGCTTACAACTGCTCCCATGTAACTGGCCCCCAGACGTTAGGAGTGAGTCGCTATCGTGAAGTGCGCAAACCGTATCGCGAGCTCAGGGCAGCAGCCGAAGGGACTTGCCGTGCGTTGTTCGTACTGCCGCAAAATGGCGGCGGTCAGTTGTCAGTACTTCCGTGGCATTAAGACGTTCAGCTGTGGCGATTACGGTCGCGTCCACGAAACCCAGAGCCAGATCAGAGTATTTCTCGAGTAGCGTTGACGCGCGCGTGATATCCTCCGGCTCCAGCGGCTCGGCCACGAATTCACCGTCGGCCACTGCGCGCACGAATGCTGTTTCGGCTTCGGGAGAGATTCGGGTGTGAAGGAGATAGCACACTTCCGGGAGCACGCACACAGGAACGACGATTGACTGTCGATTCGTGCGCCACCAGCCGAGAACCCGTTCGTGCCATGCGTCCGCGGAATCCATCAAAGCGTACAGCGGACCCGTGTCAGCGACGACGGTCACAGGTGCGGTTCATTCCAGAGGAGCTCCTCGTTGCGATCGGCGGTGTCGTGTAGACCGCTCGAGAAGCGGCCGGCAACAGACGGGACGCGGCCGAGGGTCATTGGGTCAGCCAGGTAGTTGGCGACCGCCTCTCTGATGAGTGATGCGACGCTTACCTGCCTTTGTTTTGCAGTACGGCTGAGGGAGCGAAGCAAACGTTCGTCCAGGAAGAGGCTTGTGCGTTTCATGACATATATATTACCTCTTCATATGCCTGTAGGCAATTGACACCCGATACCTCAGCAATGGACGCTACGGAGTTACAGCTTGATATTTGCGGCGGTGACGCTTCGCATCTGGCTGCCGTCGCTCGTGATGGCGCAACAGGGCGACTTTACGCCTGCTTATCGTATCGTCCGCCTGGTTGTCGTGAGTCCCGAATATCCTGTTGGCCGAATGGATCATTCGGCGTGGTTGGTCACCTTCATATTCCGTCAACGAAGCACACAAGATTAAACTCTGAGTGTCCAGGATGCGCAACGCCATGTTCAAAGTGAGAACTCCGATCGTTCTTGTCGCTGCACTGGCTGCGTGCGCTCCGCAGGTGCCGGTTCAGGCGCCGACCCCGGCAGCGCCGGTGTATGGCGTGATCCCTCGTCCTGTTTCCCTTCAGCTCGATCGTTCGCGGACGTTTCGCGTCGATACTTCCACAACCATATACCTGGACGCGCAGGCAGACAGCTCGACAGCCGCGGTCGCCACATACGTTCGTTCGATGCTCGCTCCTCTCGTTCGCCACGACGTGAATCGCGGCACGTCATCGACTGGCAAGAGCATTCGACTTTCGGTCGATACGTCAGGGGTGCCTCCGGGGACTGAGGCGTACGCGATCGACATCGATTCTGCATCGATATCGATAAAAGCGCGGACGCCAGCCGGTTTGTTCTACGCCACTCAGACTCTGCGTCAGCTCCTTCCAGTGTCCGTCGAATATCCTGCTGCGCTCGGGCGGCGACTCACCGTGCCAACGGGACACATCGCCGATGCACCGAGGTTTGAATGGCGCGGAATGTCGCTCGATGTGTCGCGGCATTTTCTCCCACCGCGTGATGTAAAGCGGTTCATCGACCTCCTCGCGCTTTACAAGATGAATCGCCTTCACTTGCATCTCGCCGACGATCAAGGCTGGCGCATCGAGATCAAGTCACGACCGAATCTCACCACGATTGGTGGAAGCACACAGGTAGGTGGCGCGGCCGGCGGTTACTATACGCAGGACGAATACAGGAACATCGTCCAATACGCGGCGAGCAGATTCATCACGATCGTTCCCGAGATCGACATGCCTGCGCACATCAATGCTGCGCTTGCGTCGTATCCCGAGCTCACGTGCGATCATGTTGCGCCGCCGCTCTACACTGGGATCGCGGTTGGCTTTAGTGCTCTTTGTGTGGACAGCGCCGCGATCTATCCCGTAGTCGAAGACATCGTTCGCGAGATTTCTGCGATTACTCCCGGCGCTTACTACCATATGGGTGGCGACGAGGTGCAGAAGCTCAATCGCGCGCAGTACATCGCGTTTGTCGAGCGGATGCAGGGAATCGTCAGCAGCAATGGCAAGCTGATGGTCGGCTGGGCTGACATTGCGCCTGCGAATCTCTCGCCGAGTACGATCGTGCAGCATTGGGCGAAGGATTCCGCTCAGCTGCACACGGCGCGAGGTGGAAAGGTCATCATGTCGCCTGGCCCGAAGGCGTATCTGGATATGAAGTATGACAGCACGACAACGCTCGGATTACAGTGGGCGGGATTTATCACTCCTCGAGTCGCGTACGAGTGGGATCCAGCTACGATCGAGCCCGGCGTTCCGGAGAGTGCTGTGATCGGAGTGGAAGCGGCGCTCTGGTCAGAGACGGCCGTAAGAGTCGAGGACTTCGAGTTTCTCGTGTTTCCGAGATTGCTTTCGATCGCCGAAGTTGGATGGACGCCGCAGAGACTTCGCCGCTGGGATGACTACGAAGCGCGGCTGGCGGTTGAAAGAAAGAGACTGACTGCACTCGGAGTGAACGCCGGGAACTGAAATCGAGGCGCGTTTTACTTTGTATGCCGCGACATTTCCTGAAGAGTTGCCGCCCAGTTGAGAATGACTTTTAGCGGTCGATGCTCTCTGCCCTGCGCAACTCTCTGGAGAAGGAACCGGCCATACGGCCCAATTGTCCAATCGATGTTCCGCGGAATTCGGGAAAGGATTTCGGGCGTTCCGATGTTTCCCGTTTGCGGATCGAACTTTACGCGGGTTATGCGGTCACCCTACAAGTAGTAGATCGATCGGCCATCATTCCCCCAGAGACTGTGCCCGCCACCCGAAGGGGAAACCTGTTGTCGCGCGGGACCTCGGCCCAATGGATGTGCAGCGGCTCAATGGCAGCGGGATAATGAGGGCGCTGGCCTGCAGTCGCAAGCAAAATTGGAGGCCGGACCAACTCTTGCCCCTCGAGTTCCGTCTTGGTATTGTTGATTGAAGGCTTTTTCCGTGGCGATTTAAAGCAACTTGCGGCCACGTTAAACATTCCGCTAAAGCGCCCCAGCCCAGCG
>JBBQYO010000153.1:0-7734 GCA_038208605.1 Gemmatimonadales bacterium | reverse complement strand
GACGAGAACCGCAGCACCCTGCATCGTTGCCGCAAGAGGCTGCGCTCCCCCCATTCCACCAAGACCTGCTGTCAGTACGAATCGACCAGCGAGCGAGCCTCCAAAATGCTTTCGTGCGACTGACCCCAACGTCTCGTACGTCCCCTGAACAATTCCCTGCGAACCGATGTAAATCCACGAACCGGCAGTCATCTGCCCATACATGATGAGACCTTTTTTCTCCAGCTCTCGAAAGTGGTCCCATGTCGCCCAGCGCCCGACGAGATTGCTGTTGGCAATCAATACTCGCGGCGCCGATTCATGAGTGCGAAACACGGCGACCGGTTTTCCACTCTGGACGAGCAGGGTTTCGTCGTTATCGAGACGTCTCAGCGCGCTGACGATCGCATCGAACGACTCCCAGTTTCGCGCCGCCTTTCCCGTCCCACCGTACACAACCAGATCATCAGGACGCTCGGCAACTTCCGGATCGAGATTGTTCATCAGCATGCGGAGCGCAGCTTCCTGTTGCCATCCCTTGCAGCTGATGACCGACCCCCGGGGAGCGCGCTGCGGCCCGCGATGGGGCGGTACTTCCGACAATTGCGCCGGAGGCGGCGCGACGTCGGTCATTGATCAGCTCCCGTGAAAGCGCGCGCGGCAATCGCGTTGGACAGCCTTTCAATATCGGGAGTCAGGACGCGATCGGCGCCGAGCGGCGCAACAAGACTGCGCACCGCTTCGTGAGCGGATTGCGTCTTCTTTCCCGGCTTGAGAGGCAAACGGCAATCCAGCCCTTGCGCCGCGCACATCAGCTCGATCGCGAGAATATTTCGAACGTTGTCGACGATGCGCCGCGCTTTCCACGCCGCCCCCATCGACATCGGAACAACATCTTCGCGATTGCCGTCGGTAGGAATCGTGTCAACCGTCGCCGGATGCGACAACACCTTGCATTCGCTCGCAAGCGCCGCCGCAGTCACCTGCGCCATCATGAAACCGGAATTGACGCCGGCTTCCGGCGACAGGAACGCCGGAAGTCCCTGATTGAAGTCCGGATGAACGAGCCGGTCGATGCGCCTCTCCGAAATGGTCGCGAGGTTGGTCATGACGATCGCGAGAAAATCGAGCGCCATCCCGACGGCCTGCCCGTGAAAATTTCCACCACTCAGCGTTTCGCCGTTTTCGAATACCAGCGGATTATCGGTTGCCGCGTTGATCTCTCGCCTGACAATTTCCGCGATCCAGTCGAGCGCGTCCAGAACGGGGCCGTGAACCTGCGGCATGCATCGAAGGCAATACGGATCCTGTACTCTGGGATCCCCATAACGATGGGATTCCCTGAGATCGCTGCCCTCGAGCAGGTCGCGCAGCAACGCCGCGGAACGCGACTGGCCGGACTGTCCGCGCGCGTCCTGAATTCGCTCGTCGAACGCAACCGGAGTTCCGAGCAATGCCTCGAGTGACATTGCGCCAGCCACATGAGCCGTGCGCCACAGCGTCATCGCATCATGGATCGCAAGCGCCGCGATCGCCGTGTGCGCCTGCGTTCCATTGATGAGCGTGATGCCTTCCTTCGGCCCAAGCGTGAGGGCGGACAGCCCATGGGCGTGCAGCATCTCGCGTGCATTTCGAAGAGAGCTTCCGTCGTGCGAGATCTCGCCCTCGCCGATCAGAGCCAGGCCGAGCGCAGCCAGCGGAGCGAGATCACCGCTCGCGCCGACACTTCCCTGCTCGCGAATGGGAGGATGCAGGCGCTCGTTGAGCATCGACGCAAGCAGATCAACAAGGTCTGGACGGGCACCCGAAAAACCTTTCGCCAGCACGTTTGCGCGAAGCAGCATCATCGCGCGGACTTCGCGGACAGGAAGAAAGGGTCCGACACCCGCAGCGTGACTACGAACGAGATTGACCTGAAGCTCGGCCAAACGGTCGGGCGGAATCGCGATCTCCGAAAGCTTTCCGAACCCGGTCGTCACGCCGTAAACCACATCGCCCTTGGCGACAATGTCAGCGATAACCTGCTGTGTCCGGCCCATTCTCGCGCGGGCTTCGCCGGAAAGCGAAACTTTGGCACCGTCCACGGCGACGGAACACACGGAGTCGATCGTCAGGCTCGAACCGTCCAGAACGACCTGGCCGGTCGGCATTACCGCGAATCCATCCTTAGCTCTCTCAGCGCTCCTGAATCGGAATCCCAGCGCCAGCATGCAGACGCACCTTCCAGATGCACGCCGCCGAGCCACCGGTCACTGCCGCCCATCGCGATCCAATCGCTTTCGCAGCCAAGTACCTGCCTTCCGTGATCAGTGAGCGCCATCTCTGCATTTCGAAACGATCGTGAGTCCTGTTCGGTACGCGGTGCATCGATCCGCTCCCCGGAAGGGTACGCGATGAGAGGAGTGTCGCACTCGCTCAATCGCTCGATGTAAGCGGACATCGTGAAGTCGCCGCAGAAAACGCGTTCCTCCCGATGCGACACACTCTTGAAAATCTCCGAAAAATTCTGCGGTCCGTGGGCGACCGCTTCGAGAACCTGGGATTCCGATCGAGACAGTCCATTCCGCATCGAGGGGAATTCTTCGAGGTGCCTCTTGAATGCGGCAGCCAGAAATGGCAGGCTCCCGGCACCTCTCTCATGAACTGCGTGAAGCGCTCGTGGATCGGAATCGCGAAACGCGCTCCACGCTTCTCTGCCCGCACTCAACATTTCGCGCGTTACTTCCTCGCGCGACTCCATCAACGATGGGAAACTTTCCGCCTCGAGAGTTCCGAGATAGCCCGCATGCGAGACAATCGACAGTCTCGTTTTCGTGTCGTCGGCATCGGACGGTGAATAAGCTGCAAAAAAGTCGAGAATCTGAATCAGCTGAAGCTGGTCATACAGGTCCCACTCGAACCACAGAACGACTTCGTCGTAGTCGGCAAAGCGGCGCAGCGTATTGTCGCGCTCGGCGAAATCACGCCTGATCTGCTCAGCATCGCCTGCTCCCGCAGCCGCGAGATAATCGGCGCGCATTGAGCTCAGCTCATCGAGCCCGATACCGGCCGGAACGGGGCCTTCGTGCAGCACGTCACGCCACACGAGAACGTCACCCCCAAGCCCGCTCTCGCGCATTGTCCCGCCAGCGGAGTCGCCGTTCGTTATGTGAAGAACGGAGGCCACGATGCTATTGGCCCGACTCTCGATAGGTCTGCCTGTCGAAGTTGAACTTGATGTCGGGCTGAGCATTGAGGGCAATGAAGAAATTGAACGAAAAGTTGCCCGTTGGTGTTCGCGTGAATCCGAAGATCGAGCGCCAGTCATGAAGCTCGCGCTGAAGGCTGACCGAATGACTGGCAAAGCGCTGAGTCCGGAAATCATAGGTAGTTCCCCATGTTCCCGACCACTTCGGCGTGACGTGGAAACTCATCTGCGACGTCAGATTTTCCTGCGAGGGAACGCGGACAAACGGAGTTCCCGCAGTGATGCTTCCAATTGGAGTCGCGGCGGTAGGATTGGTGGACTGTTGCTCGATACACGTGTCATACGAGAACGTACCGAAGAAGCTCTTGCATGCGTCGCGCGGATCCTGGTCGATGATCGTCCCGTTGCCCGTCGGCGGCCGCTGGCGGTTCGACGTAAACGTGAACGAAGCCTGCCACGTCTGGCTCGATGGAATCGAGTAGAGATTATTTCTGTTCGCGCCTCCCGCCACGGGCGTCGAAGCAACACGCTGAGAGAGCGCATCGTCGGAGCTCTGGTTGAGCCGTTCCGTCTGCGGCGATGTATTTGGAATCGCCCGGCCGAACACGCGAGCGAGCGCACCGAAAACGCCCGAGCTGCCGTTGAGACTGAACGATGCATTGATACTAGTCCTGTATGGCTTGAACCTCGAGCTGTCGCTCAACGGATTACCCTGAAATAAGGAGTAGTTGACTCCAAGGTTGAATCCGGGAAGCAGATCGGAGTTGAGCGTATAGCCGAACTGGTCGGTCGTAAAGCCTGAGCGGCCCGTTTTCCGCTTCCGCTCGAAATCGTAGCTCAGCGGCGTCATGCCGATACCAAGCAGTCTCACCTTGCGCGCTTCGGCGGTGCCTGTCGTATCCGTCGCGCGCATCTTTGCTTCGAGCGTCTGCGACACGTTGAGCGTCACCTGGTTCGAGGCGAGGTTGCCCAGGTAATCGCGAGGATTGATGTTGAGCGCGGCGAGGAAGTCTTTGCCGACGGTTGCTGCGGGCGCATACGAGTAGGTGACTCCGGTAGTGATCGAATGCCTGAACCGGCTGATGCCACCTATCCCCGGAAACAATCCGAAAAACGTCGGCGACGCGCCAAGTGAATAGCTGGGCCGTTTTGCCTGATGAACGTATCGTCCACCGGTTTGCTGGGTGCGCACCCAGAATGCATGCGGATCGACATTTCCGAGCGAGATGTTGGGAGAGAGCTTCAGCGTTGACGAAAGAAGCGTCGGCAGACCGAAGCCCGTCGTCCAGTCTACCTGCGTGCTGAACGTCTTCGCAAAGACCCGGTTGGTGACCTGCGTCGGATCATCCTGATTGACGACGTCGATGCGGACGGGTGCATCGTTTTCCTGATCGGTCACCGACAGCGAGTTGTTCAGGCTGAATCCGAAGATCTTGAGCGGCGTTCCAAACGAAAGAGTCGTCAATCGCGAATTGCCGGTTAGCCGCTTCGTACTGTCGAGCGGATTGGATGCGAACTCGCCCGTTCGATCGACCTTCAGCTGTTCGCTGTTGTTGATGTTCAGATTTGGAGTCCACTCGAGCCATTTGGCCAGGGCGAGTGTCGGGGTACTGACGCTGAAGTTTGGAAAATTCTGGGAGACGTCGTTTCGTCCCGGGTACTGCGTTCTGCTTCCGCCAAGACTCATCGATGCCGGACCAAACTGCTCCGAGTAGTTCACATGGCTCGATATCGTCGCGAGCGCCTGCCGCGGATCGAATGTGTTCTGCCGCTGAAGCGTGGTGCTCGTGACGTAATTGATGTCGGTCGTGAGGTGAGTCGTCTGGGAGAAATCCTGCTGGTGTCCCCACGAGATCGCGGTGTTTCGGTGACCGTCCCGCTGCCCCAGTCTCGACACGGCGAGTCGCCCCGTCAGGAAACGGTCAAGCCACCGATAGCGCCATTCACCATTGATACGAACCCAGCCTGGATCGCTCGATGTAGCGGCGGCGCCGCTTCGCCAGTCGAGCGATATCTGGCCGTCCATGTAGTCGTTGAGCGCGAAATAATAGCCAAGATTTTCGAGATGGCGCCGATATGAGGGACTGTTCCGGAAAATTTCTCCAATTCCGAACCTGGGAGTGAGAATTCCGCTTCGCCGTCCGGATCGCATGTCCTGAAAGATGAACGGCAGGTAGAACACAGGTACGTCGCCGATATAGAGAACCGCCGGCCGCGCAACCATGATGTTCTTGGAGACCATCTTTATCTGCTTCGACGCGAAGTGATAGTCCGGGATCGAGTCATCACAGCTCGTGATGATTCCGTTCCTCGCGTAGAACGCGGTTGCTCTGCCGCCGGTAGTGTCGTTCCGGAACGCTGCCACCGGAGCCCCGACAAACCACTTCTCTCCGCTTTCGATCGACGTGCTGATGTTCGTCACGCTCCCGCTTCGCCGCTCGACGTTGTACGTCATCTTGCCAAGCGCGATCACGTCAGCGCTTCCCCGCGACGGATCGCGAAGCATGAGAGTGTCCCCAAGCGCAACGACAACCTTCGTTGAGTCGTTATAGGTGATCGTGTCACCAACGAGCAGTGTTCCCGAACGACCGACAGCAGCGCGGCCACCGCCGGGGCTTCCTTCCAGATAGAGAATTCTTCGCTTCGCGTCGAACTGGACGTTGAGCCCCTGGTATCGCGTGACAGTGTATCCGGTGCGAGCCATCAGGGCCGTCGCTACCGAATCCGACTCGACCCACTTGACGAGTTCATGGGGCGCGGTGGAATCGGCGCGAAGCGAGTCGGCTCTTGTCGTATCGCCCCTCGCACGCGGTTGAACCGCTGGGCGTGTGGGGCGCACCGGGCCGCCGGGAATTATCTGCGCGGAAGCAGCCGACGCACCCAGCATCAGTGCGACCGCGGCAACGAGCGTCTTCAAACTTCGGCCCCAAGACGCCGTGGCTCACGCATCGCCATTTCTTCGCGGCGCCGCTCAAACGCGAGCTTTGCCTCGAGCGCCTCTGCCGCCTGCTCTTCCTTCGCACGCTGACGGCGTTTTCTCGTCACCATGAACGAAAGGGCAACTCCAAGCTCGTAGAGCAGATAAAGTGGACCCGACAGTGCGAAAAGAGTCGTCGGACTTGCGTCGGGAGTGATGAACGCGGCGACGATCACTGTAATGACGATTGCGTGCCGCCGGTATTTCGAAAGAAACTCGGGCTTGATGATGCCGAGCGCGGACAGCAGAAGAATTGCGATCGGCAGCTCGAACGCCAGGCCGAACGCCAGCATCATGCTGAACGCAAAGTCGAAATACTCTGTCGCCTCGATCATCGGTCTCAGCGAGGTCGATTCAAAGCTGTCGAAAAACTTCAGCGTGAACGGCATCACGGCGAAGTAGCAGAGGGCAACGCCGCAGAGAAACAGGAATACCATTCCAAAAAGCGTAGGGACGATTACCCTCTTCTCGTGCTTGTGCAGCGCTGGGGAGAAAAAACCCCACAGCTGATACCCGATGACTGGTGTCGCCAGCAGAAGCCCGCTGAATATCGACGCGTTCAAAATGATCTTGAACGATGTGCCCGGATGCGTATAGATCAGGCTTCCGTTCCGCAGGTAAGGCTTGATCGGGACGGACAGATATCCGATCAGGTCAACGCGCTTTTGCGAAAGCACAATGTAAGAGGCGACGACGCCCACCAGAATCGCGCCCGCAATCCAGAATAGCCGATGCCTGAGCTCCTCGAGGTGATCGAGAAACGGCATCTCCGTATCCGCGGAAACACGGGCCCGCTGAGCCATTGCTTCAGCCAAGAACGCGCAACCGCTCGCGCGCGAGCTCCGCTTCGTCGGAGTCCGGGTAACGGCGGATCAAATCATTATAGAGTCGCTTCGCGGAGGTCGTTCGGCCGGAGGTCTGCGCGTTGAATCCTCTTTTATACAAAGCTGTTGGCGCGTGTGGCGACGTCCCGTATTTCGAAACCACTGCCGCATAGGCGGTATCTGCCGCAGCTGCCGAACCTTCAGCCGCATACGACTCCGCGATGTAGAACTGCGCTTCAGGAGCCAGCTCCGAGTCCGGATACCGTCGCAGCAGATCCGAAAACGCCGAGCGCGCGGCGCTGTTTCCTCCGCGGGTGAGCTGGTCCCTGCCGATCTGGAAGAGCTCGTTCGGTCCCGGAGCGTCTGCCACGGTGGCGGCCGGCACGGATGAAACCGTGTCCCCCGCGGAAGGAACAGGAGCACTCGGCGGCGCCTGGCGATTACGCTGTTCCATCTGGGCACGAAGCTGTTGCAGCCGTTCCTGGCTTTGTCCGGTCGTCGCCTGGATCGCCGCCATGTCCTGCCTCAGCGCACGCATGTCGCTCTGTGATTCGGCGCGCATCCTGTTGAGACGCGTGCTGAAACCCGCGATCGAGTCAGTGACGGTTCGAAGAGTGGTAAGAATTTCCACGAGCTGAACCGCGCGAACCGAGTCGTGGGCGTCCGCGTCTGCGCGCGTCGTAGCTACAAAGTTTGGCCGCCCCTCGCGCGGCCCAAACCAAGCGAACCAACCACGGAGTGTGGATTACAAAACGGCGAAAAACACA
>JBBQYO010000152.1:0-7765 GCA_038208605.1 Gemmatimonadales bacterium | reverse complement strand
GAGCCACGTCGTCAGGGCCTGGGTGATTTCGGTGTCGACCTGGCCTGGCACTTCGGGCATTACGGGCCAGCGCTTTCCGGCGCGCATGAGGTACCACATTGGTCCGGATTCTTCCTCGCCACGCTTGATGTTCGCGGGGCGTGCTTCGTAGGTCACGAAGTGATATTCGCGATGTCCAAGGGACAGGCGACGCTGCTGGTTCTTGTAAGCACTCACGGCAGGGCTCGTCGAAAGAGGGGCGAGTTCAGTCCGGCAGGAACCGGGCATGATGATGGAAGACGATCCTTCCTCCCTAAATCTAACCCGCGGAGCAACCCCCCGACTTATTATCGGGCCGTCTTGTGGGCGATCGATTCATGAAACCGGACGATCAAATGGCTTTGAGCGCGCTCAACTCGTTTTCTCTCTGAGCATAGCCGCCGGGCGACAAGCCGCCGTTCAACCATCGCTCCTTGTAATCGTCAAGGATCAGCGGCAGATAGTCTTCGGGCGGAGTGTATTCGAGAACCGCGCCGAGGGAGCGGAGACCGCGCGAATTGTCGAGCTCGGACATCCACGTTCCGCTGAAGGGCGAGCACGCCGGCAGAAGTTCCTGGCGCTCGAGCTCCGCGCGCGGAAGCCGGACAATGCGAAGAGACGTGGCGGAAATTCGCGACAGCAACTCGAGATACGATGAGAGCGACATTGACTCGCCCGAGGAAATGTTCAGCGCTTCCCCAATCCCGGCGTTCGATGTGCAAAGCCCCACGATGAGCCGCGCGACGTCAGCAGCGTAAACGTGCCGAAGTGGTAACCCTGCTTCACCTGGAACGAGGATCGGTTCGCCATCGAGCAAGCGGGCAAAATATCCTTGAAGCCGGCCATAGTGATCGCGTTCCGATGCAACCATCGGCAGCCTGAGTGTCGTTACAGGAAATGCTTCGTCGCGGTTTGCCGATGAAAAAACAGCTTCTGCATTTCGCTTGTCGACGCCGTATTTCCACTCGGCGTAATCTCGTGTCCGTTCCGAAGGCGCCGGCAGTACGGTTCCCTCGTAGTCCTCTTCGCCGAACGGACGCCGCGCCCGATCGCGAACGAGATACACCTGGCCCGAGCTGATGAAAACGTACCGGCCCGCGCGACCCCTGAAGATCTCGACGGCTTCGTGCGCGTCGGCTTCGGTGTAGGTGGTCGTGTCGAGCACCACGTCGAAGTCGCGCGCGCCCAAAGCCGAAATCAATGCGGGCTTGTTACCGCGCGACGCTTTCAGCCGCTCGGCTTCGGCTGGCAATTCGGCGGTCGTGACGCCGCGATTCAACACACTGACAGAATGCCCGGCGTGCAGCAGGTGCATGGCCGTGATGTGACCCAGGTTTCGGGTGCCGCCAAGAATCAGGACTCGAGACATCACCCGGTCTAAAGAGTGGGGGCGAGACTGAAGCAGACCGCCGCGTGGCAGGAAGCTACGCTCACCGCGCAAATACTGCATTTCGCCGCATGCGCCATCCGCCTCGCATCAGTGACTGGTTAGTTCCCTCATGTCCGATTCTGCATCGCGCACAACAAGCCGGAGATAGCGCAATTGTTCAGTACACCTCGCCGCACTCGTCTCAGAACTCTCGCATGCATTGGCGCAATCGTGTTCACATCCGCTTGCGGAGGCGGAGGCGCCGCGGTCGGTCCCTCAGCGGCAGTCCCGGCAGTCACTCCGGGTGGTACAACCGCTCCACCGACACCAACGCCATCGGTTCCTTCCGGCAACCTCGTGGCCACCGCCGGAACGAGCTTTACACCCGCGTCGATAACCGTTGTACCAGGCAGCACAGTCGTCTGGCAGATTGCGGGCGCGACACACAACGTCACCTTCGGCGCCAATAAGCCAACGGGCGGAGACGTCGGCGACACTGCTCCAGGGAATTCAGCGTCTCGCGTATTTCCCGCGGCAGGAACGTTTACGTATCAGTGCACGCGGCATTCGGGGATGACCGGCCAGGTGATCGTTCAGTCAGGGGCGGGCACGACTGCTCCGCCGACAACACCTTCGCCTTCCAAGCCGGTAGTCGTTCAGGCCCTTGGTGCTCAATTCACTCCGGAAGAAGTCAGCATCGCTCCCGGCGCTGTCGTGACGTGGGAGTTCGCAAAAGCTGGCGGCATTGTCTTCAAGGATCTGGCGCCTTCCGGTGGAGATATTCCGGAGACCGCGGCAGGGGCGCGCGTGTCGAGGACTTTCCCCGTCGCAGGAGACTACGACTACTACAGCGCGGCCGACCGGAACGTGAAAGGCCGGGTGCGCGTAAAGTGATGAGCCGTTTCATTCGATCCTCATGCCGCAGATTCGCATTCGTTACTGCTGCGATCGCGGTGTTGTTTGCGCCCGCTTCGCTCAGAAGCCAGTCGTTACTGGACAGGCCGCCGAACGTCTCCGGCGAATGGGTCGGGGCACCCGGAACTCTCTACTTCCACTTCATTCACCGCTTCTCGACTAGTGGCGCGCCCGAGAGGAAGGTCACCAACGTTCCGACCTTTCTGGTTGGAGCCAGCCTTCCCCTCCATTTCTTCGCAGGTCTCAACTACTCGACGAACTCGACTCTCGCACCGCAGTTTCCGAACGAATGGGAGCTGTTCACCCGCTGGGCCCCACTCTCCCAGGACCTCGGCGCACCGCTTGACCTCGGTGGACAAGTCGGGTACAACAACGCGGCGCAGGGTGTCGACGGCGAGGTGTCTGTCGCCCGTCGTTTCGGCATCAGCCGTGTTGTCATCGCGGGCAGGGCGCTGTCTGATCCGCTTGAAAAGAATCACCAACGTTTCGCGATTGCGGGCGGTGGGACAATTCGACTCGGTACGTACCTCGCGCTAGCAGGTGATGTCGCGTCACTGACTGGACGTGATTCGAGCGAGCGTGTTGCGTGGAGCGCGGGATTGCATCTGGCGATTCCGCTCACTCCGCACACGCTGTCGCTGCAAGTCACCAACACGCTCGTCGAGACGCTTCAGGGTGCATCTCGCGGTGCCAATCGCAAACGCTACGGATTCGAGTTCACGATACCGCTCACTCTCGGCCGCTATTTCGGGAAACGCGCGACGCAGAGTCCGGAAACCGATTCCACTAACCAGGCGGCCGCGGCGGACAGCGGCCACGCGACATTAGCGGCTGCATCGGAGCCGGCGCCACTGCCCGATAAAGTCTCGAGCGATACGTCTGCTGCGAAGTCATCAACCAATCAACCGTCCGCTCCAGCCGTACCAACGCGAGCTTCGACACCATCATCCCCCACCGTACCGAAAACAGCGGTGGCGCCGCCGGTGCCCAGCACAGCAGCGCCAAAGGCTCTTCCCGGCGCGGGAAAGATCGTCCGCAACGGAATGAAAAACGTCAACTACCTACAGGGGCATCTCCAGGTCGATGTCGGCACAACTGTCGTCTGGACCAATACCGATCCACTCGCGCACACAGTGACTGCGGTGAACAAGTCCTTCAATTCTGGACTCGTTCAGCCCGGGAAGACCTACAGGCACACGTTCAATCAGGCAGGCACTTACAGCTACTTCTGCATGCCTCATCCCTTCATGAAGGGTGTGATCGTGGTGAAGCAATGAGAGCCGGCCGAGCGATGACGATTGGTTGCGTGGCGCTGACCGCAGCCGTGCTGGCGAGTGCCGGTGCGTGTGTGTCTGAGCGCACAAGTGTCACTGGAGTCGACGCAAATGCGTGCAACCTTGCCCTACCATCGCAAAGCTTTGGATCCGCGGTCGTGATCATTCGCGATTTCGCGTTCACGCCATCGCAAGTCCGAATCAGGCCGGGCACCAAGGTCACGTGGGTAAACTGCGGAGCAGCGGGAGCTGTTTCACACACGACTACGGCCGATGCCGGAAAGTGGGCTTCCCCGCTGCTCGCCCCCGGTGATACATATACGGCGGAATTCGCAACAGCGGGGACGTTCACATATCACTGCGAGCCGCATCCGGGAATGAAGGGCGGAGTCATAGTTGAGTAACAAATTGTTCGATCCGGCGCAAACGCCGCAGCGCTTTGCTTGTAAGAAGCCGAAGATTTCCTTCGGTGGAATTCGAGGACGGGCCACAGAGAGGACCCACAGCCAAGGGAGAGTGTCATGAACAGGAAATGTCTGATTGTTGCGGCGGTGCTGGCCACTACACTTGCGGCATGCAGCAGTGGCGGAGGAACCGATACGACCGGGACGGGAACCGGCACTGGAACGGGCACGGGGAGCGGTACATGTACCGCTGGGTCTGGCACCGTGTGCGTGCAAGGCACGTCATTCAACCCGGTGGATATCACGATCGCCAAGAGCACTGCGGTGACGTTCAAGGAAGTTGCGGGGGTTCACAACATCGTGTTCGACTCGCCATTTGCCACCGGTGTCACCGACATCGGCAATTTCTCCAGCGGTTCCGTCACGCGCACGTTTGCCGACGTGGGAACGTTCCCGTATCACTGCACGATTCACGGCGGCGTGGGCACAGGAATGCACGGAACGATCAAGGTTCAGTAGGCCACTGAATAGAAAAAACCCGGCAGCGAATTATTCGTTGCCGGGTCTTTCATGCGCCCGGAGGGGCTCGAACCCCCAGCCTTCTGATCCGAAGTCAGATGCTCTATCCGTTGAGCTACGAGCGCTACATGCCAGCCGAACAATAACAGCGACAGCGCATCACCGCGCGCCAAGCTCTCCGGCGAGCTGAGACACGAGCGTCGCCTCGCGGTTCAATGCAGAAGCAATGCGCGCGATCTCACCATCGACATCCGACCACGTTCCCTGCACGATCGCCTCGCGTGCACCGGGCATTGTCTTCACGCCGTACCCGGTGTAGAAACCAGGCGCATACAGCATGTGACGATACCATGGACGTCCTTTCAAACCGTCATTGGACGTCATTGCACGCTCGGCCTGAAGCAGCCGGACGTTGATCGATTGAATTGCACCTGCGCGATTCGCGAGGGCAGCGCTTGACGCCGAGGAAACTGTCCCCGCCGTAAGTGCACGATCGTACCTCGCAGCAGCGCGACTCAATGAATCGACAGCATTGAGAAGCGGCGCGAAGTTGAACTGAGGCGGTGCAGTGCGCCGTGCCGGCGCGATGGTCGGCTGACGCGGGTCATTCACCGCCGCATACGCGCCCTCGTCGATCCACCGGTTTGTCTCCGTAATCTGGTCATTACGAGAATCGCGCAGACGCTGAAGCTGCGTGGCGTACGTGTGCGCGGTTTCGGCGAGATTGCCGAACGAAAACGGAATCACATCCGCGGACGCGAGCCGCATGACAGCCGTGCCTGCCGTTTGCGCAAGCGCGCGGCCGTAGACGAATGCAGTGTCGCTGAAGTGCGTGTACCAGTAGAAATCATCGTAAATCGAATGATAGATGCCGCCATTGTCTTCTCCGCCGTAGCCGAGGTTCAGCGATGGGATTCCGAGGTGCTGGAGGAACGGCGAATAATCCGAACCCGATCCAAGTGCGTCGATGCGCTGGTCCTCGCGTTCGCGCACTTCCTTTCGTTCTTCGGGAGTACCGCGCTGAACAGTGCGAAGCTGGTTTCGCCGCCACGCGCTCATGTTCGCTTCCGGATCCTGCACATCCTTCTCGACGCCGTTGATGAACTTCTCGAGAATGTGCGAGCCTTCGATGTCCAGGAATCCGCGGCCGTTCGTGTCGCTGTTGATGTAGGCGACGGCGTGCTTTGCGAGCTCGTCAGCATGTGTCTCGACCCACTCGGTCGATCCAAGCAGACCGGGCTCTTCGCCATCCCACGCTGCGTAGATGATCGTGCGCTTCGGCTTCCAACCCAGCTTAGCCAAGCTCCCCAATGCGCGCGCCTCCTCGAGCTCGGCCACAAGTCCAGAGATTGGATCTTCTGCGCCGTTCACCCACGCATCGTGATGATTGCCGCGGATGACCCACTGATTCGCTTCGGTCGTTCCGGGGAGCCGCGCAATCACGTCGTTCAGTGTTCGCGTATTCCAGTCTGACTTGACCTTGAGGTGGACTCTCGCGGGTCCGGGCCCGAAGCGATACGTCATGGGCAGGCCACCTCGCCACGCGGCTGGAACCGCCGGTCCGCTCAATGCGGCGAGCAGCGGCTGCGCATTGCCGTAAGAAATCGGCAACGTCGGAATTTTCGTGATGGTTGGAACCTTATCGAGTGCCAGCCGTTTCGCGCCCTTCGTCGCGCCGATACCCGGAGTCATCGGATCGCCGGGGTAGGTCGGCATGTCGGCTACCGAGCCGCGCTGCACTCCCTGCGAGGGACGCATCGGACCGTTCGGGAATACGTCGCCAACCGCATACCCATCGTTCCCCGGATCCGAATAAATCAGACAGCCAATTGCGCCATGCTCGGCAGCGACTTTCGGTTTGATGCCGCGCCATGATCCGCCGTACTTCGCGATGACGATCGCGCCCTTGACGGAAATTCCATGGCGTTCGAGCTCCTCGTAGTCAGCGGGAATGCCGAAGTTGACGAAAACGAGCGGACCGGTGACGTCGCCATCGTGTGAGTATGCGACATACGCCGGAAGCTGCTCATCCGTCTGGCCAGACGTCGGATCGATGTCGAGTTTTCTCTCGTTCAGGTCGGCGACGAATCTCGTCGGCGAGATCATCTCTACAACTCGCTCTCTTGGCGTCGGGAAAAGAACGTCGAAGTTTTCGATGTCGGCCTGCCATCCGTACGAGCGGAACTGATCGCGGATCCATTCCGCGTTCGCTTTGCCGTATGCGGACCCGACGTGGTGCGGCCGCGCGGAGAGGCGGCGCATCGCTTCGCGCATTCTGCCGGGCTCGGGGATCGACTTGAATTTCGATTCCCAGTCGCGTTCGACGCGGGAAGATTCGGGTGTAAATCCGCGGATCGCGTCAGTATCCGCGGCTGACGGGGTCATCGCCAGCGTTCCGGCGGCAGAGAGAATGGTCAGGACTACAGCGCGCATCATTTCGATCCGGGTGTGGGGGTGCCGGAAAGTGTACCGGTTCGACACGACAGAAAAAAGGGGCCACCCCACTCTCCGGGAGGCCCCTCTCGTTTCCGTTGCACCCTTAAGAGGCCATTAACTACGATGCACAGATGAAACGATGCACAGATGACAACAACTACGAATCGGGAGGAACTACCCTCGCCGTCACAGGTCCTTCGCCGTTCCCCATCCCGGTAGTTCCGTCTTCATCTGTGCATCGTTTTCATCTGTGCATCGTAGTTAATGGCTTTTGTCGTTTAGACCGCGTCGGAAAGCGACGTGAAGTTGAAATCCTTCACCTTGATCGGCGGCACGACAACGGCACCTCCGGCTTCTGTTCCCGCGAGACGCACCGCTGGCCCGATCGCTTCGAGATTGTTGAGCATGAACAGCGGCGAATCGTTGAATCGGAAATTCTTCACCGCTTTGGATATTTTTCCGTTCTCGATCAGGAACGTGCCGTCGCGGGTGAGCCCAGTGTACATGATCGTCCTTGGATCGACTTCGCGCAGATACCACAGGCGCGTGACGAGCACTCCACGCTGGGTAGTCCTGATCATCTCATCCAGCGACGTCGTACCCCCGGTCATGATGAACGAGCTCGGCGCACCTGTTGGCTGCTTGTTCATCTTCTTCGCCCAGAAGCGCGAGTAGTACAATTCCTTCAACGTCCCGTGATCGACGAAGACCTGCTTGCCGAGGGGAAGTCCGTCGCCGTCCCATGGCTGGGCAAGGATCATTGGATCAAACGGATCAGCTGTGAGGCTGATACGCGGGTCCATGATTTTCTCGCCGATCTTGTTGCCGCC
>JBBQYO010000151.1:0-7769 GCA_038208605.1 Gemmatimonadales bacterium | reverse complement strand
GGTGAATGTCGCCATATGAGATTCCCTGATGTCGGTTGGTATTCGAGCTCATGCCGCTCTGGCAAGCACGCGAATCCTGTCGCAAAGCTTACACCAGGAGAAAAGCGACCGCCGGGAGCCTGGTGACTAGTGTTGCTAACTGCTGAAAGCAGGCGAAGCCCGCGGCGTTAGCTCCTGCGTTCTATTGAATCGATAGCGTGTATGCGCCAGTGGCCGTCGTCGGGACGGAGCGGGCGAAAATCGCATAGTAGTTCGTCTGCGTGACCGTGAAGGTGATGCGCGCATTGTTCGTGGTCGCATCGATGTTGTCGTTTTGCGCGACGACCACTCCGTCCAGCCGAACGAGCTGCAGGAATGAATCCACCGCCGACGATGTCATGTTGATCGTGATCGTCGTGCCGGCATTCAGAAAAATTAGATAGCGGTCGGAATAGATGGGCGCCGCACCAGCGCTCGCGCGATTGCAATCGGTCGTTCTGATATTCTGCGTCGTCGTAACGCCCTTGATGACAAAGACGGCCTCGCAGTTTGCTACGTCGGCCGGAGCAGTCGTCGACGAGATCGTGTAATTGCCAGTCACGCCCGGAGCGAATACGCCCGCACCAAGCAGATAGTTGCCGGCGGGCAGGATCGCCTTGATGCCCGAATTCGTTCCCGTTTCGGACTCATCATCGTTCTCGGCGATAGTAGTTCCATCGGGCATTGCCAGCAGCAGGTACGTGTCGAAGACTGCCGACTCGCGGAAGAAATACGCTCCAGACTGCGGAACGCTGGTGTTGTAAAAGTCGACGAAGCTGCCATCCGACAACCGACAGTCGTCGGCCGAGAACGTTCCGCTGGTGCTGGTCCCGAAAGTGTATGACGACCGGGCGGTGCAAATCCGGGAAGTCGCTACGGCCGCGAATGTCACCGGTGGAACGCCCGCAACTGTTGCAGAGAGCGAGTTTGCACCGGCCGCGCTTCCGAGGGTCCAGCTGCCCACCATTGTCACGCCAGCCGCATTTGTGACGGCCGTCGCACCGGTGATCGAACCTCCACCGGACGCGACCGCAAAGGTCACCGATACGTCGGGCCTCGGGTTGCCATTTGCGTCCTTCACGATGACGGACGGGGGAACCGCGACTGCACTTCCAGTCAAAGCGGTCTGATTGTCGCCTCCGTTCCGGGCGATTGAAGCAGGTGCTCCCGCAGCGGATGTCGCGGTGAATGCAACGGCAGCCAGTGTCCCCGAAGTTGCGCTGAGCACATTGGCTCCCGTAGCCGGGCCAAGCGTCCACGAGCCCACGGTCACGATGCCGGAAGCGTCGGTTGTCCCCGTCGCACCGGAAACCGAACCACCGCCGCTGACTACCGCGAAGGTCACCTCTGCGCCACCAATCGGTGAACCGTTCTGGTCTTTCACCGTGACGGAGGGAGGCGGCGTCACGACCGCGCCCGCAACGCCGGTCACTGAGGTCGAGGAGTTCGCCTCGAGTGACGTCGCAACCAGTGGCTCCGTTTTCTCGCCGCCGCAACCGACAGACAACGCAAGCACGAGAAACACCGACACCAGCCGGGCTGGCGTGACAGAAAGTTTGCTCACTCCGTCCGCGGAATGAATCGAGCGTGAACTTCGTTCATGCGTGGAAGCACCAGACTATCTACGCCGCTGCCTCTGGTTCGACCCCGGCAGGCAGTCGCGCCCTGATCGATGTCATATGGGCTCATGAATTTCACCATCACGATCACTTGTTCCTCGAGGCTATAGCTGCAACTTCCGGAATTACCGGATGACCTGTCAGGAACACAACTGCAAGAAACAGAACAGTGGCCTTTTGCCGGATACTGCTCCCGGGTCCGACTTCGAATCGGTCGATGCCAGCAGGACAGTATTGCTGAAAGGCGACCAGGCAGCCTGACCGAAGACGTTGTAGTACCGGACGCGCGCTTTTACGCTGTCGCCGATGTTGAAGACCACGACGGGAGTTTGCGTTGCGGCAGGACCGGCGACCCGCTCCGTATTGTGATAGATGAAGGAACTGGATCCGGCTGGCTGAACCCAGAACTCCGCCTCAGCTGCCCAGGCTGATGTCGTGTTGGTCCAACGAAGCTTTGCGTATCCGTCCGCCGAGCCAACGATTTTCAGTTCAGCTGGTACGTCCGTCAGCGGGTTTACGTAAGTCTGTCCCTCTGGCGTCAGTACGCCACTAGCGTCCACCAGCGGGTGAGCCGTGTCAATCCACGGTTCGTAGCTCCAAAAGACCGCTCCGTTGATTCTCTTGTCGTTCATAAGGCGGCCCATCGCCTGTTTGAGGTGCTCTTGAAGCGCCGGCGCGGGTTCTCTCCACCCAGTGAATCCCCAGGTTCCCAGTACCATGTTCGCGCCGTGGGCGACTGCCCACGCTGCGTCGGCGTCGATCCTCGACCACCACCCGTCCACGTCTCCAACGGCGAACTTCACCCCGAAATCATGGAACCGCCATTCGCTGACGGGCGGGGCCGCTCCGTAACGCTGTACATACGCGTTGTAGAACTGTTCGGCGTAACCCGTCGAATGCATTCTCAGCTTGCACGGCTCGTCTGCGGGCGGCGGGCAACAATAGTAATTCGGCTCTGAAAGGCCGGCGGGAGAAAACCGCGCCGTTGCATCCGCGCTACGCACTGCCGTAACGAAGTCGTGAAAATAAACTGCGTAGTCGGAGGGAGTAATGCAGTACTGGTCAGGTTCGTCGCCGTGGATATAGAGCCGGCCGGGGTTAGCCCTGGCGAAGGCAAGAACGCTTTGATTGGGATAAAGGTCCGCGTACTGACGGTCCTGTCGAGCGTCGAGCGAGAATGTCTGCGTCTGGATCGGACTGGCGCTGTACGTCTGCGACCACGCGATGAAAAACTTGTTGAATTGGGCGTCATAGCTCCGCGCGACAGGCCGAAGGATTGGGGCGGTCGGCTGTTGGTCGGCGCACCCGGACAGGATTACGCATAGCAGTGCTGCGGGGATCATCGCGGATCGACCGAATATCGACCGCAATAATTTCGGGTGGTGCATAGCTATCCTTTGAGTGTGCTATAGAGACGACCCAGCGTCACAGTAGTTATTTACCTGTGAGGTGTCTGCGCCTGACCCTGCGCGAATCTGATCTGGCAAGGGCCGGATTGCCAAACGTATTTTGGTATGCGATTTGGTCAGAACGAATCGGCGGTCCTGGATGCTTTTGAAGGATTATCTGGAAATTGCCTGCCGGGAGACCCTGCAAGCTATCGGATTTGTAAGGCCACGAGAACTGGTGAAATTAGCGAAAGCGCCGCGGTTTCCTCCAGGTCAGTGTCGTCTTTGCATGAACGTAAATAGCCCTCAGCTTCAGGTTAAGACATCAGCCAGGCAAGGTCCCACGCTTTGGTACGGCGCGAACATTGAAATTGCTACGATCCGCGCCGCGTCCCCCCTTTGGTGGCCGAGTTTCGGCTTGTCTGACCAATGCTGCGAGTGTCTTTCCGCTCTCAACTCGACGATACTGACATGACGGGCGTGATTGCGGCGGTGTGCGAATGGCTCCGAGTTTAATGTCGAAACCGACAATTCTCCAGACGGTGCGAACCTATCTGCCGCCTCCCGAGAACTGGATTTATCACCAGGTAAAGAACGTAGAGCGATACCGCTCGGTGTTTGCCGCGAAGGGAACCACTCATCCAGACGCGTTCCCGTTTGATCCGTTGTACTCGCTTCGGCAGAGTCCCCTTTATTTTCGACTGTTCGATCGCGGGTTTCGCAAGTATGCGCACTACTCGACGTTTTTCGAGTACGTCGCGAAAAAAGAAAATGCGAAAGCCGTACACGCACACGGCGGAGGAATCGCCACCTACGTAGCGTCGACCGCAGAGCGGCTGGCGCTTCCGCTCGTCACGTCATTTTACGGCGTTGACATGTGGAAGCATCCGGATGGCGAACGTGGCCTGCGACACAAGTATGCCGACGTGTTTCGAATTGGCGCTCTGTTCCTCGCGGAGGGCCCTGCGGCGGCAAGTCAGCTCATGCGCATTGGCGGACCCGAAGACAAAATTCTGGTGCATCGCCTCGGCGTCGACGTAGCTGCGATACCATTTCACGAGCGACGTGGCGAGGGACGTGAGCTGAAGGTCCTGATGGCGTCGCGGTTCGTTGAAAAGAAGGGAATTCCGTATGGAGTTGAGGCGTTCTGCAGAGTCGCGCGTGACAATCCCGGGATGCGCCTGACAATTGTCGGCGACGGCGGTTCCAGGAAAGATGCGCTCGTCAAGAAGAACATTCTGGAGACAGCCCAGCGTCACGGCGTCGCGGCGCAAGTGTCGGTGCATCGCTTCATGAGCCTCGGCACCCTGCAAGATCTGGCGCGTGAACATGACATCCTGCTTCACCCGAGCGTGCAGGCATCGAGCGGCGACTCCGAGGGTGGGCATCCGGTTGTGATGACAATGCTTGCCGCAGGCGGGATGCCGATCCTCGCAACGAGGCACTGCGACATTCCGGAAATCGTCGACGACGGCCGCACGGGCTGGCTGGTGTCGGAGCGAAACGCCGATGAGATCGAGACAGTCCTGCGGACAATTGTGAGCGATTGGTCGGCTGCACCCGAGCTGGGCCGCAACGCACGCAAGCTTGTCGAGGAGCGCTACGATATTCGCAAAATGCGCCTGGATTCCATTTACGACCGAATCATCGGCTGACCCGCGTATTGCCTGGGTGCTTTACAGATCCAGGGCCGATCAAGCCTCGAGCGAATCGCCGACGGCATGGATCACGTCGCTCACCTGATCGTCGCTCAGATGCGGAGTTATCGGAAGCGACACCGTGCGTTCGCTGATCCATGTAGCATTGGGAAAATCCTTCGCATCGAGCCCGAAAGTTTCTCGATACCAGGGATGCAGATGGACGGCCACGTAATGCACACCGGTGCCGACATTTCTTTCGTGCATTCGGCCAATGAAGTCATCGCGCCCAAGCCCGGTTCGCTCCCGGTCGATCATGAGTGTGTAGAGGTGCCTTGCGTGACGCATGCGCGGGTCGTCGCCAGCCGGAAGACCCACCGGCAGATTTTTAAATTCCTCTTCATAACGGCGCCAGATCTCGTTCCGGCGGTCGAGCCACAGGTCGACATGGTCGAATTGGTTGAGACCAATCGCTGCGTGGAGGTCCATCATGTTGTACTTGAATCCGGGCTCGACCACCTCGTAATGCTTGTAGCCAGCGTCTGAAAACCGGGCCCATGCGTCGCGCGACATTCCATGCAGCGCCTGGGTCTTGATGCGCCCGGCAAGAACCGGGTCGTTCGTCGTGACCATGCCCCCCTCACCGGTAGTGACGTTCTTGGTCACGTAAAAGCTGAAGCACGTGATGTCACTGATTGCGCCAACTTTCCGACCATCGTACCTGCCCTCGATCGCGTGAGCCGCATCTTCGATTACCAGGAGCCCGTGACGACGCGCGATTTCGCCGATCGCTGTCATGTCGCAGATGCGCCCGGCAAAGTGTACCGGCATGATCGCTCGGGTGCGCGGAGTGATCGCTGCTTCGATGCGATCCAGATCAATGAGCTGGGTTCTGCGATCGCAGTCGACAAAGACCGGTCGTGCCCCGCTGTGAACGATGGCGTTAGCCGTCGCGCAGAAAGTCATGGGAGTAGTGATGACTTCGTCGCCCTCCCCGATTCCGGCGGCGATGAGGGAGAGATGAAGAGCAGCCGTGCAGGAATTGAGAGCGACAGCGTGCTCCGCGCCCGTGTATTCGCGTACCCGCTCTTCGAAGCGGGCAACTTTCGGCCCTGTCCCGATCCAACCTGACCGGAGGCAATCAGCCACGTCGTCGATCGTGGCCTGGTCGAAGAAAGGCGCACCGAACACAATGTATTCCCTGGTCACGACGTGGTCATTTTCGGCTGAATGGTGGCAAGGGGCGGTTGAGTTAAACATGGAGTTGCTTTTGTCGCAACTGCGCCAAGGGTTGAGCAGTTGCCGTGTGGCAGGACTCTCCAGCGTGGAAGTGGCGCATACAGGCTGCTCGCAGAGACTCAATGCAAAATAGACGCGGGCGAGGAGAACTTGCGGATTGTAATACTGGCGTAAGGTTGCGGACGCTGTCGTGCGCACACGGTGGTCGACTTTGACCACCACGCCCTGATTTGCCTTTGAATCTCTTTCGTGAATTTCCCAGTAGGTAGCAGGAGGCACCCGATCAGCCTGTCCACGTGCTGGTCTGTTCACGCTCGTCCGCCAAATCGAGCGCGCACGATCAAATCGCACTTGCACGTCAAGTGTTCCTCGACCGGAATTCTCCGTTCCTCAGCGCGCAGGGCCAGCGCGAGATCGAAGATTTCAGTCAGTATCCCTACTACTCGGCCGGATGGTGGAAGGACCCGTTTCGTTCGGATGGCGGCCTGACTCTGCTCGCCGACGGTGCAGCGTTGGGGCATTCGGCTTCGATGAAAGTGCCTCCTGCTGAAGGCCTTGCAGTGGCGGTGCTGGTTAACGGAGAGGTGCCAGATGGATTCACGGTCGAGCTCTGCGACTTGCTCCTGCGCGCAGCAGGCTTCAACGCCCCGCCGGCAAGTCACGACATTCCCGCCGCTTTCGTTCCTCACCCGGCAGGCGAGGACTCGCTGTGGTGGGGCAGCTGGAACGGATTCGTGAAGACATCCACGTCGGAGATTCCAATACGTGTGATGCTCAACGCTGGAGGATTGAGTGCGGCGCTTGGCAGCGACTCGCTTAAGCATGCAGACGCCACCGTGTCGTATGGACTGATGGAGTCGCAGCTGTCGGGCGGGCTCCCGCTCTCGAGCGTCGCAGGCCTGCCTCACACCATTGAGATCACACTCCGACGCAGCGGGGATTTACTGACCGGGTATGTGAGCGCCGTCGCAAAACTTGGCGATCGGCCCTTCCTCATGCTTCCGTTTTACGTCTCGTTAAAACGTTCGCCTGGGATACACAGCCGGTGAGTCCAGCTGTCAGTATACAGTATACAGTATACAGTATTGAGTTTGAGTTGAGTTGGGAGTTTGGAGTTCGCACACGAGTTCTCAGGTTCGCTGTTGGAGCTCGCCAGATGGAAATCATCGAGAATGGCTGCGGAGCCACTCGTAGGCCGCCGGAAACTCGCGGCGCCAGAACCACTCGGAATGCTGCCGTCTGGCCTTACATATGAAACGATGTTCGTTCCGCGTTTCAGCCCGCGGGCAACCAGCGCATCGACAATGTTTTCCTGATCCTTCACATACGTCGCGGCTTCTGCTGCGTTTGCGGCCTCCTGCCCACCGATCACGAAGTAAAGCTCCACATCGGACCGGAGCGGAGCCGATGAGCGGATCAGGTCTTTCATCTGCGGCGCTACCCAGAACGCCGGCGAAAAAATTCCAGCCCGCCCGAATACGTCCGGATACTTGAGAATCGCATAGAGCGAAATCAATCCGCCCATGCTCGAGCCGGCGATGGCCGTATTGTGCCGATCGGGAAGCGTTTTGTAGTGCGAATCGATGTACGGCTTGAGAGTCTTCACCAGAAATTCGACGTACTGATCCCCTTCGCCCCCGCCGTACTTTGCATTCTTCCACGGTGAGTATTCATCGAACCGCCGCGCTCCGCCGTGGTCGACCGCCACGACGATCGCTTCCGTCGCCTTATTCGTGCTGAGGCTGTCGAGCGTTTCATCCACACCCCATTCGCCAGCGAAGCTCGTCGCATTGTCGAACACGTTTTGCCCATCGTGCATGTAGAGGACGGGATAACGAGTCGAAGAACTCGAGTAGTCCGGCGGCAGA
>JBBQYO010000150.1:0-7807 GCA_038208605.1 Gemmatimonadales bacterium | reverse complement strand
GCATCGTCAACCAGGCTTTCACGATTCTCGAAGACTGGGCACACGGTCAGACACTCGATCCGACCGAGGTCGCTAACGAGCGAGGCGTAGTTCGAGAGGAATGGAGAGGCGGTCGCGGCGCCGGAGAACGCATGCTGCAACAGTGGCTTCCCGTTGCATTCAAGGGTTCACGCTACGCTGAGAGACTTCCGATCGGCAACGAGCAAAGCATCATGGCTGCGACGCCCGCCAAGCTTCACGCATTTTACAACGACTGGTACCGGCCCGACCTGATGGCTGTCATTGCCGTCGGCGATTTCGATCCGCAGGCAATCGAGACGCAGATTCGCACTCACTTCTCGGGCATTCCCGCAGCGAAGTCTACGGCACCGAAGCGGCCAGTTTACGATGTGCCCGGCAACAAGGTTCCACTCGTTGCAATTGCCAGCGACAAGGAAGCGACGAGCTCGAACGTCAATCTCATCTACAAGCTGCCTGTCTCAATCACCCGGACTGTCGGCGATTACCGGCGCGATCTGATCGAGCGGCTGTATCTGGAAATGCTGAACGATCGCTTCACCGAAATCACCCAGAAGCCCGACGCTCCGTTCCTCGGCGCCAGCGCATCGAAGGATGCTTTCTTCGCCCGCAATACGGATGCGTTCACGCTCGGTGCAAACGTAAAGGATGGCGGCATCGAAGCCGGCACCGAAGCTCTTCTCAAGGAAGCACGCCGAGTCGATCAGTTCGGGTTCCTTCAGTCGGAGCTCGACCGCGCACGGCAGAACCTCCTTCGCTCCTACGAGCGCGGATACGCGGAGCGCGACAAGACGCAGTCTGGCTCGTTCGTCGAGGAGTACATTCGCAACTTCCTGCAGGGCGAATCGATTCCCGGAATCGAGTATGAGTACAAGATCGCTCAGCAGCTTGCCCCGACAATCACGCTTGCGGACGTGAACCAGATGGCAAGAAGCTGGATCACCGACGAGAATCGAGTCATCATCGCGCAGTCACCGGTCAAGACCGGGGTGGCGCTTCCAACTCGCGAAGGCATCCTCGCTGCATTCGACCGGGCGAACAAGGCGCAGATAGCGGCGTGGACGGAGACGCTTTCAACCGACGCGCTCATTCCCAGGCCACCCGCTCCAGGAAAGATCATCGCATCGAAAGCGCTTCCGGGAATTGGCGGAGTCGAATGGAAGCTGTCGAATGGCGCGCGCGTAATCGTCAAGCCGACTGATTTCAAGGCCGACGAAGTGATTCTGTCTGCTTACAGTCCCGGCGGAACCTCACTCGCGGAAGACAAGGATTACATGTCCGCCGCGCTCGCATCGCAGGTGGTAGCCCTCGGTGGAATAGGCGCGTTCAATTTCATCGACCTCAACAAGAAGCTCAGCGGTAAAGCTGTTCGCGTCGCTCCGAGCATCGGCGAAACGACCGAGCGGATTGGAGGCTCAGGATCGCCAAAGGATCTCGAAACGATGTTTCAGCTCGTTTACCTCGACTTCACAGCGCCGCGTCTGGACACAGTGGCATTTGCTGCTTTCAAGGCGCAGGTAGGACCGTTCCTCGCCAATCGCGGCGCGGATCCGAACTCTGTTTTCACCGACACGCTCACCAGCGTGATGTCTCAACACTCTTTCCGCTCGCGACCGATCAGTCCGGCGATTTTCGCGGAGATCGATCCCGTAAAGTCGGTGAGCTTCTACCGGGACCGGTTTGCGGATGCGAGTGATTTCACGTTTGTCTTTGTTGGCAATGTGGACACAGCGACGATGAAGCCGCTGGTCGAGACTTACCTCGCGTCACTTCCAACGGTGGCACGGAAGGACGTGCCGGTAAACCGCGGCGGCGCACCGCCGAAAGGCGTCGTTCAGCGCGTCGTTCACAAGGGTACCGAGCCGAAGGCGAACTCGATCGTCTTCTTTACCGGAGCGTGCACGTATTCACCGGAATCACGAATGGTGCTTCGCGGACTGACGACGCTCGTGCAGACCAAGTTGAACGAGACATTGCGAGAGAAACTCGGCGGTACCTACAGCCCGAACGTCGGTGGCGGTTGCAATCGCGATCCACGGCAGGAGTATGCGGTGCAGGTCACCTTCGGATCGTCGCCGGAGAATGTAGAGCCGCTTTACAAGGCAACGCTCGACTTGATCGAAGGGCTCAAGGCTGCGCCGGTTTCGCAGGCTGATGTCGACAAGGTCAAGGAAGAGCTGCTTCGCGCACACGAAGTGGATGTGAAGACCAACTCATATTGGGCAAGCAACATCGTCGCGCGCGATCAGTCCGGCGAGGACCCGGCCGGTCTTGGTTCTGCCTACGATGATCTCGTTAAAACGCTGACCCCCGCTGTGCTGCAGCAGGCAGCGAAGAGCTACTTCAATACAGCGAACTACGCGCGGTTTGTTCTACTTCCGGAGACGACACCCGCCGCGAAGTAAATCTTCGCGGCGCGAGCCGCCGTCTCGTCAGGTTACATGTCCTGCACGAACGTGCAGCGGCCACCTGATGAGACGGCGGTTTTCCGTTACACCCCAGTGTTGTTCGAGCGCGGTTTGAACTGCTTCGACAGGATCGGTACCGTGCGTCTTGACGTAGCTGGCGGTGGCTGACCACGTGCGCAGGTAGCCCGCAAGCTCGGGCAGCGTCCACCTGCATTCGAGATAGAGCTGGGGCGTCTCCACTTCGTTGAAAGGAAACGGAATATTGGCATAGCCGTCGAGTACCATCGCGCGCTCGGGCATCCAGTATTCCTCCACCGTGCCCCGATTGTACCCGTGAACGATCGCTTCGAGCGCTGCCGTTTCCATCAGCGGATCGCTGTAACCCCAAACGACAAGCGCGCCGTCCGGACGAAGCACGCGTTTCACTTCCGAATAGAACGCGTCGAGATCGAACCAGTGCAGAGCCTGCGCGACCGTTACCATGTTCACTGATGCGTCCCGCAGACCGCTTTCCGATGCCGAGGCCACGCGGTATTCGATCGCAGGATCCGGCATTGCTTGCGCCAGCTGATTCGAGCTGGCGTCGGTCGCAATTACGGAGTTGAAGATGCGTGCGAGACCCTTCGCCGCTTGTCCGTTCCCTGTCCCCGAGTCCCAGCATACGTCATGCTGACTGACGAGCCCTGCGATCCACCGAAACAACTCGGGGGGATACTGGGGACGATACCGCGAGTACAGCGCCGCGCGCTCAGAGAACAGATCCTTGAAAGTCATGCCTGATCGACAAGGTCCTGGTATTCTGGATGCTTCTCGATGAAATCAGCGATGAACTCGCACTGCGGAACTACGCGGAACTTGTTGGAGCGAGCGAACTCGAGCGCCGCGTGCGCGAGCGTGTTGCCAATCCCCTGCCCTTCGAGGTGTTCGGGAACTTCAGTGTGCGTGAAATAGATCTTCGATCCCTCGCGCCTGTACTGCGCGATCGCCAGCTCATCGCCTGCCTCGACTTCGAACCTGCTCTCCTGCTCGTTGTTGCGAACTGATTCCCCGGAGACTTCAGCCATCTGTTGATTTCTCGCATCGTTTTGATACGGAAATCTAGAGCAAGGAAAACGCCGGAGCGTTGCGGCCCCGGCGCTTGTCCAGCAGGAATGCTACATCTTTGGAAGAAGAACGCGATCGATCACCTGGATAACGCCGTTCGACTGATTGACATCGTACGTCGAGATGTGCGCCGTGTTGCCGCTCTCGTCAGTGATGACCACGTTGTGCGGTCCGTTCAGGCTGGCGTAGATCATTCCGCCGCTGACCGTCTTCAACGTTGCGCGGCCGTTGCCCTTCCTGATCATCTCCATGAGCTGATGCTCACCCAGGCGGCCGGCTACTACGTGATACATCAGAACCTTCGTCAGCGCGGCCTTGTTCTCAGGCTTGAGCAGTGTCGCGACTGTGCCATCGGGCAGATTCTCGAATGCGTCTTTGACGGGTGCGAAGACCGTGAACGGACCCTTCGTCTTCAGTGTGGCGACGAGGTCAGCAGCCTTCACCGCTGCGACGAGCGTGGTATGATCCGCGCTGTTTACTGCATTGTCGACGATGTCCCTGGTCGGGTACATGGCCATGCCGCCGACCATCACTGTCTGCGCGGAGACTGACCCTGCGCCCGCCATCAGTGCGGCAACCGCGGCCGCTGCGATCATTTTCTTCATTATTCGATCCCTTTGTTAGGTGTGTTTGACTAAAGCGTGTTGTGTTAACCACGTCGTCATTACGCCCAACGTATGGGATCGGATCTATCTGCTTTTTCTCAGCTCTACGCTTCCGTTCAACGTGCGCAGCTTGATGCTGCGTCCGCCGCGACCGATTGTTCCTTCCGCATGCCGCGGCCCGAATCTGCCGCTCAGCTGCACCGGCCAGTCGCTCGAAATAGATCCGTGCATGGTGTCGAGAGAGACATCTGCATCGAGCGCGGCGGGCGTCTCGACAGTGACACTTCCATTGACCGTGTGAAAGCTCATCTCGCCGTCGCGCGACAGTGACGCCATCCGCACATCGATGTCGCCATTGACGGTGTTCGCACTCACGGGTCCGGATTTCGTCGTCACCTCGACGGCGCCGTTCACCGTGTTGGCGCGAACTTCACCGCCGACATTCCTGACTTCCACCAGGCCGTTGACTGTGCTGGCGCGAACGTCAGAGCTCACATCGTGAACGCGCATCTCGCCATTGACAGTGCCTGCACTGACTCGCACTCCGGCGGGGACCTTCACCGTAAATCGCACGTTCACATCGTTGTGATCGTTGTTGCCATCGTCGTCGTTGTGGCGTGAGTGCATGCCATCCTCATCACAGACATCGCGGCGCCACAGTGCGCAAACCCGAACGTCTCCACCACTCTGAATCACCTGGAAGCCAACATCGGATACATTACCCCGCCTCACGGTCTTTTCGGCGCGCACGTGAATCATGTTGTCATTGCTCTGCTCGATCGACACAGGGCCGTTTACGCTCGACAGCCGAAACCAGTTGCCATTCGAGACGCGTCCGTCCCACGTCCAGACAGTCGAATTGCGGCCGAGGTCCTGCGTTCTCCCGGCGGAGGGGGACGCAGCTATCGCGACGAGCGCCAGCGCACCGACAATTCTTTTCATGTCCGTCACTCCTGGTTGTCGCGGTTGATGCCGCGCTGGATTCTGATGTTGCCACTGAACGACTCGAGTGTCATGCGAGCCCTGCCATTGCCGATCTTGAACTCGAACTTGCTGTCATGACCAATACGATTGGTCCCCGAGCCAAGTGTCACTGGAAAATCGCTGTCGACATTTCCGCTGAACGTTTCGAGACTGACGGTCGCCCCCACGTCTGCAGGGATCGCAAGAGTGACCCGACCCGAGTTCGACTTGAACGTGTACGTGCCGGTCTGATCTACCGTCCCGCTGTAGCTGACCGATCCGCTCACCGTCTCCGCGCGCACCGACTTTGATTTTGCACCGGTGATCCACACGTGTCCGCTGATCGATTCGCCCTCGATATCACCATCGATATTCCCGATGTCCACCCGTCCGCTCACGGCCTCGGCGCGCAGGTCCCCATCGACGTTGCTAACCGAGATGTTGCCGGATACTGTCTCAACTGCCACGCGTCCAACGGCGTCGGTTACTTCGGTATTGCCGCTCATCGATTGAAGCTTCACTTCGCCCTTCACTCCCCTCACGCTGAACTGGGATGAGAAACCGTCGATCTGCACGCGAGTTCCGATTGGAACGGTGATGTCGAGATCCGCATTGCCGCCATGCCGCCCATCGGGCTCGATCTGCATCCGCACCGATCCGGAATGCGAATCGAACTTGAGCTCGCCGCGGTCGACGACTCCGCGAACTCTCATCTGCGAACCGGAAACTCCGACGACGTTCACGTGCCCGGAGTAGACAGAAACGCTCACAGTCCCACCGCGATCGAGCGTAACAGCCGTGTCGAACTTTTCGCGGTAGCGGTCATCCTGGGCGCCGGCTTCGCGAGCCGGACCGAGAACAGCGGCTGCCGAGACGGCGACACAGAGTATTGCCAATGTTTTCATTATGTCCTTTTAGCCCTCAAGTGCTGGCCGGCAGCAACGCTACCGTCCGCAGCAGTTCCACCTTCTTCTGAAGCGCATTGTCGAGCTGGCGCGTGAGGAATCCACTTGCCGGATCTTTTGCAAGTGCAGACCGCGCACGTTTCACCGCCGTGTCGATCAGCCTGAGATTGTCTTCGACGACTTTCACGGTTTGCGGATCGAGCTGCGACCGCCGTTCGATCAACACACTCTGCAGTTGGTTGATCTCACTCGCAAAGGCGAGATCAGATGCTGTGGCGGGCGCGGCGGAAGCCGACGCGAGCGAAGTTCGTGACATGGCGGCCGGCGGATTGACTGAGCGACCTGGCTGACCGGAAGCTCGGCTCGTCTTCGGTCCGGACGAGGAAGCAACTGTTGGTGAGACCGATGGCGCAGCCCCGGAAGAAGCGTCCGGCCCGGCTGCTACGCTCGCATCCGGCGGGGTTGCGACTGCAACCTGCGGAGGAAGGGTTGCCGATGAACGCGCAACTGAACCGGCCGTACTTGCATTGAACGAGTGAGTCGTCGCCACGTAGGTGATCCCCGAGGTCGCAACGATGAGCGCTGCTGCTGCAGCCGCGAGCCATCTCCTTGACAATTGTCCGGCGGGATGCGGCGCGATTGAAACAACGCGCGGTTGAATCCGCGCTTCGATTCCGCTCCATAGGTCACGCGATGGAGCGAGCTCCGGCAACGCAGAGGCCTGCTCGCGAATTCCATCGATATCGCGAATCAGGCCCTGGCATCGAGCACAGGCAGCGACATGCTTGTCGAAACCTTCGCGCAAGTCGGAGGAAAGCGTTCCCTCGAAAAATTCGAGGAACATCTCATCACAGTCCGCGCATGTCATCATGTTTCGCTCATCGTGTCAACGCCTCTCTCAATAGGAGCCGGGCGCGATGAAGCTGCGCCTTGCTGCCACCCGCCGTGATTCCGCACATCTCGGCAATTTCTTCGTGCTTGTAGCCCTGCACGTCGTGCAGAACGAAAATCTGTCGTGCTCCGGCGGGCAGTTTTGCCATTGCATTCGTAATGTCCATCCTGTCTCCGTACATCGGCACCACCGAAGCTCGCTGAACTGGCGTCTCACCGGCCTCCGATTCGTCTTCGACCAATCGCATCCTGTTTCGCCCTTCTGTCTTCCGGTCGGTCAGGACGATGTTCACCGCGACCCGGTGTATCCACGTCGAAAACGCCGCCTCTCCCCTGAACTGCGGAAGTTTTTCCCACGCTCTGACGAACACATCCTGCGTCAGCTCCTCAGCGCGAACCCTGCTTCCACACATCCGCGTGCAAACCGAGAACACTCTGTTCACGTGCGTCTTGTACAGCCGCTCGAATGCGCGCCTGTCACCCGACGCGGCGAGCGCCACATCCTCCGCATCGTCCGCCGGAGCGGAAGACTGGATCATCATCGGAGCTGCCAAGCGACTCTCGCCACTCGAGCGTGAAACGTCAAATACCTTCCGGGCGAACCGACTATTTCCTGCGCAGCGTGAGCGGACCATTGGTTGTCGTCGCGCGAATAGTCGCGCCGCCCGAGCCAAGATCTGTCGAGATATCTCGGTTGATTCGTCCTGACACAGTCACCGGAAAGCCCAGGCTCACCGGCCCATTCGTCGTTCCAGTTTCCAGATGGGCCGAGTAGTTCTCCGGAACGCTGATGGTGAGGGGGCCGTTCGTGGTGCGTGCATCGAGACCGGTGCCGTCCCACTTATTACCGCTGAGCGAAATCGACAGCGGACCATTTGTCGTGCGAGCCGTTACGTTGCCAGCGAGGTCGTAC
>JBBQYO010000149.1:0-7846 GCA_038208605.1 Gemmatimonadales bacterium | reverse complement strand
GCACAAGCCACGCATGCAAAGCAAGCTGCAACCGCAATTCGCGACCGGGCGCTAGCTGTCACGATTCCGGGTAGAACCGCTCGCCACGACGAGTCATCGACACGAGCAGCTCCGCGGGCTCGAACCTGCCTGGAAAACGGTCGTTGAGATCCTGCAGCTGCCTCACGATCTCCGATACGCCAACAGTGTCCATGTATCGAAAAGGACCGCCGCGAAACGGAGGAAATCCAAAGCCGAACACCGCTCCTACGTCACCGTCGCGCGCCGATCGAATCACGTTCTCCGCGAGACATCGCGCTGCCTCGTTCAGCATCGGAAGAATCGTCCGCTGCTGAATCTCCGCCGCTGACAACGCGGTGCGCGTTTGCAGCTGTACCCCGCTCGTTGCCGAAGTCTCGCGGGCGCCGGGAGCGAGGAGCGAATACACGGTCTGGTCCACGTCGCCCTTCTTCCCTTCTTCGTCGTACAAGTAGAAACCCTTCTTGACTTTTCTTCCGTATCTTCCCGCCGCCACAACGGACTGCATCGAAGCCGGCGGTGCAAACCGCTCGCCGAATGCTTCGTGCATGATCTTGCCCGCCTTCGACCCGACATCGAGACCGACTTCGTCGACGAGCGTGATCGGCCCGACCGGAAATCCGAAATCGAGAAGAGCCTTGTCCACCGAGTCGATCGCTGCGCCCTGATCGAGCAGCCGGCCGGCTTCATTTATGTAAGGAGTGAGAATTCTGTTGACATAAAAACCGGGACCGTCACGCACAACGATGACGGTCTTTCCGAGCTTCTTTCCATAAGCGACGACACTCGCTGTGACCGATGGGTGAGTCTGGTCAGCAGTTATCACTTCGAGCAGCGGCATCTTCTGCACAGGCGAGAAGAAATGCATTCCGAGAACGCGATCCGGCTCGACGGCGCCCTCAGCGATCTTCGTGATTGGAATCGTGCTGGTGTTCGATGCGTAGATCGCCGACGGCCGAATCACCGCCTCTGTTTCCGCAAGCACCTGATGCTTCACATCGATGTCTTCGAAAACTGCTTCGATCACGAGGTCGACGCTCTCGAAACCTGAATAATCGATTGTTCCGCCGAGGAGCGACATTGTATCCGCGAGCTGCGTGCGGGTGATCTGCTTCCTGATGAGCCGATCCTTCAGAATCTCACGCACTGCGCTGAATCCCTTCGCCACGCGTCCATGATCGGCATCCTTGATTCGCACCAGCGTTCCCTGCTGAATCGCAACGGACGCTATACCCGCTCCCATGAACCCGGCGCCCAGGATTCCCACTTTGTTGATGGGCATCACTGAACCCTCGTCGCCTTCGAGTGTTGTGACGCCGGAATCTTTCTTGAGCGCTGTGGTCGCGAAGAAAATGAAAATCAGCTGCTTCGAGACTTCGGTCATCGCCATCTCGCCAAACAGTCTCGACTCTTCGCGATAACCTTTGCTCGGGCCTCCACTCAATCCCGCGGAAACAGCATCGATCGCGGCGAGCGGCGCCGGATAGTGACCGCCGGTTTTCCTGAGTGTCTCTTCCCTCGCCTTCTTCAACACCACCCGTCGGCCGGCAGGATTCTCGTCGAGCAGAAATCCCGCCATTCCAGTTGAGCGCTTCTCGTGACGGCGAGTGCCTTCCGCAATATCATGCGCGCGCTGAATGGCGACCTTTCTAAGAATGGACGGATGAACGAGCTCGTCCACGAGACCGATCTGCAGCGCCTTCTTCGCGCGAATGTTCTTGCCGGTCAGAATCATGTCGAGCGCGGCGCGGACACCGATCAATCTCGGCAAGCGCTGAGTCCCGCCCGCGCCGGGAATCAATCCGATCTGAACTTCAGGAAGTGCGAGTATGGTCTTTGGATGATCCGTCGCAATTCGGTAATGCGAAGCGATTGCAAGCTCCACGGCGCCGCCCATCGCCGCGCCATGGATTGCGCAAACCAGCGGAGTGCGCATCTCGTGAATCGAGTCGAGCAACAGCTGCCCGTCATGACTCAGCCGCTCGGCCTCTGCAGCGGTCTTCAGCTCGAGAAATTCCTCGATGTCAGCGCCTGCAATCCAGCTGTCCTTCTTGCCACTCAACAGCACTGCAGCGCGAACGTTCAGATCACGCTCGAGCCGGTCGAACAACGCCACGAATTCGTCCTTGAGAGCGCGATTGAACTTGTTGACCGGAGAGCCCGGCAGATCGAGTGTGATGACGGCGATGCCATTGACGATCTCGGTGTTGAGAGCGTACGGCGTCGTCATGCGCGCTCCACCACCATCGAGAATCCCATTCCGCCCGCGGCACACACCGTCATCAATCCGAACTGCCCGCCACGGCGCGCGAGCTCATTGAGCAGCGTCACCGTGATGCGCGACCCGGTCGCGCCGAATGGATGACCGATCGCAATCGATCCGCCCATCACATTCAGCTTCGCCAGATCTACCTCACCCACCGGACGAGTGAAGCCAGCCCGCTCTGCCCAGTATTGCGACTCGAAGCCGCGCAAGTTCGACAGAACCTGTGCAGCGAAAGCCTCGTGCATTTCGATGAGATCCATGTCGCGCAGCGTAAGCCCGGCCCTCGACAGCGCGACCGGAGCAGCGAGTACCGGTGCCTGAAGCAGCTGCTCTCCCGGATCGAGCGCGGCATACGCATATGACCTGATGAAGCCCAGCGGCTCGTAGCCGAGTGATTTCGCCTTGTCCTCGCTCATGAGGAGGACGCACGCGCCTCCATCGGTAAGCGGGGATGAGTTGCCGGCTGTCACGCTTCCGTAGCGTCTGTCGAATACGGGCTTAAGGCCGGAAAGCTGCTCGTAGCTCGTGTCTGGACGAATTCCGTTATCGGAAGTGAGCACACTCTCATATTTCGGCGGAACGTAGACCGGCATTATCTCAGCGGTGAGCCGGCCGTCGGCTGTACCCGCTGCTGCAAGTCTGTGCGACCTGAGAGCGAAATGGTCCTGATCTTCGCGCGAGATATCGTTGAGCTTCGCCATCTTCTCGGCGGACTGTCCCATCGTCTCGCCGGTGGACGGCTCTGCAATCGCGGGTGTGATCGGTACGAGATCCTTTGGTCTCACACGCGCGAGTGCCTTCATGCGTCCGGTGAGAGTCTTCGCTTTCGACGCGAGAACGAGCGCCTCGGCCATTCCCGCAGAATGCAGAATCGGGACGTTTGATAAAGACTCGGCGCCTCCGGCGATTGCGACGTCCATATGACCGAGGGCGATCTGATCGGCAGCGTCGGTAATTGCCTGATTCGCCGACGCGCACGCTCGGCTCACGCTGAACGCCTGAACGCCTTTTGGAAGCAAGGGCATCAATGCGACTTCACGCGCGATGTTCGGCGCTACCACAGACGGAACCACTGTGCCGAAAACGAGAGCCTGAACTTCTTTTCCGCTCAGATTTGTCCGTTGAACGAGCTCGGCAACGCAAAGCTTTCCGAGATCGATCGCGGAAATGGATTTGAACGCCGTGCCCGCCTTGGTAAACGGGGTTCTGACTCCGGCAACGATGGCGACACGACGGCCATTACCAAACGTGGGCATGACCGGAACTTAGACGTGGTATGGGTATCTTTCTAGGATGCAGCGCACCTTCGCGGCCCTCGAATCGAGAGTGTTCGACGTGCTCATCATCGGGGGCGGGATAACCGGCGCAGGCGTCGCGCGAGACGCTGCAATGCGAGGACTCAGCGTCGCGATCATCGATAAAGGTGACTGGGGCGGCGGTACTTCCAGCAGATCTTCCCGCCTCATTCACGGCGGAATCCGCTACCTCGAGCACGGTCAGATTGGTCTCGTGCGCGAATCGGTGCGCGAGCGCGAGACATTGTTGAGAATCGCTCCACACCTGGTCAAGCCACTCGAATTCACGTGGCCGGTCTACCGCGGTGCGCGCTTACCGAGGTGGAAGCTTCGCGCAGGACTCACCGCATACGATCTTCTCGCCGGAACCGGTCGCTTGCGCCGCCATCACACACTCGGCGTCGCTGAAGTTCTCGAACATGAGCCCGCTCTCCGCAAAGATTCACTGAAAGGGGGCGCCAGCTATTACGATGCCTCGACGGATGACACGCGAATGACACTCGCCAACGTAGCGAGTGCAATGACACATGGCGCGGTGGCAGTGAGCTATGCGAGAAAATCTTCCGTGACGATGACGGCGAACCGAGCCGATGGCGCAATCGTTCGAGACCAGCTCTCGGATGCGGAAGCACGAGTGCGTGCGCGCAGCGTTGTGAGCGCGACCGGGCCATGGCAGGCTCCGGGCACGAAAGGATGCCACATCGCCGTGCCGCGTCAGCGTGTCGAGAACCGATCGGCGGTGACACTCGCCTCGCCGGTCGACGGGCGCGTCATGTTCGTGATCCCCGGCGGTGATCTCGCGATCATCGGCACGACAGATACGTTCACGCGAGAGTCTCCCGAGGAGGTTCGTGCAAGCGGAGCGGATATCCAGTACCTGCTGGCATCCGCGAATTTCTGTTTCCCCGATGCCGTGCTCACGCCCGATGATGTGGTCTCGTCCTGGGCCGGAATCAGGCCGCTCGCTGCCTTGCCGAACGCAACGTCGCCTTCGAGCATCTCTCGCGAGCATCACATCGAGTGCGACAGTGCCGGCGTGATTACCGTGAGCGGCGGCAAGCTCACGACTTATCGCGCGATGGCAGCGGAAGTTGTCGATAAAGTCATCGAAACGCTCGGATCGAAACAACGAGTGTCACGAACGGCTGACGAGCCGCTTCCAGGTGAGGATAGAAATCAGCGAAGAGCGGCTCTTGAAGCCTGGCGACCCGAACTCGCGCGATCGATCCTTCACGGACTTGCCTACACGTTTTCAGACGTTGCACTCGCGGCGAGCGATGAGATGGCGGTCACTCTCTCGGATGTGATGATCCGTCGCACCCACATCGCGTTCGAGCTGAAAGATCACGGGTTGAGCGTTGCGGGACCAATCGCGACGGAGCTCGCCGTATCACTCGGTTGGGACGACGCTCTCACCAGCAAGCACATCGCCGAGTATGCGGGCGATGCGCGGCGAATCTTTGGGGAAGGTCAGCCTTCGTGAATTGTCTTGAGCTTCAGTATCCTGAGACGCCGAATGGCTGCCGGAAGCTTGAGTATGGTGGTCTCGCCAACGCCTCTCCCCACCAATGCGAGTCCAATAGGAGATGACATGCTGACATGTCCTTCCTCGAACTCGACGGAGTCTCCGAAGACAAGGCTGTAAGTCTCTTTCGATCCCGTCTTTTCGTCCTGCACCGTGACTTCGGATCCAAGACCGACTTTGTCCGACGGGATTTGCGCGACGTCGATCGATGAAAGCTTGCTGAGACGCTGGCGCAGCTGTCCGAGCCGGGCCTGAACGAACTGCTGTCGCTCGAGTGCGGCCTTGTATTCGCTGTTCTCGCGCAGATCACCGTGTTCGACGGCTTTCCGGATCTCAGCTGGGAGAATCACGTTCAGCTCGTGCTGAAGTTTTTCGGACTCGGCCCCGAGAGTTGCCTTGAGCTTCTCGATCATCGGGGAGACAACCTGTTTTTCGGTCAACGGAGTACGACCTGAGGTGAGGAAAAAACCCGAGCGCCCGTCCGTGCGGATGGGCGCTCGATATTTGGAAGCTAACCACGCATTCGGGCGCCGCAATCCGCTGCTAGGTCGCGGCCTCCGGGACGGCGGTCCGCTCGTCCGCTTTCTTTGCCTGGACTCCGTATGCGTTGATCACCGCGTGCGCGGCTTCGGCGGGATCGTCAGTCAGGATCATCAGGTCGATGTCGCCCGCAGAAATCTTCTTTTCCGCGAGCACCCGTGTCTGCAGCCAGCGCAGCAAACCAGCCCAATAGTGCCGTCCAAAAAGAATGACGGGGAACTGGTATATCTTGCCGGTCTGAATCAGCGTGATCGCTTCGAACAGCTCGTCGAGAGTGCCGAAGCCGCCTGGAAAGATGATGAACGCCACCGAGTACTTGATGAACATCGTCTTCCGGACAAAGAAATAGCGGAAGCGCACCAGCGTATCGACGTACGGGTTCGCCCCCTGTTCGAATGGCAGCTCGATGTTGCATCCAATCGAGCGCCCGCCCGCCAGATGCGCGCCCTTGTTGCCGGCTTCCATGATTCCAGGACCCGCACCCGTGATGATCGAAAAGCCCGCCTCGGCGAGAAGCCTGGCGACTTCTTCGGCAGCCTTGTACATCGGGTCTTCGGGTGACGTTCTCGCCGACCCGAAGATCGTCACGCCTCTCTCGACGGATGAGAGCGTATCGAATCCTTCGATAATCTCCCCGGTAATCCGCAGCACTCTCCACGGATCTGTGCGTGTGAAATCGATTCCGGGGGCCGGCTGTTGAAGCAGCTTCTCGTCTTCAGTGACGAGTGAGTCACTTCGGATTGCGTCGTCGACCTGGCGTTTGTCGCTGGCCCGTCGCTGAGGCATTTGCGAAGGAGGAGTGCGGCCGGCCATCAGATGGCCTTCCTCCAGCCGTTCCCGAGTTCCTTCCCGAGCTCCTTTTTCCGCTGAAGCTCTGAGCTCTGGATCGGCTTTCTTTCCCGTCGGGGTGCGCGCGTGCTTCGCGCGCGGCTTCCGCGGTTTGGCCGCCGTTGAACTTCTGTCGGTAGTTTTCTTTTTCTTCATGACAATGACACTAGCAAGATGAACCGTTGCCCGTAATAGTCATCGTGGCAGACGGCGCACGGCCGGACATAATGTCGAGCGCCATAGAGCGCGGAATCGTCCCTGCGCTGCGCCGTTTGTGCGACGAGGGTGCGATGCACACCATCACCTCGGTGTTCCCGTCCGTAACCGGCCCGGCTTACGCGCCGTTTCTGATGGGAAGGTATCCGGGGTCGATCGGGCTGCCGGGCTTACGCTGGTATGACCGCGAGAGAAAAACGTCGCGGCTGCCTGGAAACTCACGGAGTTATGTCGGATATGAAATGCGGCGGATCGACACGGACATCGATCCCGCGGCGCCGACGATCTTCGATCTTGCCGGGTCGAGCATCGGCGCAATGAACATGATCAACCGCGGCCTTCCGTCAGAGAGGCGGATCGGCTACGGACTGCCGTTTGTTGCCCGCACGGCGGCGACGCACTTCCGCGGGAAAGTGGGCGGGTGGCTTGCCATCGACCGGTACATCGCCCGCGCAGTCGCGGCTCAGATTCGTCAGAGGCAACCCGATTTTGGATTTGCTGCGCTGACCGGAATAGACAAGACCTCGCATTCGGTCGGACATTCCGGCGAACACGTCGATCGAGCACTCGAGATCGTTGACCGGGCCGTCGCTGAGATCCGGCATGACGCCGAAGAACGGGGCACATGGAAAGACACCCACCTGTGGGTTGTGAGTGATCACGGTCATTCGCCGGTGGAGCAGCACGAGGATCTGGCTGGTTTCGTGAAACGACTGGGCTTCAGGACGATCGCGCATCCGTTCGTGTACACTACGCGAGCCGAGGCAGCAGTGATGGTGAGCGGCAATGCGATGGCGCACATTTACCTGGACCTGGCGCGGCGCGACCGCCCGCGCCTATCGGAGCTCGGAGGTAAATGGCAGGTTCTTCGCGATGCGTTGATGACCCGTGACTCCGTTGACCTTATGATCCTGCCGGCTTCCCCAGGGTGCTGCGAGATTCACACGCGCACACGAGGTTACGCGACCCTGAAATGGAGCCATGCCAGAATCTCCTATGCTCCCGTGACCGGCGATCCGCTGACTCTCGGAAAGTGCGACGATCTCAACGACGACGAAGCGTACAGCGTCAGTTTTCCCACCGATTATCCGGATTCGCTGGTCCAGATATCGAGATTGAGCGACTCGTCGCGGTCGGGTGAAATCATTCTCTCAGCGG
>JBBQYO010000148.1:0-7848 GCA_038208605.1 Gemmatimonadales bacterium | reverse complement strand
TCCTATCGCCATTGCCGCGGCAGTTCCCACCGCAACTACACCTCCGGCCATCACTGCTCGAAAATTTCCCTTCGTTGTCTGAAGACGAACACGGTGCCCGTTCGGAATCGGCTCGACGAGGGCCTGCAGATTTCCATTGGTCCATTGGCGGAATGGTCCATCGTACTGAACCTTTCCGCGCGCCTGGAACGTCTCCCTGAGATCCGCGACAAGACGCTCCCAATCTGAATCCGAGAGCGGACGCGACAGCTCCACTGCGCGCCCAACGCCGATCGGAAGTCCCATGAATGTCCTCGACGCCGAGCGTCCCGTCTGATCGAGAGACTGAACGGCACTCGCAATCGCCTCGGGCGACATTCCAACTTCACGCGCTATGTCGTGCAGCGTCGAGAGTGTCATCCCCGACGCTGAGCCCGACGCCGGCAAGGCCGTGTTCTCCGCCTTCGATGCGCGCTCGAATATCTCGGCCACTTCGGCATCGGTAAATCGTCGCTCTTCCATGCTTCAAGATACCATTCGGCAGGCCCACCAACGAACTACGTCAAACCGAGAGCGCTCGAGAACCCGAATGGTATTGCTATGCGCGGGTGCGGACGCGTGATCTCATCAAGTAAATCTTCGCTTGTGACCTCTGTCTGAGCCAGTTTAGCTAGCGCAAGACAAAGCCCGGATCGACGGCAGGCCGCCGAGCCGCATTCGCGGCTATCCACCCGGTCATGTACATCCACTGCGTCATGCGGGTCAGCTTCGGGTAATCGATCTTTTGAGCTTCGTCGCGCGGAGTATGGTAGTCGGAATGAAGGTTCGTACTGAAAAAAAGCGAAGGCACACTTCGCTCGGCGTACGGAACGTGGTCGCTTCGGAAATACCAGCCTTCGGGATGCGTCGGACGGTCCCACAGCGAATCGATCACGAACTTTCCAGTGATCTTGTTCGCTTCAATTGCCATCTGCACGAGCTCGCTCGAATTGCGATGCGGGGGCTGGGAGCCAAGCAGTGCAGCGGTGTCCGGATTGTTGCGGCCGATCATGTCGCCGTTGAGCACCGCCGCTATCTGCGAGAGCGGCACCACCGGATGAGCAGCGTGATAGCGCGATCCAAGCAGACCGCGTTCCTCCGCGCCGTGAAAAATGAAAAGCGCCGAGCGCCGGCCGGGGTGTTTGACGAATGCCCGCGCGATCGCAAGAATCGCTACGCTCGTCGAGCCGTTGTCGTCGGCGCCGTTCCAGATCGAATCACCGGCGACGGTATAGCGAACACCATCGTGATCCTGATGTGAGCTGAAAAGAACGTACTGATCGCGGAGCTCCGGATCAGTTCCGCGCACGACACCGATGATGTTCACCGAGGGTGTCTCGAACGTCTCGGCGCGGAGACGAATGTCGGCCGTCGGTTCGGTGCGCAGATCGTTGAGGGCAGAGCCGTGCGCGAGAAGTACAGGTACGGGCGTGATCGGTGATGGTGCGGGCGGCCTGTTCCCGCTTCCTGCTTGTGGGGTTGCGGCAAGCGGAGGCCGGACGAAGCGCGGTACTCCGCCCAAGACGTCGTAAGTTCCGCGCATCTGTGTCCTGGCGATACCGTCAAAAGCGACATCGGCAATCGAGTCGCCAACGATGATTATTGCAGATGCTCCTCGCCGGGCGATTCGGGCGACTGTCGCTGTGATCGCTGCGCGAGTGTAGTTCACTTCGAACGTGTTCGTCGTGGATCTTATGTTCGCCGGGGGAGGAGCGGCGAGAGTGGCGACCACGATCTTGCCGCGGACGTCCAGAGTGCTATCGCTGGCGTCGCCAATGAATGTCGTCATTCCTGACACGTCGCCGGCGGCGTTCGAAGCTGGAGTGATAGCGGTCCACAGTGCTTGCGTGCGTCCGCCGATTGTCACGGAGCTGGTGGTAGTCGATATCCTGGTGCGGCGCATGTTGAACCACTGAAACCAGCTTCCGTCATCACCGCGTGGTGCCACTCCGATCTTTCGCATTTGTTCTGCGAGCCACATCGATGCACGCATCTCGTCGAGCGTGCCTGCTTCGCGCCCGCGCATCGCGTCACTCGCGAGAATACGCAGGTCGCGCTCGAGATCGCTCTGTCGAATCTCGCCCATTGCTGCGGGTGGCCGCTGTGCGGACGATATAGCTGAAATCGTCACCTGCATTGCTGCCGCAATAAGCAGGATCGAGGGGGAGAGTGGGCGATGTTTGTGTGACATGTTTCCTGTCGAAAGATGGTCATATTTCACACGCTGACGGCTGGAGGCAGCAAGCGCGTGAGTCAGAGCGACCTCGAGGCGAGAGATGATGCCAGCCTGGGCCTCCTCAGGCAAGCGTTGCAACGAGGTCGTCCAGCTGGTCCATCGCCTCCCGCATGCCATGCTCCATCCCCGAAGTGAGTGCTGCTTCACGCGCTTCGTTCGACGGATACAGCTCGTGTGAGACGAGATGCGTCCTCCCGTCCAGCTCTTCGAAGTGAACCGTGACGACGACTTCGCCCGCGTCAGCCATCGGCTCGAACACCTGCGTATAGACGAGGCGCGAAGGGGGCATCACTTCGGTGTATTTGCCGGAAAATCCCATGGGATCGCCACCGCGCGCCGAGATGACATAGCGGTATTGACCGCCGACGCGGACATCGGCTTCGCAGCTCACGATCGAAACCCCAATGGACTTCGGAGCCCACCAGCGACGCACGAGCTCCGGCTTTGTCCAGGCATCGAATACGATTCGCGCCGGAGCGTTGAAGGTGCGGGTGATGACGATCTCGCGGTCCGCCTCGAGCTCCATCGTCGTCTCATTCATCTTCGTATCCTCACTTGTGCTTTTTCCGGCCATTTGGCTTCTCCTTTTTATTGAGCTCGGCGACGAGCTCGTCCAGTTCTTCGAAACGCGCATCCCAGAGCTGCCGGTAACGCTCCAGCCAGTCATGAAATTCCTTGAGCGGTTGAGCGCGAAGCTGGTATAACCGTTCCTGCGCGCGCGGCTGCGCTGCGACCAGTCCCACGGTCTTCAGTATCCGGAGGTGCTTGGACACCTGCGGCTGACTGAGCCGAAGGCGTCTGCTTATGTCGTTGACGGGCCGAGGGCCGCCTCGAAGTAGCTCGACGATCCGAAACCGATTTGGCTCGGCGAGGGCTGCGAACGTGTCGATCATGTATTTGAATATGTACTAACAGGTATATACATATCAAGGCATATAACGCCAGTCGCTAAAATGGTCCGGTAACCGGCGCGGCAATGATTTATCGTTGACAGCATGGATCGATCGCGCCAGCAGCTTGCGCTTTGTTTTGGATCATGGATGCAGTTCGCAGGAATTCTCGCGGCATGCACGTCAATCGCCGGCTGCTCGCCGCTTCGCGTCGCTGAGGGCCTCACTGCCGGCCATGACTTCGCTCTCACACGAGACATCGCATATGCGTCCGGCCCTCGACAGCGGCTTGACATCTACCGCCCGCGCCCAGCAGGAAAAGTTTTTCCGGTCGTGGTTTTCCTCTACGGCGGCCGCTGGCAGACCGGCTCGAAGGAGTACTACCGACTGCTCGGCCATGCACTGACTCGCCGCGGTGCCATCGTCGTGGTGCCGGATTACCGGCTATACCCTCAGGTAAAGTTTCCATCGTGGGTGGACGACGCGGCCGCTGCGATACGGTGGACTCGCGATAACATTGGGCGGTTCGGTGGAGATACTGCGCAGATCTGGGTCGTCGGTCACTCATCGGGAGCCCACACAGCAACCATGCTTGCGCTGGACGATCACTACCTGCGAAGGGCCGGACTGCCCGCCAATTCAGTCAAAGGCTTCGTGAGCCTGGCGGGTCCGGTCGACACCATCTGGACGGATGCCGATGTGCAGACGTTGATGGGTCCAAGGGAAGGCTGGCCGGCAACGTATCCTCGCAGCTACATCGATGGTGCCTCGCCGCCGTTGTTGTTGCTGCACGGAGGCTCTGACAAAACGGTGTCACCGAACAACTCGGTCGGTCTCGCCGCGCGTATTCGTGAGCGCGGGGGCTGCGCCCAGTCGATCGTATACCGGGGAGTCGGTCACATCGATATCGTGGTTGCTCTCTCGGTGCCAGGTTTGGGGATTGCGCCTGTTTTGCGAGACGTGCTGCAGTTTATTCACGGAGGAGCGAAAAAAACCTGCCGCGCTGCGTGATTAGCGCCTGACTCGCGTCGGCTGGTCGATCTCCGGTCACAATCGCATCGCGCGCTATGGCGTTGGCCGTATTCAAGATCGAGTGCGGGGTACTCAGCCGCTGAGATCAGTCGGCGTGTCGATGCCGATACGTGCGCACAGGGAGTCAATGAACGGCGCCTGACCTGAGGTGAGTTTCATCCGGGCCTCGCCGGTGTTGAACCATCCGGCTCTATCGACCTCCGGAAACTCCGCTTGCCGCCCTGACCTGGGCGGCCATTCCACCCTGAAGGTGTTGCTGCGCACTGCCGTTGCATCGGCGGTGCCCTCAACTGCCCACACCGAAATGATCTTTCCGCTCTTCTGTCTGATCGGAGCCAGAGGAATGAAATCACCGTCAACGTCGAAGCCGGTTTCTTCATTGAACTCGCGCCGAGCTGCACTCAGTGCGTCTTCTCCCGGGTCGTACTCTCCTTTCGGGATCGACCACGAGCCCGCGTCCTTCTTTGCCCAGAACGGTCCGCCCGGATGAACGAGGAACACCTCGATCGATTCACCGCTGAGGCGATACATCAGGATGCCGGCGCTTGTTTTAGGCATTCATGATTTGCGCCATTATGAGCAGCCGCGATTAAAACCAGCGTTCCGTGCCGACTGAGCATGGAATACAGGAGTGATGGCTCCAGCGGCAACGACATTCATGACGCGAGCTCCTCAGAGGGATGCGGCTGAACCTATGGCAGTACCGCACCCGCCGCGAGCGTCGCTGTCCCTGCGAGCACTGATATATAGTTGCGTAGAGATTTGACTGCGGAGTCGAACGCATCGATCCGACGAAATGTCCGGGCAAGCATTACTCCGCCCTCCATCGTCGTCAGCGTGAATACCGCGAGAGCGCGCCGATCGGTTCGTCGCGGCAGTCGATGCCGGGCGGCGTCGAAACATTCCTCGATTGCGTCCACCCATGCATCGAAGTTCGCCGCGATGAGCTTTCGTACGGCGGGATCTGGCTCATGCAGCTCGAGCGCGAGGCTGCCGATCGGACAACCGTAGGTTAGATGAGTGCTGGTGAGTGCGTTCCGATACGTGTCGAGCAGCGCGAACACGCGGTCGATCGGATCGTCCACGCCCTTCCATGAAGGCTCGAGCAGCATCGGATGAATTCCTGCGCGATATGCCTCGAGCACGGCGATGAGCAGATCCTGCTTGCCGGGATAGAAGTAGTAGAGACTCCCCGCATTTGCATCAGCGGCCTTAAGAATGTCAGCGACGCTCGTCGACCCAAAGCCCTTCTCGGCGAAGAGCTGCATTGCGGCGAAGAGCACGCGATGCTTCGTGTCATTGTCCGCGTGTTGAGTCACCGTTGCGGCGTGCCGGCTCAATGGGGGCCGAGCCTCCGATAATGAACTTCGACGACCGCCGGCTTTTCGTCGCTCCCGATGATGTCGGAGTGACCGATGAACGCGTCGGGCCCCTTTCGCTCGAAAATCGTGACTCGCGGCTGGGTGGACATCAGCGCCTTGTCGAACGGAACGGTGTTCTCGAACACGAACTTGTCGGATGATGCCGACTTCAAGCGCAGTGCCTGCTTGAATGAATCCTCGTAGGCGACGAGCGCGGAAGAGAAGTGACGGAATCGCATCTCCGGTCCGGCGGGTGTGTCATTGATCGATATGAGCTCGACAACGAGGATCTTGTTGTCGGCAACCAGACGCCTCACGCCGGTGATCAGGCCTGCAGTTGGCGGCGCAAACGTGACGTCGGCAATGCCGGGTCGATTGCCCATGGTCCCTTCCCATCTTCCTGCAAGCCAGCCGAGGTCCCGGGTGGTTGCAGAGGTTCGCGCGCCTGCGAGGGAGGGAACGCCAAAGAAACAGAGCAGCACCGCTGCCCGGAATGTTCGCGATCGCCTTGAGGAAAGCTGGGACCAACCGATCATTCGAAGCCGCCTGTAAGAGTGAAATCCAATCAGTTGAATGATCGTTCAACTCGCAAGGACAGACTTTACGCGACGCTCGGTCTCTTCGGAATCACTTATGACCTGAAGTGATCAGCGTGGACGGCTTGCAAATGAAAGGAATCTTCAATAACTTGCACTTGCATGCAACGATCACCAGTCGCCCACTCTTCTTTCTCGCCCCATGCCGGCACCGTTCTGGCTAGAGCCGCCCTCGCGGCCGCAGAACGCCTCGGCCTCCGACACAAGCAGCTCGGCGAGATCATCGGGACGAGCGAGGCATCGATCTCGCGACTCCGAGGAGAACGCGGCCTCGATCCCCAGCGAAAGGAAGGCGAGCTCGCCCTCATCTTTCTCCGTCTCTATCGGTCACTCGACGCGCTCCTCGGTGGTGACGATGTAAAGTCTCGCGCGTGGCTGCATGCGCAAAACGACCACGTCGGGGGAATTCCGGCCGAGCGAATCCGTACTGTGGAGGGACTCATCGATGTCGTCCAGTATCTGGACGCGATGCGCGGGCGACTCTGAGATAAAGCCGCTGAGCGCCTCGCCCTGGCGAGTCGTCGAAGCGCAGCATCAGGTCTCCACGCGCAAGCTCGTCGCTTCTGCCGAAGAGCAGGAATTGCTCGAAGAGATGATCGATGGCGTCAAGCCCACAGACGCGACCGGCGGGAGCATTCATTACCTGCTGTTTACTCCGTTCAGGTACCCGCCGCTTGCGCACGGGTCGCGCTTCGGCGGCCGGCGTGAGCGCGGGATATGGTATGGCTCGGTTCAGCATCGGACGGCGTTCGCCGAAGTCGCCTACTACCGGTTTCTTTTTCTCGAAGGGTCGCGGGCCGACCTCGGCACAGTTGTGACGGCGCTCACAGCTTTTACCGCGCGAGTCCGTACGGGACAGGGAATCGATCTGGCGGCTCCGCCATTTAACGCATACCGTCGTGCGATTTCCTCGCCGGCGAGCTATGCATCGTCACAGGCACTTGGAAATGTCATGCGACGGGCCGGCGTCGAAGCATTTTGCTATCCATCAGCGCGGGATGTCGAAGGCGGCGTCAACGTCGCCGCATTCGTGCCTTCTGTGTTCGGCAGTGCTATACCTAAATCATTCGAGACGTGGCACTGCACGGCATCGAGCGACCGCGTTGAAGTCACGCAGGGCGATTACTTCAAGCGGTCCAGATTTGCGTTTCCGCGTGCACAGTTTCTCGTTCACGGATTATTGCCGGCACCCGCCCTCTAGAGGCATCCGATGGCGACCTTGAGTATTGAGGATTATTCTCGTTTCCACGCTGAGTGACGCAGCGCGTTGAGTGACGCCGGCAGGAAAAGTTGATTGTATCCTGGGTGTGGCTGCACGCCACGCCGACCACGATCTTCCGGAAAGCAAAGATGGCAAAGAAGGATACGGCGAAAACTCTCCTGATCGGCGGGCGTGAAGTCCGCGTCAGCAATCCGGACAAGCCGTACTTCTCCCGCGGGGTCAAGCTCTCCAAGCTAGACGTCGTCAACTATTACATGTCCGTTGCAAGCGGCGCTGTTGCGGGTATCCGCAACCGGCCCAACATGCTCAAGCGTTTTGTGGATGGTGCCGAGGGGCCGCCGTTCTATCAGAAGCGCGCGCCGGAAAATCGGCCGGATTGGCTGAGAACCGTCACCCTCTCGTTTCCATCGGGGCGCACGGCCGAAGAAGTCGTCGTCGATGACGCAGCCGGCCTCGCGTGGATCGTGAACCTCGGCTGCATCGAGCTGCATCC
>JBBQYO010000147.1:0-7901 GCA_038208605.1 Gemmatimonadales bacterium | reverse complement strand
GATCACCTACACCGGGGGAGAGCCCACACTCCGGCGCGACCTCGAGGATATCGTCGCCGGAGTGGACAAGGCGGTAAGCGTTCAGTACTCGACGCTGATCACGCATGGCGGGATGCTCAGCGCCGAGCGGGCGAAGTCGCTCTGGGATGCGGGGATTCACCAGTTCAACATCTCGCTCGATTTTCTGGACGAGCGTCACGACAACGCCCGGGGAATTCCTGGACTCTCGAAAAAAATCTTCGACGTGATACCGCGGATGCGCTCACTTGGAGTGGACAGCATCAGGTTCAACACTGTCATCAAGGATTCCAATCTCGACCAGCTCATGCCCATCGTCATGCGCGCGAAAGAGCTCGGCTGCGGGGTGAACTTCAGCTCGTACACCGATTCCAAGAACGGAAACACCGACGGCCTCATCAAAGACGAAAAAATTGCCGAGCTCGAGGCGGTGACAGCGGCGCTGCTCGAGTTCAAGCGCCGCAATCGCGGTGTCATCACCAATTCCGATTACTATCTCGAGCAGATTCCGCTCTATGTTCGAGGGCTCGTCACCGAGCCATGCAGATCCGGCATCCGGACAATTCATGTCGATCCGGCGGGGCACGTGAAGCGGTGCCCGGACTTCGCGACTGACTTTCACTGGACGGAATTCAAGAAATACGAGCCGATCCAGTGCAACAACTGCTATTACGCCTGCAGAGGTGAGGCTCAGGCGCCAATTCGTCTCTCGCGAATCATAGACGTGATGGCGTGACGGTTTGACTCAGCTGCTCTTCGTCAACACGAGCCAGGTCGTCACATGCGCCGGAGCCGGTCGTGCGCGGCGAGGCAGGGAAATGTCGGATGCCGCAATACTCACGAATACTGCCGTTGCGGTCGACGACAAAACTATTTCCGCTGTCGGACCTCCTGAGGAGCTGCAACGAAATTACTTCGATGCCGAGGTCATCGATTGCGGCGGTCGCGTATTGTCGCCGGGTCTCGTCGATTCACACACTCATGCAATCTTCGGCCGCGCACGTTACGAAGAACAGGAGATGCGATCTGCCGGCAGCGGGTACATGGAGATCGCACGTCGCGGCGGAGGGATCCACTCCTCGGTGGCAGATCTTCGTGCAAGAACCGAAGACGAGCTGTTCAGCCTGGCGCTTCCCAGGATTCGGCGACTTGCCTCCTATGGCTCGACGACAATCGAAGTCAAATCAGGCTATGGTCTGTCGCTCGACGACGAGCTCAAGTCGCTGCGTGTAGTCGCGCGACTATCGGATGCCCTCAATGTGCGCCTCGTCCCGACATGGCTGGGCGCGCACGAGATCCCGCTCGAATTCCGCAGGAGCGACGCGGGCCGCCGCGACTACGTTCGCTACCTGATCGACGAAATGCTTCCTGCCGTTGTTGGCGAGAAACTCGCAAAGTTCGCCGATGTATTCTGTGAGCCCGGCGTTTTTTCGACCGAAGAGACACGCGACATCCTCACTGCATCGCGAGCTCGAGGATTGGCACTCAAGCTTCACGCCGACGAGCTGGAGCCTTACGGCGGGGCAGAGCTCGCGAGCGAGTTGGGCGCGACGTCAGCCGATCACCTGGCAGCAATCTCCCCTCGTGGCATTGCGGCCCTTGCTTCGTCTAACACTGTAGCCACGCTCCTTCCGGGGACGATGCTGTTCCTGGGGAAGGAACAACAGGCTCCGGCAAGAGCGCTGATCGACGCCGGAGCCGCCGTCGCGCTTGCAACCGATTTCAATCCCGGCACTTCGCCAACCGTCAACTTCCCGCTCATTCTCACTCTTGGCGTGAGCCAGCTTCGGATGAGCCTCGCGGAGGCGTTCCTGGCAGGAACCGTGAATGGTGCGGCAGCGCTGGGGATGGCAGACACTGTCGGCCAGATAGCTGTCGGATACTCAGCCGATCTCGCGATGTGGGACGCGGAGGACGCCCGCGAGATACCGTATTGGTATGGTGATCGTCGTTGTATGGGTACGTGGGCAAGAGGAAAACCTTGTCACGCTCTCCAGCCTTCCGGTTAACTTGAACGAATCGCGCCAGCCGGACCCGGCAACGCGCGGTTTTACGCCGATCAGAGCAGATGTCCAATACTGTCAAGCTCAAGAAGAAAGCAGCCGATTTCGAATCGAAGAAGCAGTACGAGAAAGCGCTCGAGTTATATGAGCAGGTTCTCAACGCTCCGCGATCCGGAGACGAAGAGCGCGACGTCCCGCTTTACAACCGGGTCGGCGACATTCACTACCGACTCGGCAACAACGACCGGGCGATCAGCTACTACGAGCAGGCAGCCGATCTCTACGCGGAAGGCGGCTTCTTCAATAACGCTATCGCGCTCTGCAACAAGATTCTTCGCTATTCGCCGGGCCGCACGGTCATCTATTACAAGCTCGGCATCATCAGCGCGAAGAAGGGATTCAACAGCGACGCGAAGCAGAACTTCCTCGAGTATGCAGACCGCATGCAGCGCGTCGGCAAAATGGACGAGGCATTTCGCGCTCTCAAGGAATTCGCCGATCTCTGTCCGGGACAGGACGACGTTCGGCTCATGCTGGCGGAGCAGCTTGCCCGGGCCGATCGAAAGCAGGAGGCGCTGGAGCAGCTCGAGATATTGAACGATACGCTCGAGGCCGAAGGCCGCGCGGGTGAGGCCGCCGCAACAATCGACAGAATGAAGGCGCTCGATCCGTCCTTCAAGCCGCGGAGATCCGCGACCCCCCGCCCGCGAAAAAAGGAAGGGCTCGTTTTTCTGGATCTCGACTTCGACACGCCGCCCGCACCCGTGTTGGCGTATGGGGGTCCCGACGACGAAGACGAAGGCCCATCGCTGAAAGCGAAACCGTCGCGGCCTGTTTTTCACTCGGAACCAGCCGATGCACCCGAAGGGTTGGAGCTTACCTCGCTCGACGATGAACGAAAGCGGCCCGAGTTAGCGCAGGTGCTGGACACTCGTGCTGGAGACGACTCGTCAAGGGAGAAGGCCGCAGGCAGCGCCGAGCTTCGGTTCATCGCGCCGGAAATGCCGCTTCAAGACGATGAGCGCCGCGACGACGAGCTTCCCGACATCTCCCCGATCGATCTCGCACCGCTCGTGGAATCAGGCACGGAGGAGGAGCCGGACGAGATCGAGGAGACGGAAAACGATCCGCGTGTCATTCCGTTTCCAATCGGTCGCACGCCGGCTGGCGGCGTCCCGGCGGTGGAGAATCAAAACGGGCACGGCCCGCTGGCGGGACTCGATCTCATCGATGCGCCGGCGCCGGCGGAAGAATCTGATCCTATGGACGAGCAGGCCGTATCGCCCGACGATGATTTCATCGATCTGGGCGAGTGGCTCGAGCGCAATCGCACGCCGGCTTCCACGCGGATGGTTGCGCATGATGAGGAGCCCGAGAACAATGAGCAGAAGGATTTCGCAGAGATGCTCGACAAGTTCAAGGCGGGCGTCTCGCGCAACGTAGATGACGAGGATTTCGAGAGCCACTACGATCTCGGAATTGCATTCGCCGAGATGGGTCTGATGGACGAGGCGATTGGATCGTTTCAGAAAGCGCAGCGCGGATCGGAGCAGCGCTTGCGCGCTTCAGAGGCGATCGGGCAGTGCTTCATGGACAAGGGCGATTCTGCGGTCGCGATAACGGTCCTCGGAAAGCTCCTGCATGAGCCGGGGATGTCCGATTCACGTCTCGTCGGAGTTCTGTATCTTCTTGGCCGCGCAGCGGAGTCGCTCGGCCGCTCGGATGAAGCGGCGGGTTATTTTCATCGCGTGCTCGCAGTTCAGATCGGATTTCGGGATGCTGCCGACCGCTTGTCGGCTTTGACTGCCGCAGCCAGGTGATAATAGGTACGACGACCTTAGCGGGGCCAGTGGACAGAGCGGAAGAAAGGGCATCACTCGGCAGGATTCAGCAATCGGTGCGCGAGCGCCTCGAGGCGGTGACCGAGAACATGGTTGCCGCTGTCTCGCACGACGCGCCGCTGGTGGCGCAGATGGGCACGCACTTGATGGGTATGCGCGGCAAGATGTTCCGCCCGACACTCGTGCTTCTGTGCAGCAGTGTCGAGGATGCGCCGGAGCCGCAGGCAATCACCCTTGCCGCGGCAGTCGAGCTGATTCACCTCGCAACGCTCGTTCACGACGACGCGGTCGATCACTCAGTTCTGCGCCGTGGAATGCCGACGCTGAACTCGCTATTCAGTCACCAGGTGTCGGTGATCATGGGCGACTTTCTCTACTCAACTGCTCTGACGAGGCTGGTGACGCTGGGTGACCTGCAGGCGCTTCGCGCACTTACACGCGCATCGACCGAGATGACGATCGGCGAAATGCGGCAACTCGCAGTGACCGATGCACTTTCCTTCGACGAAGATGATTACTACGCGTTGATCGGTTCGAAGACGGCGTCGCTGATCTCTGCCGCGTGCGAGATCGGAGCTGTTGCTGGTGCGCGAAAACATCGCGAGTGCCTGGCCGAATATGGAACCGCGCTTGGAATGGCATTTCAAATCGCTGATGATCTGATCGACTATACGGAGGCCGAAGAGACCACCGGCAAGCCCACCGGTCTCGACTTGAAGGAGCACAAGGTCACGCTGCCGCTGATCGCAGCGCTCAGGGTGATGGGGTCGGATGACCGCAGAAAGATCGATGCGCTGTTCGACGATTCCGATCCTTCCGATTCGGACGTTCGTGACGCCATTCGCATCGTCGCGGACAACGGTGGCCTCGATTACGCTCGCGAGCAGGGCGCGGTTTTCGCCGCGCAGGCGAGGGCCTCTCTCTCAAACGTGCCCGACACCGTAGCGCGGCGGGCGCTCATCGAGTCTATTTCCTACGTAATGGAGCGACACGCATAAATGCCCCCACGCGGCGCGGTTCGGCGCGGTGTACTGTTCAATGGAATCGTACTCTCGACCGGGTTCATTGCAGGCGGCCTGTTAACGCAGGTCTGCCGGAAATTTCTGCCCCCCGGGGCGGCGAAGGAATTTTTCACCACTGGTGTATCACCGTCAGCAGGACCGCTGACGATCGATCTCGTGATTCTGAAATTCGCCCTCGGTCCGGTGGCTCTCGACGTATCGTTGCTCAGTCTCGTCGGCGTTCTCGTCGCCTACCTGATTGCGCGTTCGCTCTTCTAGGAGATTTGAGACATGCTCGGCAATCTTGGCTTCCCCGAAATTCTGATCATCATGGTCATCGTGCTTCTGCTCTTCGGGGCGAAGCGAATTCCTGAAATCGCGGGCTCGATGGGCAAGGGCATCAAGGAGTTCAAGAAGAACATCAATGAGGCGACGAACGGCATTAACGCTGACAGCGACGCTAACCGTTATGAGCCGCGGCTTACCCAGGCTGAGCTCGATCAGCGGCGAGCTGCATCATCGCCGGTTGCTGATGAGGTTGTTCGTCCCGAGCCGAAGCGACTGATCTAGCAAAAAGACCCGGTATCTGTTACCCGGTTTCGGGTACCTGGTACCCGAAAGGGCAAACACCGGAAATCGGAAACACCGGAAACCGGAAACACCGGAAACCGGAACACCGGAAACCGAAACACCGGCCACCGGGTACCAGAAACACCGGAAACCGGAAACGCCGGATACCGAAACACCGGCCACCGGGTACCCGAAACCGGGTTACGGAATCGGTTTTGACTGAAAAAAAGGCCGCGCCTTTGGGCGCGGCCTTTTCTCCTCAAACCGGTGGTTTTATTGCCCGGTCTGCCGGTTGGCAGACTCAATCTCCTTCCGCTTGTCGACGATCTTCGCACTCTCCCGAAGGTTCGTCAGAAAATCTCTCACGCGCTGCTGCCGAAGCTGGTTCGTCACCGTCATCCGCTGAGCCGGCTTGAGCTTGTCCCACTGCGCACGATCCTGAAGAATCCGCCTGTCCACCCGCTCGACGTAGATCGCGTCGTAGGTGCGTATCGGCGTGCTCACGGCTCCAATTGGAAGACTGAACGCGGCACCAATCGCCTGGTTCAGTCGCCCGATTCCCGCAGCTCCGCCAACACGCGTGAATGCGGGGCTTTGCATTAGCGTCATTGCAGACGTTTTGGCAGCGTCTTCGAGTGACGTCTTCGCGGCAACAGCAGCGAACTGGGTCGCGCGCGGCATCAGCTTGTCGAGCTTCTTTTGAATCGCGAGTACCGACCTAACCTGCGACGTCGCCTGCTCGAGCGATGGGATTCCTCCCTTCGTCAGAGAATCGAGCCGACCGAGGTAGTAGCCGTCCTCAGCGTCGAAGAGGTCGCTCGTTTCTCCAATCTTCGCGCCCTGGAACGCCCAGGGTCCGATGCTCGGTATGAAGCGGCCGCCGATGGTGAGCGCATCGATGTCCTGAACTGAGCCCCGTTTGATCGGAATGCCCAGCTTCTTTGAAGCCTCGTCCAGCACTTCCGGCTTGTCTGACGACGCGGCGATCTTTGCGAGCTCGTCGGCCTTCCGGTCGGTCGCGGTGGCTTCAGCATCGCTCTGCGCAATCGGAAGCAGGATGTGACGAAGCGTCAGCGTGTCGCCTTTCTTTTCGTCGAGCTTGATGATGTGGTAACCGAACGCGGTCAGCACCGGCTGCGAGATCTCACCGACAGTAAGCGCGCTTGCTGCCTGATCGAACGGCGGGTTGTTGAATCTTCCGCTCACACCGGAGCCGAGCGAGCCGCCGTTGACGGCTGAGCTGGAGTCGGTTGACTCCGCCTTCGCAATGTCTTCGAACTTCTCGCCTTTGAGGATGCGATCGCGCAGCGCCACGATTCGGTTACGGACGGCTGCGCTGTCTGCAGCCGTCACTGACCGCGGAATCGCGATGACGGAAACGACGGCGCGCGCGGGCTTCTCGAAATCCTTTTTGTTCTTGTCGAAATAATCCTTGATCTCGGCGTCGGAAACCGTCACCTCCTTGTCGGGAATCAACTCGGGGCGAAACGCGGCGTAGGTCATTTGGGCCGTGTCGCGGGTGTCCTGCCAGATCGACCAGAGGCGGTCGTCGCTCAGATAAACGTCAGACGACACTTGCTCGAAAAGTTTTTCGCGAGGAATCTGATCGCGATAGTAGGCTTCGAGCTGCAGGAGAATCCCCTGCTGCCGTGCGGCGGGACTGGCGAGGAATCGCTGATACTTTTCCGGGTCGAAGCGCCCGTCCGTCTGGAGCTCCGGGCTTTGCGCGAGCTGAGGCGGTGGCGCGAACTTCGCCGCCTCGGAAAGCTCGTCGTTCGTGACGCGAATGTTCCGCCTTCTGTATTCCTGTCTTAGAAGAACGTCGCTGACGAGCTGCTCGAACGCCTGGTCCGACAGATTACGGCGCTCGTCGAGCGTGACACTGCGGCCGGACTGCTGCGTCGCCTGCTGCTCGAGCTGCGCAGTCGCATTGAACCACGTTGTGGCAAGAATGTCTTCACCGTTGACGGTCGCGACAGTCGTAGACGTCGTGACGCGGGCGGTTCCGAGCAGTCCGGATGTCTCAGCAAGCAGAAATCCCCCGACAAATGCAACGACGAGGAAAATCCAGATGTACTTTGCGGAGCTCCGCATGGATTGTAACACGGGGCCTTACTCCTGACGGACACAAGAAAAAATGCGGTTAGCCGATTGGCGTACAGCCTCCAAACCTACCGGCTCCGCGCCCGTAAAAGCAAGCCACGCAGTGACTTCCTGCGATTGACGCCCGTCGTGGAAACAGGGTATCTTCAGCCGTTCCGTCCCGATTGCAGCGGGGACGGCACAAATACGAGGTTCTTTGATGCAAGGCTCACCCCGGATCGACGAGCTCAGGCAAAAATTCCACGAAAATCCGCGCCGTTATTTCGCTCCGTTAGCAAACGAGTATCGAAAAGCAGGCGATCCGGAACAGGCCATCGCAATCTGCCGCGCCCATCTTGCGCAGCAGCCTGGCCATATGAGTGGAC
>JBBQYO010000146.1:0-7988 GCA_038208605.1 Gemmatimonadales bacterium | reverse complement strand
AGAGAGCGCATCTCGCTCGGACTCAAGCAGCTCCAGAGCTATCCGTGGAAGGACGTCGCGGAGAAGTATCCGGTCGGCACGCGTGTGTCCGGCAAGGTCGTCTCGATCACCAATTACGGCGCATTCATCGAGCTCGAGCCGGGCATCGAAGGTCTCGTGCACATCAGCGAGATGAGCTGGACGCGCAACGTTCGTCACCCGTCGAAGCTCGTGAGCATCGGCGAGGCAATCGAGGCAGTGGTGCTCAAGGTCGATCCGAACGAAGAGAAGATCTCGCTCGGCATGAAGCAGACGGAGCAGGATCCGTGGATGATGCTGCCACAGAAGTATCCGGTTGGGACGCGGCTCAACGGAAAGGTTCGCAACCTGACGAGCTTCGGCGCGTTCGTGGAGATCGAGCCCGGCATCGACGGACTGATCCACATCTCCGACATGTCCTGGACCAAGCGCGTTCAGCATCCATCTGAAGTCGTGAAGAAGGGAGATGCGGTTGACGTCGTAATTCTGAACATCGACGCCGACAACAAGCGCATCTCGCTTGGACTCAAGCAGGCTCAGGACGATCCGTGGCTCAAGATCGGCGAGACCTATCCGGTCGGAACCGAGCTCGATGGCAAGGTCGTGCGTCTGATGGACAAGGGCGTAGTCGTTGATATCGGCAACGATATCGAGGGCTTTGTGCCGGTGAGCCAGCTCAACTTCGGCAACCCTGTGAACAGCCCGGCAGATATTGTCTGGGAGAACATGAACATTGATGTTCGCGTTCTCGAGGTCGATCCAATCCAGCGCCGCATCGTCCTCGCGGTAACGAACATACCTGAAGGCCAGGAGCGACCGGCAGAGCCGAGCAAGGTGATACCGATGGAGTCTGACGATTACAACATGTCCGATCCGATTCCGATGCCGATTCCGGCAACGTTCGAAGATCCTGACGCGTAAGATTCGGTTCGTTGTACGAAAAGAGCCCGCTCAAACGAGCGGGCTCTTTTCGGTCCGGCCCGTGATGAAGCAGAGCGGTTAATCGTCTTCTGGTTGAGATGGCAATAACGAGTGGCGTCAGAAAGTACCCGGGCCGAGGCCCCAGGACTCTCGCGCTATTTTCCTGTATTGGCGGGTTTTGGGCGGCACGTGCGATGTCCGCGCAGGAGCTCGACACTGAATCCGCCGGAGTTTACGCCGCGGTGCTCGACGGGCTTTACGCATCCACACCCGAGTCGCCTCCGGTCGTGATTGTCGGCGACACGCTGGAAGCCAACATGTCCCTCAGCTACGGCGGCCGACTTTTCGACAAGGATTGGGTGGGCATCCGGCTGGAGACGATCAGGGACTTCGAAAAGGTGAGTAGATCTCTGCGACAGGGGCACGCACCAGGTTCGCTTGTGGGATCCGCCTTCCCCAGTTTCCCCTACAGAATTCCCCTCGTTTCCGTAACGCCGTCACTCCGCCTGGCGCTCGAGCGGCTGGGGTTCGACTCCACAGACACCCAGCCCGAAGACTGGAGGCGCGAGACCGCTTTCTGGAGCGGTCTGTCGAGGAAATTCCCCGATGCCTGGGGACTTACCACTCTTAGTGCCGTTGGCTTCGACAAGAACATGTCGGAAGCGCTGATCCAGGTGCGACATAGATGCGGAATGCAATGTGGAAGCCTGGAAGGCATATTCCTTCGAAAGTACGCGAGCGGATGGCATGTGGTGCAGCGGTTGAAGGTCGAAGGCTTCGAGAGAAGGGACACCGGTGAGTTTCGATACCTTGGTGCCGACGCGTGGATGCTTGCTCGTCGGCGAAAGATTCAGGATTCAACGTCGCGAGCCATCTCCGACTCCATTCTCCTGGATAGAGTTCCGCGCAGAATCCGGGGCACCATCGTGAATGGGACTTCCGGTACCCCATTCGCCTACGCGCAGATTTTCGTTCATACGCCGGATCTGGAGCGATCGAAGTCATTTACAAGAATTGTGGCTGACTCGGCCGGACGCTATGAAATCGTGAATCCACGCATCGGCAGCATGATGCTCGAGCTCCAGTGTCCCGGCCCGGCTTATAAGGCCGGGACAACCCTCGGCGCACCTGGTTTCTTCGTGTTTCCGGCGATCGATACGACTCTCGATCTGGTTGCGCCTGACATTCGACCATGCTGGGGCGCATCGAGAATCCACAAGCTCCATGCGGGGAGGCTAGACGCATCTGACGTTCGAAGTTCTTTGGTGCCGACCGGCGAGGAGGGCGCCGTCTATTCGGCAGTCCTCGACCTGGTTCTGGCAATTACCGGGCATCATCGCGCGAGGGCGGGTCTCTTTGTCCAGACCGTAGCTCCGTGCCTTCACTCAAAGTCATGCGGCACCGTTCAGCTTCCACTGCTCCAATCTCTTGGAGTCCTTGACGCATCGACAGTGTCCGATTTCAAAGTCAAGAGCGCCCAGGTTACCGCGTTGAGAACTGATTTCGCCCGCAAAAACAACATGGACGCCATCACTCCGGACGACCTCGACTACCTCTATCAGGCGCTGGGGCGAGTCGCTCCGGGGCAATCCGCTGATCACTCGAGTGATCAGTTCTGGAATGCATTCGAATCGGCATATCCACGCAGTGAGGGGATTGTCTCGCTCACCAGGGCGGGCTTCAACGAGTCTCGGTCGCAGGCGCTCATAGAGGTGACATTCGAGAGCCGCGGATGGTCGCCTCACTCCGAACTCATGCTGTTCCGGCGGTCGAGCAACAAATGGCGCGTCGTGCGACGACACATCGAGCTGGAGAAATTCTCAGGCATTTTCGTGAACGACAATGCTTGCGTGCTGGCGGCCGCACCAGTTGCGGACATTCCCAAGGTACTACGGGAAATAGAAGGCCTTTATCGCTTCACATTCGTGACGGACGCAGGCGGCTTCAAGGCTGGTGACCGAACGGTCCTGTTCGTCCCGGATTCAGTTTCGAGAAGAGAGTTCGAGGCGATCAAAACCCCGGGGCGCGGTTTGCACAGCAATGACCCGTTTCCGTCAGCGTACGGCATTCCGCGTTTCGAAGTTCTCTATGGTCAATGGAAACGTGATGAGTCAACGGAAGTTGGAATGGAACTCTTCTCAAGTTCCTTCCCGTTCTCGCGCTACAGGCCGTCGTTCGATCCCGACGGTGTCTATCTCCCGGGAGAGGATATCGAGGTTCTTGATATTCGTCAGGGGCAACTCGGCGGCCGCTGGATACAGAACGACGACAGTCAGGCCGTCGCGAAAAATTCGGCGCCGGCAGTTCGGGGCCAGGGACATTTTTGCGCGAGGAAAATCGCGCTGTATCGATCCCAGCTCCTTAGGTGAGTCACCACTCGATCTTTTTGGAGGCAGTCAGTTCTGCGCAAAGATCGTGATGGTTAGACCTGGGGCCCGCCGGAATGCCACAACACGGCGAAGAAATGGCAGGTACTCCCGGCCAGCACGAACAAGTGCCATACCGCGTGGCCATACCGAACTCGCTTGTCCGTAGCGTAGAACACGACTCCACCCGTGTAACACAATCCGCCGGCCGCAAGCCACCACACTCCGGCCGCGCCGACGTGCGTGATCAACGGACGGATTGCAAGAACCGCTATCCATCCCATTCCGATGTATAAAGCAGTCGAGAGCCACGGCCGCCCCACGCCGCGAAAGCCTTTCAGGACAATACCCGCCAGAGCCATCGCCCAGATCGATATCAGAAGCGCGGTTCCGACCGGGCCCTTGAGCGGACCGAGTGCAAATGGCGTATAGCTTCCCGCGATGAGCAGATAAATCGCAGAGTGATCGATCAGCCGAAGCACGCGCTTCGCGCGCGAATGCGCGAACGAGTGATAGACCGTCGACGCACCGTACAGGAGTACGAGCGACGCGCCAAATACCGAAGCGCCAACGATCTGCGCCGTGTCTCCTCGTGCGATTGCCGCCCGAACTACGATCGGCAAAGCGACAAGGCTGGCGACGAAACCGAGGCCGTGCGTCACGCTGTTGGCGATTGCCTCACCGATCCGAGGCGTCAGGGCCACTTTGTGTTCCATCGTCCGCAATCTAGAGAAACGCTCGCACTCCTGTTATCACTCATTGGATGATCATCGTCAAAAGGACCCTGGTAATTATCTCGGTCGCCGGTGCGGGGCTGCTCCTCGCGAACGCCGATGGCGTCGCGAGCAGGCTCGGCTCCGCGGCCTCGATCAAGCCTGTGGATCAGAGCTCGCGTTCCGACTCGGTCGATCTTGCAGCCCCGCTTTATAAAGCCTGCCGGGGTGAAACCGGTCAGCGAAAAACCGAATGCTATTCGCGGCCGCTCGACTCGCTCGCGTCGCTCGGGCAGGTACGCACCGCAATGGCGACGCTGGCCCACCTGGGAGCGCTCGACGTGAATGTGAAGCGCGACGGCCATGTATACGCGCACGGCATTGGCATCGCTGCGGGAAAGAAAGGGGGCGACATCGCGCAGACATTCGCGCTCTGCGATGCGAGCAATCAGTCGGGATGTTATCACGGAGTCATTCAAGCCTACTTCGCCGCGGCCCCGATTATCGGAGCGAAAGAGATCAATTCTCTCTGCGAAGCGTTTCGTGCGCCGAGTGCTGATCAGTGGATTCGATTCCAGTGCGTTCACGGTACTGGGCACGGGCTCGAGATGATCTTCGATCACGACCTCAAGACATCACTTGAAGGGTGCGATCTGCTGCGTGAAGACTGGGACCGCGATTCGTGCTACGGCGGTGCGTTCATGGAGAACATCGTCAATGCAACCGAGCCCGTGCACCCGGCGCACGATCTCGAGATGCACATGAGCATGCCGATGCATCACCGCTCGACTTCCTTCATGGCAGTCGATCGGAAAGACCCCCTTTATCCATGCTCGGCGCTGGGCGCAAAGTATCAGTCGGCCTGCTACCAGATGCAGACATCTGTGATTCTGTATCTGAACGGCGGCGACATTGCGGCAGCTGCGCGAACCTGCGACACCGCGCCGTTCAAGATGCGATTTGTCTGCTACCAAAGCCTGGGCCGTGACATCAGCTCCTACGCTCTGCAGGATCCCGTGAAATCGAAAACGATGTGCTCGCTGGGCACTGCGAAATACCAGCCGTGGTGCTACTTCGGACTGGTCAAGAATTTCATCGACCTCAACGCCCGCGCATCCGACGGCATTGCTTTTTGCAGGATTCTCGGGGGCGAATTCAACAAGCTCAAGTGCTACCAGGCTGTCGGGGAAGAAATCGCCACATTGAGAAACGACGCAGCTCCCAGACGAAGTCTCTGTGATCCGTCGGAGAGCGATTATCTCGATGCATGCCTGTTCGGCGCTGGCCTCTTACCAACCGCTCCGGTATCGCTCGAGCGGCTCAACGCGACCGCTGACGATCCGCAGCCGCGCACGCGGTGAACTCGAGTGTTGCGGGTTCGGCGTGAGGTTACGAGTTTAGGGTCGCTCGCGTCTCCGTGAGGACGTCCCAAAGAGCCCGCATTTCAATTTGCCGATCCCAATGAGCTCAACAAAAACCAGAATATCCTGGGCATTTGCCCTCATCGTAGTCATCGCGGGCGCTTATCCCCTCGGTCGGGGAGTCAGTAACCCGCTCTCCAGGCTCCGATCGCAGTCGACTTCGACGGACTCAACAGCCGCTGTGGCAGCGCTGCATTCCCGGTGCGGCAAGCTGTCGGGCGGCGCGAAGAGCAATTGCTACGAATCCGGGCTCGATTCGATGGCTTCGCGTGGGGAAGTCCGTCTGGCGATGCGAACGCTCGCAAATCTGGCAAAGGTCGATCCGGATGTCGTGCGCGACGGCCATGTGTTCGCTCATGGCATCGGCATGGCCGCAGGGAAGGGCGGCGGCGATATCGCCAAGATCTTCGCCCAATGCGACGAGAGCAACCAATCAGGCTGCTATCACGGCGTGCTCCAGTCCTACCTCATTGCAGCGAAGCACGTTGGTCCAGCCGAAGTCAACGCTGCTTGCGAGCCCTTCCGCGGACCGAATGCCGACCGCTGGCTGCTTTTCCAATGCGTTCACGGGACGGGGCATGGTCTCACGATGTACTACGATCACGATGTGCCGCGCGCGCTCGCTGACTGCGACTACCTGAGCGGAGGATGGGACAAGCAATCCTGCTGGGCCGGCGTATTCATGGAGAATATCGTCAACGTCGAAATGCCTAAGAACATGCACCACTCGCATGAAGGAATGGCAGGCATGAGCGGAATGAGCGCGTCGAAGTGGAAACCGCTCGATAGAAATGATCTGCTGTACCCATGCTCGGCAATGGAACCGAAGTACCTGACGGCATGCTACGAGATGCAGACGGCGGCCATCCTCTATCAGAACGGCGGCAACATCGCCGCCGCCGCAAAGACCTGCGACACTGCACCGAACCTGATGCGTTATGTGTGTTATCAGAGTCTCGGGCGCGACATCAGTGCGTTCGCGCTTCAGAATCACGCGAAGGCCACCGAAATGTGTGAGATGGGAACGCCGAAGTACCGGCCGTGGTGCTATTTCGGACTGGTGAAGAGCTTCGTGAACATGGACGCCCGAGCGAGCGATGGTCTCAGCTATTGCAGGGAACTGACGGGCGTTCCCGACAAGCTCAAGTGTTATGAAGCTGTGGGAGAACAGATCGGCACTCTTCGCAACACATCGGCCGAACGTTCTTCACTCTGCCAGCCTTCGGAGCCGACCTACCTGAACGCGTGCCTCTACGGCGCGAGAGTAGTGATGGCTGAGCCGCCCGACCTGGCAAGGCTCAACGGACAGCCGTCGAGGGACGAGAAGTCGAATTGACGTGAGCTATAACTTGCGAAGGTTGTCGGGCGCCGCCTCCGAACTACCCGCGGCTGCCGCGGATCGGAGGAAACTCTCAACTTATTCTTCGCCATGAAACGAATGACAGGTTCGATAGCAGCGTTGCTGTTTTTCGCCGTATCTGCTTCCGGTCAAACAAGCAACGATCCGTCGTCAACGATTGCCCGCATTGCGCGCATCGGAATCGACAGCTCCCAAACCGAGCGCCTCGGCCAGGCCCTGTTCGATTCGCTTGGGCCGAGGCTTAACGGCAGTCCCGATCTAAAGCGGGCGAACGACTGGCTGGTTCAGACCTACAAGTCGTACGGCATCGAAGCGAAGAATGAAAAAATCGGCACATGGCGAGGATGGCGCAGAGGATATTCGCACATCGATCTCGTTTCGCCCCGCGTGCGATCGCTCGAGGGCACCATGCTCGGCTACAGCCCGGGCACAGGACGCCGCGACGTCACCGCAGGCACGGTGATACTCCCGCGCTTCGCGGATAGCCTGGCGTTCGTCAAATGGCTTCCTGCCGTGAAAGGGAGGTACGTGCTGATGTCGGGCGCGCTGCCGACATGCCGCCCGCGCGAAGACTGGGCGACCAATGGCATTCCCGCGTCGCGCGCGCGCATGGACACTCTGCGTGATTCGGTTGCGAGGGAATGGAGCAGCCGAAACGTTCGCGGGACGGGTTACAATCTCGCTCTCGGCACAGGTGACCTCGGCATTCGAATGGACAAGGCAGGAGCGGCCGGCATGGTCACGTCGCGGTCGAAGGACGCATGGGGCACCATCGAGATTTTCGAGACCTACAACATCAAGACTCCAGCCGTCGCTTTGAGCTGCGAGGACTATGGGCTCCTTTACCGGTTGACCGAGTCAGGGAAAAATCCAAAAGTGACGATGAATCTCGATGCTCAGCTTCTCGGCGAGAGTCCCATCTACAACACCGTCGCAATGATACGCGGCTCCGAGAAACCAGACGAATATGTGGTGCTCTCTTCGCATTTCGATTCGTGGGACGGCTCATCGGGCGCCACCGACAATGGGACCGGAACGCTCACGATGCTCGAAGCGATGCGAATTCTCAGGAAAGTGTATCCGCATCCGAAGCGAACCATTGTCTCAGGACATTGGGCCGGCGAAGAAGAGGGTGAGGTCGGCTCCCGTGCGTTTACCGAGGATCATCCGGAAGTCATAAAAGGTTTGC
>JBBQYO010000145.1:0-7989 GCA_038208605.1 Gemmatimonadales bacterium | reverse complement strand
GAATGGGACTGGCTTCGTCGATTCTCGCGGTGCAATCTGGCTGCCTGCGACCGTAGCCGGACCAGGACCGCTCCGGCGCCGCGCAGAGATTGGAGAGTCACGACGCGAAATGTCGCGCGCAGAGGATGCGAGAACTTCCGCCGCAGAGCACTCGGCGGCGGCGCGGGCGGCTCTCGAGTCAGCGGAGAGCGCCTTGCAAATCGCGCAGGAAGCTGCGACTGCCGCATCCCGTGCCGCATCCGAGGCCGAAGATTTGTTCACGGCAGTAACCCGCCGTCATCAACGCGCACTGAAGGAGCTCGGTGACGCCTCGGCGCTGCTCGAGCGTCTCGCCTCACGCGAGATGACGCTGACAGAGAGCATCGCGCGCATCGCTCAGTCGATCATCGAGAAGGAATTTGCGATTGCGGTGCACGAGCAAACCGTCGTCGAAGCACGCCGTTCTCTTGCGGAGAGTGAAACGCGCCAGGATGAGGCGCGCGACCGGCGAACTGCAAGTCAGGTGGCAAGTGCGCAGGTGAATGCGCGCCTTCAGGTCGCGAGTGACCGCGAGCGGCATCTTCGCGAGGAATTCACATCGGCTAACGCGCGCCTCGAATCGCTCCAGTCCGAGCTGAGCACGCTTTCCGAAGCAGATGGAGAACTTGCACGTCAGCTTTCGAGCTGGCAGCTCGACCTCGAGGCGCGGCAGGCAACACTCGAGGATGCCGAGGCTCGTCTTGCGAGCGCGGAGCTCGCGGTGACGACGACTGATCAGAGTCTCGAAAACGCCGAGCACGAGCTGACGAAAATTCGTCACCGTGCTTCCGTGCTCGTCGAAGAGCTGCACCATTCCGAGCTGCGATTCACCGAGCTGTCGGGGCGCCGTGCGGCGATTCGCGAGCGGCTCGAGACCGAGTGGAGAAGACCGCTCGAGGAGTTGATGGAGAAGTCGCCTGCCGTCGATATTGGTGACGATGAGCTTCGGGCAGAGGCCGCGCAGCTCCGCGAACAGATCGACACCCTCGGCCCGGTCAATCCCCTCGCAATCGAGGAGCATGAAGAGGAGCAGAAACGCCTGGAGCTCCTCAGCTCGCAGCGTGCCGACCTGGCAGCCGCCAAGCTCTCGCTCCAGCAAGCGATCAGGGAAATCGACGCGACTGCGTGCGAGCTGTTCCTCACTAGTTTCGTGCAGGTTCGTGAGAACTTCAAGAAGATTTTCATGACACTGTTCGGTGGCGGTGAATGCGACCTTCGTCTCGAGAATTCCGAGTCACCGCTGGATGGAGACATCGAGGTGCATGCGGCTCCGCGAGGCAAGCGAACTCAGCGCATTCATCTGCTCTCCAGCGGCGAGCGCGCGCTCGTCGCGCTGTCGCTTCTGTTCGGCATTTTCCTCACGAAGCCAAGCCCGTTCTGCCTCATGGACGAAGTGGATGCGCCGCTCGACGATGCCAACATCGGCCGGTTCGTCCGCATGCTGAACGAGTTCAAGGCCAACACGCAATTCATCGTGATCACGCACAATCCACGGACCACCACCGAAGCGGCGGACGCCGTGTACGGCGTCACGATGCAGGAGCCCGGAGTCTCGTCTCTCGTAAGCGTCCACATGAAGGGTGCGGCCGTCGAGGATGCCATCGCGGGCACTGTGATGTCAGACGAGCCAGTAGCTGCGCTAAGCGTCTGATATGCTCGTAGTAATGCAGCATGGAGCAGCCTCTGAAGAGGTCGAGCGCGTTGTCGCCGTCATCAACGAGCTCGGCTACGAAGCGCGTCCGATGCCTGGTGCGCAGCGGACCGCGATCGGGGTTGTCGGTAACGATGGGCGAATCGACGCATCGCGGCTCGCGGCGCTGTCCGGCGTGCAGGAAATCATTCACGTCACTCAGCCATACAAGCAGGTGTCTCGTGAGTGGAGACCCGAGAGCACGATTGTCACGATCGCGCCTGGTGTCTCATTCGGCGGCGATGACGTGCCTGTCATTGCCGGGCCGTGCTCTGTCGAATCGGAGCAGCAGATTCTCGAGTCGGCTCGCGCCGTCGTGAAAGCCGGAGGAACTGCGCTGCGCGGCGGCGCGTTCAAGCCGCGCAGCTCACCATACTCGTTTCAGGGTCTTGGGAAACAGGGGCTCGAGCTTCTTGCATTGGCGCGTCGCGAAACCGGACTACCCATCGTAACAGAGGCGATGGACGATGAAGGCGCGCATCTCGTTGCGGAGGTTGCCGACTGTATTCAGATCGGCGCGCGCAACATGCAGAACTACTCGCTGCTGAAGACCGTCGGACGAATCGGAAAGCCGGTGCTGCTGAAGCGCGGCATGGCCGCCACGATCACGGATCTTCTGTTGAGCGCCGAGTACATCCTGTCGGAGGGAAACGGGAATGTGATTCTGTGCGAGCGAGGGGTGCGAAGCTTTGATCCGTCGTCCCGCAACATGTTCGATCTCACGGCGATTCCAACGGTTCACAAGCTGTCGCATCTTCCGATCGTCGGCGATCCAAGTCATGGCACAGGCATTCGCGACAAGGTGATGCCGATGGCTCGTGCGGCACTTGCAGCTGGTGCAGATGGAATCATCGTCGAGATGCACCCGCATCCCGACAATGCATTGTCCGATGGAGCGCAGTCATTGTATCCGGATCAGCTCGCCGAGCTGATCGCCGAGCTGCGGCGCGTCGCGAAGGCAATCGGGCGGCGAGTTTCCCCATCGGTGGCAGAATCAGGAACGGCAGCGCCCGCAGAGGGTAGAGCTTGACATGAAACTACTTGCAGCGATAATCGCGCTTGGCGCAGCGACCGGACTCGGGGCGCAGACTCCTGATGCGATCATGCAGCGGGCGTCGAGTGCGTACTCGGAAATGAGAACCATGCGCGCGGAGTTCGAGCAGAAAATTACGAACCCGCTGACTGGCACTAACGCGGTCTCGCATGGCGTGATGTTCCGAAAAGCGCCGAATCTTCTCTCCGTCAACTTCACGGATCCGAAAGGCGACCGAGTGGTCTCGGATGGCAAGGCCTTGTGGGTGTATCTGCCGAGCAGCGCACCGAACCAGGTCATTCGGCTTGCGGCGAATGGGAAAAGCTCGATTGCGCTTGTCGAGCCTGGCGAGCTGTTTCTGTCGGCACCGTCGAGCCGCTATACCATCACGGCCAATGGTACCGCGACGGTATCGGGCCGCAGGACGAACGTCGTCACACTGGTGCCGAAGAAGGCTGACAATGTCTTTACGCGTGCGAAGGTCTGGGTCGATGCGCAGGACAACGCCGTTCGCCAGTTCGAGGTTACCGATGCGAACGGTCTGACACGTCTGGTGACGATCACGAAGCTGCAGGCGAACCTCGATGTCGCCGCCTCGGAGTTCAGGTTCACGCCGCCGAAGAATGCGCGGGTGATCGATTCTGCGGGTTATCCCGGTAGCTGACTGCCGAACCGGGCCAGGAGCGGGACAAAGCTGCCCGCTCTGAGTCTCCCGGAAGCTCATCGCTGACAGCCCGAGCTCGATGTAGTGGCTCGGCAGTTACCGCAGCAGCAGCATCTTCCGTATCTCTTCGATCCGCACCGGATCAGTCCCTGTTCGAGCCGCGATCTCGAGGGCCGCGAGCGACATTCTCTTGTACACCGCTTTCGCCTCAGGATCGCTTCTAAGCGCCGCAAGGTGCCGCATCACAGTCTCGGACTCACCCCGTGCGACAGGGCCTGTGAGCGCCTCTTCGGGCGGCAAATCGGCGATGTTGGACACGGCTGCTTCCATCAGACTATGAACAGCCTGCTGTGCACTGCGCTCAGGAATCCCCAGACCCGCGAGCATGCTGCTCGCAATGGCCGCTAACACAACGGGAAAATTGGAGCTCATCACCGCGGCGGCGTGGTATACGCTTTTCGCCCCCGCTGGTATCTCGAGAGTTCTCGCGCCGATCTGGCCGGCGAGACGCCGCGAAGTACCCCGCGCCTGCTCGTCGCCGTCGATTCCGATCCATGCGTGCCTGAGCAGCTCCGGGGCTCGGTCGGGATTCGCGAATGGAACAAGAGGGTGAAACGTACCGCCGCTCAATCCGAATTCTCCAAGCCGCGGCAACAACGATGGCTCGGCGCCACCTGAGGTATGCACGATGACCGTACCCGATGCCAGCCTGCTTCTCGAACCCGCTCTGCGCTCGGAGATCAGATCGGAAAGCACACCGTCGATCTGATCGTCGCGAACTGCCACGATAATCGTGTTGGCGTCGGAGATAACGAGTGGAAGCGCACCGGTCGACGTGGCCCATGCGGAAGGGCGGCGGCCATGAAGTCCAAGCAGCCCGACCCCCGATGCTCGAAATGCCCTGAACAGTCCCCGCCCGACGTGTCCTGCCCCAACGATCAATACTCTTTCGCTCACTCCGGTCCCTGAGTGCGCTGCTGTTGCTCCTGACGCGCAGTCGCACGATCGAGCAGCGCGCGCTGCGTCGCCGCACCCGTGGCGAGCTGCAGGGCAGCTGCGATCGCGTGATCGTTCGCCACACGGCGCCTGAATTCAGCGTCAGGGCCGAAGACATAGCGCGCGATATCATAGCCAAGGAGCAGCTTGACCACCGACGAAGATTCATCGTACACGCCCTTGTCCATCACGACGCCCTTCGCCGTCATGCGCCTCCACAATTCGTCGAGCATTTCCTGGCTGACCAGGAATTGCGGCGATGAAACCGTGCGGCCAACCTTGAGGCTGATCGCGTAGTCAGTCAGGGCGTCACGAAAAACTCCCACCTTTCTGCCGAGTGCGCTCTGAAGAATGCGGGCCGTGGAGGTGAAGCCGCTGTCGCTTTCCATGACGTCAGGCGCAATGCCCCCGCCGTCATAGACGATTCGCCCTGCGTCTGTCCTGTATTTCTTTTTCGCGTCTTCGTCCTTGGGCGGCTTGGTGTCGCTGTCGTCGCGTGTCATGCGCCGGCTGATGGACCTTCCCGACGGCGTGAACCACCGTGAAGTCGTGATCTTCAACCCGCCCGCAGCGCCAAGCGGAATGATCGTCTGCGCGCTTCCCTTCCCGTACGTCGGCTCCCCGATGATCACGGCGCGGTCATGATCCTGTAGCGCGCCCGCGACAATCTCCGCCGCGCTCGCGCTTCGGTCGTCGACGATGACGGTAAGCGGAAGCTTTGGCCAGCGCTGCGCTGTGCTGTCGGTGTAGTCGCGATTCGCTTCGGCCGTGCGCCCGCGAAGGCTCACGATGCGCTGGTTCTGGTCGAGAAATAGATCAGCCACACGCGTGCCCTGCTCGAGCAATCCCCCAGGATTCGACCGAAGATCGAGAATTACTGATTTCGCTCCCTTCGTCACGAGCGCGTTTACTGCTCGCGAAAGTTCCCGGTCGGTCGAATCGCTGAAAGCCTTGAGGTCGATATATCCAACTGCATTCGGAAGCATTGCGATTTGGCGAACCGCGCTCTGATGCAGCGGCTGCCGTTCCAGAGTCAGTGAAATCGGCGCCAGCATTCCCGGACGCTCGATTCGCACCACGATGGAAGTGCCCGCTTTTCCGCGAAAGGATTTCATCGCCTCTTCGAGGGTCCACCCGTGCGCAGAGTGTCCGTCAATTTCGACGATTCGGTCGCCTGGCTGCACTCCGGCGCGCTCTGCGGGGCTGCCGGGCGTCGGGGCAATAACGACGATCCATCCGTCGCGAACATCCACCTGAACACCAATTCCGGCGTAATTGCCGGAAGTCGTTTCATTCAGCCGTCCGAACTTGTCAGGCGCGAGAAGGGACGTGTACGGATCTTCGAGTTCGTACAACATTCCGTCAACTGACTTGCGATAGATGGCGGATGTGTCGAACGAATCCACATAGCTGCGTGCAATCTTCGCAAAAACCTGGTCGAAAAGGCGCGCAGCCTGCGCGCGGGTCTGTACGGGTCCGGAGCGGGTGCCGCGCTCGATGAGCCACCCGCCGGTAATGACGGCCAGCACCAGAATCGCTGCAACCGTGATAGTGCGGGACCGCGCCCCCGGGTTGAAGCGATCCATCATCGAGCAGCCACTGTAGCAAACATTGAAAACTGTTCAGGCAAGTTCTGAGCGAGCGCGCTCAGAACCAGTTTTTCAACTTCGGCAGGGGCTCCGCGTCCATCGACCGAGACTATCGGGCCGCACTCCGGATGTGCCCGTTGCCAGTCGAGACCGGCGAAGGCGGAAAATGCACGCGAAACGTTCGCGTGAAAGTCATCGCCCGATCGCTCCATCCGGTCGTGCGACCCGCGCATCGCAGCGCGGGCCAGGCCGTGAGCCGGGGACAAGTCGATGACGATGTTGAGATCGGGCACGCGCCCGCCGGTCGCGAGACGGTTTGCCGCGCGAACGTCCTCTTCGTTCAGACCGCGGCCGGCGACCTGATACGCGTAAGTCGAAAGAAAGAATCTGTCCATCAATACAATTACACCGGCATCGAGCGCAGGATCGACTTTTCGTTTCATGATCTCGGCGCGGGAGCCCATAAAAAGCAGCGCCTCCGCGGCAGGGCTCATCTCGTGGTCCGAGTCCAGCAGCACGGCCCGGATAGCATCGCCCAGCGGGGTCCCACCGGGCTCGCGAACCGAAATAAACTGGACCCCCGACTTCTCGAGCCGCTGCGAAAGGAACCGGAGCTGGGTGGTTTTTCCCGCTCCCTCCGGGCCCTCGAAGACAATCAGCTTGCCGGGGGCCATGAGTCGGTCAGGAAAGCGTGATGATCGAGCTGGTCGCGCCTTTCTTCATTCCATCCATGATCCAGTTGTTAACCTGGTACATGACCTTGTCGAAATTTTCCTGGGCAGAGATCGCGCGCTGGTACACTGCGTTCGTCTGAACCTTCGACAAGAGATCGTCGAGCTGCTGTTCCATCTCCGGCGTGGGCTGCTCGCCGCGCTGAAGCATCTGCTGCGCATCCATGCGGATCTTTTCCATTTCCTGGAGCACGGTTACGGCTTCGCGGTCGCCATTGAGAGCTTCACTCGATCGCTTCACCGCCTGATACTCCGGGCTTTGACCGATGAAGCGTCCTAGTTCCTTCGCTTTGTCCTCAAGCATTCAATTCTCCGTATTTGTTTGATTCAGATTCGGGATGCGAGCACAAAACGCTCGCGTCCAGAAAGGTCCAGCCGGACGGCTACGTTCGCATAGCTGCCGTCGGAAAGCATCAGCTCGGCCGCAAGCGACGCGCGGCGCTCGTCGACTTCGAGAGCAAGGATTCCGCCGCTCACAAGGATTTCGGCCGCCCCGTCAATGATTTTTGCCGTCGCGTCCATGCCATTGTGGCCGCCGAGCAGCGCCAGCGGCGGTTCCCAGTCACGAACGGACTGAGGCAACGCCGCAAGCTCGGCAACCGCAATGTACGGCGGATTGGATACAACAGCATTCGCCCTGATGTCACGAACTGGCGCAAGCAGAGAACCGCAACGGAATTCCACCTCACACGCATGCGAGCTCTGCAGTCTGACCGCGTTCGCGCGGGCGACATCGAGTGCGTCGAGCGACACATCGGCCGCGATGACCCGGTCGAAGTGGCCCTCGCCAGCTAACGACAGCGCAATCGCTCCCGATCCGGTTCCAATGTCTACCGCCGTGCCCCAATTCCCGGATGTGCCGAAGCGTGTCTTCATGAGACTCAGCACTTCGTCGACCAGCACCTCAGTCTCGGGACGCGGAATGAGAACTCGTGAATCGACGACCAGAGTGAGATGACGAAACTGCGCCGATCCAACCGCGTATGCGAACGGCCCACCAGAGTTGACGATTTGGACCGCCTTTCGCGCATTCGCTATCGTTGAACCGTCGAGGCGTACGCCCGGATTCACAGCCGACCACGAGCGAGGCGCATCCATCAGCGACGAAATGATATCCGCTGCCAGACGTCTTCTTTCGATCGACGAGCCGCAGCGAAGCGATGCGCTCAATTCAGCAGCGACAGCAGCAACCGTTGTCGTGGAGCTTGTCGTGAAGCGTGTCGTGTCATGTGCGACGCCGTTACTCACCGAGACGATCCTCGACATCA
>JBBQYO010000144.1:0-8077 GCA_038208605.1 Gemmatimonadales bacterium | reverse complement strand
GCGTTGACGAACGAGAATCGAATCTGGCGCACCACCGTTGCCGGGACTTCTTACAAACGCGATGCGCTTTCCGTCCGGAGACCATCGTGGTGACGCGTCTCGCGAAGTGCTCGGCGCGATCCACAGAATGGATGTCGAATCGTTCCGGAAGACTCCGATGAAAGCGTGGTCTCCGCGGTTGGAGACGAAAGCCAGGGAGCTGCCATCGGGTGACCATTGTGGCTCGTCGACGTTTCCGCCTGCCGAAAACAATTTCTTCGCAGCGGATGATCCATCGATAGGCGCAATCGATATCTGCCGATCTTTCACGAAAGCGACTCTGTCTCCGTGCGGAGAGACTTCGGGATCATCTCCCTCGGCCAGCATTTTGGGCTCGCATGCGGCAGTGGACGAACACGCAGCAAAGGGAACGCTCCATATCTGGACCTTTGGCGCGACGGGGTTCGCGGTGGGGTTCGGGGGTGGACCCTCCCAGTTGGCCGAGTGCTCTCCGCCACGAACGTATGTGACGAATTTGCCGTCAGCGCTGATTGCGATGCTCGTCAACTCCTGGCCATCGTCGATACGGTAACTGGTGACGGCTCTCGCCTTCCATTCGGGACCTTCCGCGACCCAGACGTTGCGAACTCCACTCTCATTGAATGCCCACGCGATTCTGCTGCCGGTGGTTGCAGCTGTCAGCTCATTCGGGAACGGGTAGCTCTTGACCTGATCCAAAGTGAATGACGGGGGCCGCTGAGCATGCAGTGCTGGCGCGAGGGAGAGAAGAGCGACAGCAAGCGCTGTTGGAAGTTTGTTTGGCATGGACAAGAATCGGCCTCAATTCGGCTACGAACGCAAGGGTGAACCGACCAACGAGCATTGCGAGGCCAAAATCAGCTGGGGACCCCCGTGTTGCTCATCGGGCTCAACGCGCAATTCGTCGACGCTGTGACCCCAATTTGATTGGCGGCTTGTTGGCCATGCAAATCCGGCGTAGGCTCGCACAGTCCAGTCGATATCCGCGGAGACGTCAGATTTCGAGGCTGAGATGTAGTCATTCAGAGGGTTCGAGTACTTTTTCGACATCGCTGCGAGACAAAACTCGATGCGCGTGCGGATTCTTGTTGACCCGCAAAAGGTTTCAACGAACGAGCTGCTCCACAGTTGACATCGGCATGAACAATTCGCTCGGGGTATCCTGGAATGGGGTGAAGCCGAAATCCCGGTAGAACGCCAGAGCCTCGGCGTTGAGCGCATCGACGATAATGAATGTTGACCCGGCGTGAGCTGTCTGCGTGTAGGCCCGCCTGATTGCGTCGACTACCAGTAGCTCTCCTATTCCCTTCCCGCGCCAGCGACCATCGCGGGCCAGCCTCGCCAACAGAGTTGCCGGATGAGTCGGGTACCTGGTCAGTTTCCTCGTCAGCGCTCGAGGAATTCGGTCGAATGGAATCGACGCTGCGCAGAGCGTGTAGTATCCGACGATCTCACTCGGCGAGTCGAGGAGCAGCACGCGCGTTGCGGAGGTTTTTGACCGCATGTCACGCAGCGCACGGTTACGGAGGAATCTGTTGAGCGAGTCCTGCTCACATGAAAAAGTCTCGACATCGTGCTGCGCTGTCAGCAACTCAAATTGTGGTGCTGACTGAACGCGTGTCACTCGTCTGGGAACGAGCTCTTGTAACGCTTGTTCGCCCGGCGGAGCCGGCTGTTTGGTTTTGTCGGCTCGAGCAGGGAAGCGATGAGAGCGTCCTGGTCCCTCTTTGAATACATCAGGATGCGTGCGCGCTGGCCGACCTTGCGAGTGACGCGGCGAATCAATGATAATGCCAGCTCCGATGCGCTCATGCCACGCTCCTCTGCCGCCTGTGCGAACAGTCGCTTGTCAGCAGGCGTGATGCGAACCTCGAGCCGAGCAGTGCGGGCCTGGGTCCTGGATCGTTCAACACTATCGGTCATGGTGTTATTTCCCGTTAGCTCTGGAGCCCCGCAGCAATCGATAGACCGCATCGAGCATGACTAAAATGTACGACAAATGTCGTACATTTACAACGGAATTGCGCTCGACGCACGTCCTCAACCGCGACGGCTTATCCCGTGAGATTTCAAACTCGGCAAACGAAGTTCGATATCTTGCCTATGAAGCGACCTTCCACTCGTGAATCTCTGTGAGCTAAAAGACGTCGTTGCGAAGACCTATCGTACTCATCGTTGACGCCGAACCAGATGGCCGGGCCGTTTTGAAGTGGCGCTGGCTCGAGCACGGCCAGAAACGCAGTGATTCGTTGCCCTCGCTCACCGCATTTGGAAATCTCAGGTCAGCGAAAACGATTCCAGGCTTTTCGCCGGGCGATTGAGCCGAGCTGTGGTTCCTGTCGCGCCCGAATCCGTGAACGTATTGCGATGCGCGTGCTGCGGCGGGTGAATTACCACGTCGCCTGGGGTTCAGCGAAAGCAACCGTCAACCTTCGATCCTCGTGCGATCCGTCGAGCACGAGGGCCGCGTACGCCTAGGCGTGACGGTGAAGGCCGATTCTTTCACGGGGCTTGTGAAGCTTTCGCGTAGATGTGGATGATGTTGTTGTGCCCGCCTTGCGGTCATTGCGGAGTCGAATGTCTCTTTTCGACATCGCGGGCTGAAAAAAAGTTTGTAGATTGGCTCTGCCGTAAGTTCTTGAATCCCAGCGAGCGGAGGAGTGATGACTGCGCGGTCCCATCATGGTTCGCACGTTGCGTTTCTCGTGCTCGTTACCGTCATTGCATGGGTCGGGCTCGCGTTGCAATTCTCTGTGTCGCGCCCGTTATTCCACTCTTCGATCTCGACTGTCTGGCGAATGGTTGGATATTTCACGGTTCTGACGAACGTGATAACGGCTGTCTTTTTCACGATCTGGCTCATTCGGCGAAACCGTCCCTCGTCGAGCTGGACCGATCGCCCAGCGGTAGTCACATGGGTGGCGTTGAGCATCACTTTCGTCGGACTCGGATACGCCATCCTGCTGGCGAGGCTTTACCACCTGGAGGGAAGTGCGTGGGTGGCTAACGCACTGATCCATTACATAACGCCGGCACTCGCGCTCATCTACTGGGTTGTCTTCGTTCGCAAGGGAGCGCTTCGGTGGATTCACGCGCTCATATGGTCGCTATACATCGCGGCATACGGCATGTACGCGCTTGTTCGCGGCGCCTCCTCCGGCTGGTATCCCTACCCGTTTCTCGATCTGCCGAAAATCGGATTGCAGAAAGTCGTACTCAATACGATTGGCCTTCTGGTAGCGTTCTACGCTGTGGGATTGGTCCTTGTCCTCGTAGATAAACGCTGGGCAAAACCGGGAGCGGTCAGTGAGTGAAATCGTGATTGAAGCCTGTTGGCTCAGCTGAGCCGAATGCGCCACTAGCGCGATTCTCGCAGTATCCGGTGCTCGATGGTAATCAAAGAAATAACCACCCGTTTCACGGAACTGGTCGAAGATCTTCGCAAGAAAGAAGATCAGCTCGCCCTTGTACTTAGCCTTGTCATAGGCGCGCTCGTCGGCGCGATCGTCGTCGCTTTCATCCTCCTGACCGGGCGGCTCGCCGCACACATGTATCCCGCCGGGGGCGAAGGATGGCGTCGCATTCTGGTGCCGACGCTCGGGTCGCTGCTCACCGGATACCTGCTGTTCAGGTACTTCCCCGGCGCACGCGGCAGCGGAATACCCCAGACTCGCGCCGCAATCTTCATTCACGACGGCCGCATTTCGCTGAAGACGGTCATCGGAAAATTTCTCTGCTGCTCGACTTCGCTCGCCAGTGGTATCGCTCTCGGCCGCGAGGGACCGTCGGTTCAGATCGGCGCCGGAGTCGCATCCGTTATCGGTCAGCGGTTTGGCCTGAGCCGCGAACAGATCCGCTGGCTCGTTCCAGTCGGCGGCGCCGCTGCTCTTGCAGCTGCGTTCAATACTCCGATTGCGGCCGTTCTCTTTTCGCTCGAGGAGATCATGGGCGACCTCCACACACCGATACTCGGGTCGGTCGTGCTGAGCTCGGCCACCTCGTGGATGGTCCTGCACCTGTTCCTCGGAGATAACCCGCTTTTCCATGTCGCGCCTTACCAGCTCGTGCATCCAGCTGAGCTCCTTCTTTACGCACTTCTCGGAATCATCGGCGGATTTGCGTCGGTAGTGTTCGTGAAGCTGTTGCTTGCATTGCGAGAGCGCTTCATGCGGCTGCCGAAGAAAACAGTCTGGCTTCAGCCCGTTGCCGGCGGACTGACTGTTGGAATCATGGGATACTTCGTTCCCGAAGTTCTCGGCGTCGGCTACGACCAGGTTGACAAGGTTCTGGCCGGCAACGTCGTGATCTATGTCGTCGTGATCCTCGCCTCGCTCAAGATTGTCGCAACCGCGGTGTGTTACGCATCCGGTAACGCCGGCGGAATCTTTGGCCCAAGCCTGTTCATCGGTGCAATGGTCGGCGCCGCTGTCGGCGCGATTGCGCATCACGCAATTCCCAGCCTGACGGCCGGACCTGGACCATATGCGCTTGTTGGAATGGGAACCGCGTTCGCTGGCATCATCAGGACGCCGCTCACGTCTGTCTTCATGATATTCGAGCTGACGCGCGACTACTCGATCATCGTGCCACTGATGATCTCGAACCTTCTCGCGTTCTACATCTCGCAGAAATTTCAGCCGGAGGCGATCTACGAGGCGCTTGCGCGCCAGGATGGACTGCATCTTCCGAAGTCGGCGACGCACGCACACGCGGACGCGCATCCCGTGACGCTCGCCATTCGCGAGGCTCCGGAACCGCTCCACGCCGACATGCCGGTAACACATGCGCTCGAACGCGTCGACGGGAGCGAGCTGGATTCATGGCCCGTAACGAACGAACGTGGTTTTGCGGGAATGGTATGGCAGAGAGAAATCGCGTCGGCCGTCGAGCGCGGCGACGCTGAGAAGACCGTTGGACAACTGATTGAAGAGCATTCCGACTCAACGGGTGTGCACGTCCATACCGATCACCCGCTCGGCCAGGCGCTCCAACGGATGGGCGAATCGGGACACAACGTTCTTCCTGTCGTGAGCCGCGCGAATGCGCGAATACTACTGGGCATCGTGACTGTCAAGGATGTGCTCAGAGCGTTCGGTGTCGATCGAGTCCGCCAGGGCACGAAGAAGAACGTCACGCCGTGACACTCGGTAGGCCGTCCGAGAAAGGCGCCGGCTGACACGGAGTCGCCGCCTTCTCATATCTCGCCGGCGCCCCTGGCGCGGATTTGTCCGTGACGGGTAGCGACTGCCGATGGCAGCCACTACCCTCGTCGCAAAACGTTATTGACTCACACCCGCAAGATCGTTCACGGCGCTCGCGAGCACCCGCACCTTCGTCCCATTTGTAGATCCGCCCGCATATCCGCGAACCTGCGTCACCAGACGCGTCAATTGCCGCCGCCGGCCCTGGCCCGATGAACTCTCGGCACTGGCCAGCGACCGTCGCACGGCACCGACTCTTGCGGAGCTGAGTCCGTTGTCCCGGGCGAGCTGATCAACGTACGCGCGCGCCAACGCAAAGCTCGGCGGCCACACGAGCTTCGGCTGCCCCTGTGTATTGAGATAATCGAAGTGGACCGTCTTCGCAGCGTCGATCTCATTCTGCGAAATGAACGCGCTCGGCGCCAATTCGAAAATGTCGAGACCGCGGACTATCTCCGAGCTCACGAGCACACCGTTATACCAGTATACCGACCACGAGCCGGCAAGAGTGAGCTTCGTCGAATCAACTGGACCTCGATCAAAAAATGCGATCTCCTTAGGGTGCGACGCGTCGGTCCAGTCGAACACCGAAATGCCACCCTGGTACCACGCCTGGGCCATGACGTCACGTCCGGGAATCGGAATCAGCGACCCGTTGTGCGCGACGCAATTCTCCTGCGCAGTCTGTGGCGCCGGCACCTTGTAGTAGCTGCGGAACTGCATCTGCCCGTTCACGAGTGCAAAGATCGCGTCCGCTCCCCACTCTTTCTTGTCCGTTACGCGGCATTTGGGCTGGACGCCGCCACCCCACTCGTCGGAGAAGAGAATTTTTGTGCCGTCGTTGTTGAACGTTGCGGAATGCCAATACGAAAAATTGGAATCCGCCGCTGCTGCGATGCGACGAGGATGAGCTGCATCGTGAATGTCGAGCAACAGGCCATATCCACCGCATGCTCCACCTGCGAGTCCGATTGCCGGGTATACGGTGATGTCATGACATTGAGTGGGTCCGCCACCAGGAGTGCCAGGCGCGAATACCGGACCGACCTCCCGGTCGACGATGCTCTGTAACGTGGCTCGCAACGCCGCACTATCGGCACTCGTCGGGGCGCCGGTTCCGTTTCGAGCTTTGACGATATCTTCGAGCAAGGGCGTGACGAACCCGTTCATGACGCGATCCTGGCCCCTGACGACCGCGACAAAGCCCCCAGAGGCATGCGCCGCCGCAACTGCCTTTGCATTTGCCGCGATGTCTTCAGGCGCATCGTCATGCGTCATTGGGGTGAGGAGATCGTTGAATATTCTTGGCGAGCTCACAATGGCGGCCTGCTCGGGGTGCGCAAGCGGTACCTTGATCACCTCTATTCGGAACAGCGCAGAGTTCGGATTCTTGTCTGGTGCAGCATCGACGCAACCGGCGAGCTCTCGCGGCGAGCGCACTCCGGAAGAGCCTGAGATGTAGACGTAGACGTTTGCCTTGTCCTTCGGATCGACGACTACAGTGTGCGTGTGCGAGCCGCGGCAAGTCTGCACGTTCGCGACGTTTTTCGGGTTTGTGATGTCGCTGATGTCGAAAATGCGGATGCCGCGCAAGCGGGCCGAGCTGACGGTGTCTGTCACTCCCTGCGCGCCGCAGTCGATGCGGCCGGTGAGACTCTCGCTCGAGACGAACAGCAAGTGCCCGTAAACCGACACATCGCTCTGAGACGCCGGACAGAAATTGGCCGTCTTCAGGACCGGCTGTCTGGCGTTGGAGATGTCCCAGACCTGATACCCGTTGAAGCTGCCCTGAATCACGTACGGCCCGGTGAACGTCAGGTCGGAATTGATTCCGTCAACGAATTTCTCTGAGGGCCGTGTTTCCGAGAGCACCCGGAGGTTCCATGAAGCTTCGGCGGCATCCCATTTTCCGCCGTGAAGTCCGACGCGTGGGTCTGGAGTCGGCGGTGTTGTGGACATGCTGCTCGGACTCGAAGTCCCGCTTTGCGCGAACATCGGCGAGGCGGCCAAATACGCGAGGACTGACAGAGCTGTGGCAGACAGGACAAGGGATGAAAGCCGACTGGATGGTCGACTCGCGGGGTTTTGGTGCGCGAATGGCAGCATTGGTATCTCCGAAGTGTGAGGTGCCTGGAGTTGTGAAATGGCAAGCGGTTGCGCGGGCGTTACGGTGAGTGCATGGCTGCGATCATCCGCTCCATTCGGTCGATCTCGGTAGCCTGATCGACGTGAACGTCGGATGCGAGCTTGAACACTGTTTCATCCTGTGCTGCTCCCTGGGTGTTGAACAGGGTTTCCACCATGGAGACTGCGCCGCGATGATGCTGGATCATGAACGTCAGAAAGAGCCGGTCGAATTCGGGCCCTCGCGCGTTGTCGAGCTGGGTCATCTGTGCGGAAGTGAGCATTCCCGGCATCAGCATGTCATGGTCCATTCCCGCCATTGGGATCATCGCGCCGTGACTGTCGGCGGGCGGCACTGGCTGGTTGTGATCCCTGAGCCACATTTGCATCGAGGCAATCTCATCCTGCTGGGCGTTGATAATGCGTTCGGCGAGTATTCGCACGCGAGAGTTGGCACCGTGTGTGGGCGCCATGTTCGACATGACGATTGCCTGAGCGTGGTGACCGATCATGCCCGACATGAAACGAACGTCGGCCTCGGTGGACGGGTAACGGGCGCCATCAGCCGTCGGTATGGGCGTCGCTGGCGATTGGCTCGGCATGGCGGCGCCGGCGTCAGGGGCGATGTCAACTGGTACTGCGGGCGACGGGGACGTTGTGATATCGACGCGCTTCGCGGCGTGCGCACATCCTGACGCGCCGAGCGCGAAGGCAAGTAGCGAGAGGGGTCGAAT
>JBBQYO010000143.1:0-8134 GCA_038208605.1 Gemmatimonadales bacterium | reverse complement strand
AGGACGTGCTCGCAATGAATGCAGGTGAAATGCGCGCACTGCGGCGGCAGATGCAGATAATCTTTCAGGACCCTGTGTCATCGCTCAATCCGCGGATGACCGTCGGGACTGCGATTCGCGAAGGAATGACGATTCACAAGCTCGCGGAGGGCGGTGCCGCCGACGCGCGGGTAAAGAAACTCCTCGATGAAGTCGGGCTCAGGGCGGAATATGCGGCGCGCTATCCGCACGAATTTTCCGGCGGGCAACGCCAGCGAATCGGCATCGCGAGGGCGCTTGCCGTCGAGCCGAAGTTTATCGTCTGCGACGAGCCGGTGTCGGCACTCGATGTCTCGGTGCAGGCGCAGGTGATAAATCTTCTCCGCGATCTTCAAAAAGATCGCGGTCTCACGTACCTGTTCATTGCGCACGATCTGTCAGTCGTCAAGCACATGTCAGATCGTGTTGCTGTCATGTATCTCGGCAAGATCGTGGAGCTTGCGAAAGCGGAAGACTTGTATCGCGAGCCGACAATGCCTTACACGCAGGCGTTGTTGTCTGCGGTTCCTGTCGCCGATCCGACGGTCGAGAAGAAGCGCATTCTGCTCGAAGGCGACGTACCATCGCCGGCATCGCCGCCACCGGGCTGTGTCTTCAATCCGCGTTGTCATCATCCGGCAAAAGACGCTGCGTGCACGGTGATAAACCCGCCACTCGAAGAAAAGGCGCCATCTCATTTCGCGGCGTGTATCAAGCAACTTCCGACGACTGTGTCGTGGGAAGAGCAGGTGAAGGCCGGTGGCACCAGGCCACCGGAGCGGTACTTTCCCGTCGTCGAGCAGATAACGCGACGAACGTCCGATTCACTTCAAGACGGATTAAACCAATGAGCACAGACAAGTCTGTATTCGAACAGCCGCAGGCAGCGACGGTGACGGGGGACGAAGCCCCACCGGGACTGGAGAAATGGACGGCGGATCGCGGTTTCTTCGGTCATCCCCGCGGCCTTTCGACCCTGTTCTTTACCGAGATGTGGGAGCGTTTCTCATACTACGGAATAAGGCCGCTTCTCGTTCTCTTCATGACCGCCGCGCTCGCCAACGGCGGTTTCGGTTTTGACAGACAGGCCGCATCGTCGATCGTCGGGATTTACGCGGCATGCGTGTACCTCGCGTCACTGCCCGGAGGATGGATCGCCGACCGCTGGCTCGGACTCCGCCGGTCGATCTGGTATGGCGGCGTCTTCATCGCAATCGGCCACTTGTTCATTGCGCTTTCCAGCGTCTTCGCCCATCGCGCGTTTTTCCTCGGGCTGATTTTCATCGTCATCGGCACCGGCTTGCTCAAGCCGAACATCTCCGCAATTGTCGGCGACCTGTATCCTGAAGGGGGATCGCGGCGTGATGCCGGATTCTCGATTTTCTACATGGGCATCAACGTCGGCGCGCTCGTCGCTCCGCTCGTGACTGGTTATCTCGGCGAGCGTGTCGGCTGGCATTGGGGATTCGGAGCAGCCGGTATCGGCATGCTCATCGGTTTGATCACTTTCCGCGCTCGGCAGAACGATACTCTTGGACCGCTCGGTGTAACGCCAGCGGGCACTCCGGAGCAGCAGAATCGGGTTCGCATGTACGCGATGATCGGACTCGGTCTCATCGCGGTCGTCGTTGCGGCCGCGATGTTCGGAATTTTCACGATCGACCCGGTCAGCACCGCGACCAACATGCGAAACGTCATGCTCGCCATGGCCATTCTCTACTTTCTGTACCTGTTCATCGGCGCCGGACTGAGCGGTGACGAGAAGAAACGGATCGCGGTGATTGTAGTGTTGTTCATTTTCGCGACGATCTTCTGGTCCGCCTTCGAGCAGGCTCCGACTTCTCTCAATCTGTTCGCTCGCGATTTCACCGATCGCGTGGTGTTCGGATGGGAAGTGCCGACGCTCTGGCTCCAGGCCGCGAACTCGCTGTTCGTCATTCTGCTCGCGCCGGTGTTCGCAGCGGTATGGATCGCGCTTGGCCGGCGCCACAAGGATCCGTCGAGCCCGGCGAAGTTTGCGTTCGGACTGTTCTTCGCTGGACTGGCATTCATGATCATGGTGCTTGCCGCGAACCGCGTGATCGCCGGAGGCGGCACCGCGATCAAGGTGTCGATGCTGTGGCTGGTCTTCAGCTATTTCCTCCAGACGATCGGCGAGCTGTCGCTCAGTCCGGTGGGTCTGAGCTCGATGACAAAGCTTGCACCGCGGAGATTTGTAGGGCAGATGATGGGCGTCTGGTTCATGGCGGCGGCCCTCGGCAACATCATTGCGGGGCTCGTCGGCGGTCACGTCGATCCGAACAAGCTCCAGGAGATGCCTGCACTGTTCCAGCGCACCGCGACGTCGCTGTTCATTGCTGCTGCAGTGCTCGCATTGCTGTCGATACCGATCAAGAGGATGATGCGCGACAGCTCCGCGGCGAGCCACTAGGTAACAGCAATGGCGTCGGCCGTCGACATGGGAGGCACAATCCTCGACGGCCGCCCACCTGAATTCGAGGACCTGTCTCTCATGGGACACCCACGAGGGCTCGGTCTTCTCTTCGTGGTCGAGATGTGGGAGCGATTCTCTTACTACGGAATGCGGGCGCTCCTCGTTCTGTATCTCGTCAACTATCTCAAGTGGTCGGACGGCGATGCCGCGCGTCTATACGGCACTTATACATCGCTCGTTTACCTCACGCCGCTAGTTGGTGGATATCTCGCCGACCGCTACATCGGCACACGCCGATCGATCGTCATCGGCAGCGTCGTGATCGCACTCGGACACTTCTGTCTGGCGTTTCAGTCGATGAGCACGTTTTATCTCGGACTGGCGCTGATCATCATCGGCACCGGCTTCTTCAAGCCGAACGTATCGACGATGGTTGGCCAGATCTATCGCGACGGTGACACGCGTCGGGATGCGGGCTTCACGATTTTTTACATCGGCATAAACCTCGGGGCATTCCTGGCGCCTCTGGTGTGCGGATATCTCGGGCAGAAGGTCGGCTGGCATTACGGCTTCGCGGCAGCGGGTTTTGGAATGCTCGCCGGTCTCATGATCTATCTCTGGGGTCGCGACAAATATCTTCCGGGGATTGGAATTCCTGGCGCTCAGCAAACTGTGAACGGCGTTTCTCGCGGTGCTGAAGCGTCGCACGCGGCTGAGAAGCTCAACGTGATCCCTGGCTTACTCGGCGCCGCTGCCGGTGTTCTTCTCGCGCTCGTTCTCAAGAGTGGATGGCTGGGCTACGCATTCGGCGCGATCATCGGCGCCGCTGTTGGCACGACCGTGTTCGGGTCAAAGGGCGAAGAAAGAAATCGCGTGCTTGCGATTTTCATTGTGGCTTTCTTCGTGGTCTTCTTCTGGATGGCATTCGAGCAGGCCGGAAGCTCGATGAACTTGTTCGCGGATCGGCACACCAATCTGAATGTAGGCGGATTTGCGCTGCCTTCGAGTTGGTTTCAATCCGTCGGGCCGCTGTTCATCATGCTGTTCGCGCCGCTCTTCGCGTCGTTGTGGGTGAGGCTCGGACGGAGCGGCAGGGAGCCGTCGACAGCTCTCAAGATGACGCTGGGCCTGGCGCTCGTCGGGTGCGGTTTTCTCTTCATGGTGGGTGGCGGACGCACCGCCGACACAGGCGTCAAAGTGAGCGCGATCTGGCTGATAATGGCTTACGCATTCAACACATGGGGAGAGCTCTGTCTCTCTCCGGTTGGACTTTCGTATGTGACGAAGGTCGCTCCGGTTCGGTTTGCGTCTCTGCTGATGGGTGTATGGTTTCTGGCCAACGCCGCAGCTAACAAGCTCGGCGGATTTCTCGCGTCCCAGACCGAGAACATTCCAAAGCTCGGAACTTTTTATCTGATTCCGGTGGCGACTTCGTTCGGGGCGTCCTTGCTTCTCTTGCTGCTTGTGCCTTGGCTCAAGAGGCTGACGCGGACCGTAAGAGCGTAAACTTCGAAGAGCGCTTCAAGGCCAATTGAAGATGCTGGTTGGAACCGACCGCTCCCTGTTCCGACGAACGTCGGCGGGCTCTCTCCAGAACACCGAAGTGAAGTCGCGGTTGATCAGCGAGAACCTGAGCTGGGCGCCGTGGTCGCGATTGAGTGGAAACGCGATGTCGAGTCTCCACATTCGTTGCGATTTGGGGGGGACCGATGCGAGCAGCGATAGACCCACGGAAGCATTGATTGGCGTCGTTACGCCAAATGGGGCATCGCCAGCATAAATTTTTGCAAAGTCGGTGAACGGGGCGATACCAACGGAAGCCAACGACTTCACTCTCCCCAGGAAAAAACGATCCTCCAGTCTCAGCACCACTCGCTGGCCCCCGCCGAGGACTGATTTTTCATAGCCGCGTGGTCCGCCGGACCTGTCTCCCAAAAAGAGCTGAAACGGAATGCGTTGTTTCCATCCGCCGCTCCACTCGAGACTCGTAAGAAAGGTTTGTCGCGGTACCGGCTTCGAGTAAGTCGCGAAACGTCCGCTTCCAAGAATCCCGTCCCATCTCTTTGTCTCGTTGTCTCTTCGTCCTTCCAGGGTCCCCTCGAACGCGGCGAATACCGACGGAGTTCCGGTCCCTGCGTAAACGTTCGCAGAAGCGAACAGGTCGTTCACCCTGGAGCCGAGAAATTCATAGCCGCGACCGAGAAGCGTCGCGATCTCCACGCCTTTCCGCATATCCTGCCGGCCATCGAGAGCCTCGAATCCAGTCACCTGTATGTATCGAACATCACGGATACCGGCGAGGGCGTTGAGCCTCGTGCTTCTGTGTCTTTCATATCGATCGACCAGAACGCCGATGGTATCTCGCTGAATCGTGCCTGGTCCGACGGCGGTCGGAAAATTCTGTGGCATCTCATCTTCGTAGGAGATCGAGCCTCCAACGAGGCCGAGCGTCGCGCCGGGAGGACCGATGCGTATCACGCCACCCATGTCGCCATAAGCCCGCTGAAGCAGCACCGCGGGTGGCCTTGGTAGACGCTCCGGCGGCGCAACCAGATCCTGATTTTCGGGTGGAGGCGGTATCAGCTGCAGCCGCCGAAAATACCTGTACTCCTCGCGGGAGCCGGCGGTGGATCGCCAGGAAAATTTCTGCAGGTCGGACTGGAAGGGATGGCTCACCTCGAAGCCCCATTCTCCACCTAGCTCATTGCGCGCCCCGAGTACCGACATTTGATACGGCCGGCCCAGAAACTGGTAATCGGTGATTTGCGCAAAGTAGTTGTCGCGGAAATCCTGACTGTATTTCCATTGACCGACTACTGAAACAGCCTCGCCCATGAAATTCTGTTCACCGAGCCGGATCGCCTTGAGATAGGGATTTCCGACTGAACCGCCACCACCGAGAACGAGGGAAATTTCGTCGGTTGTGACCACCGACAAATAAACGCCGCCGATATCGTCAAGAACCGGCCTGATGCTCGCGTCGGCGAGATAGGGCTGGGCGCGCAGGATACGCTCGGATTCGACTCGACGCAGCTCATCACACTTCATCCCGGCCTTCAGCGCGAGGAATCGCCTGATCACTTCAGGATTGGTTGTTGCGTGTAGTTCTGTCAGCTCGCGAGTGACACGTCGCAAGACCTTCGAGCCTCTTATCTCGAAAGGCGGCCTTGTGCTCACGTCGATCCGGCTGATGAGCTGGCCCTTGCACGGCACAGCCACCCCTTCCAGACTTTGTGCCACGAGCAACGCCGGCGACACGGTCGCCATATTGAACAACAGAAATCGCAACCGAAGAGATCTCAACGTGTCATCCACGCTCTCCCAAAGTGTATCAGGCCGGCACCGCCCTCAATCAAAGGACGCTGCACCCGTTGTCGCCGTTTCGGCTACGTCCGACACAAAGCTTGGCGCTCATCGTGTCAGACTGAACAGCACTTACGTGACTGCCCTTGAAAGTGCAGGGCTCGTACCAGTCGTCATCCCGCCATTGGCTACACCCGCGCACGCCCTGGCGATCCTCGAGCGAGTAGATGGTCTTCTATTGACCGGCGGCGAAGATGTCGATCCGGCGCTCTATGGACAACCCCGGGCGGAAAAATGTGGCACGCCGAACGCTGCCCGCGACGAGACCGAGATCGCTCTGGTGCTCGCTGCCCGGGAGCTGGGAAAGCCGGTCCTCGCGATTTGCCGCGGCCCCCAGCTGCTGAACGTCGCCCTCGGCGGAACGCTGATCCAGGATATTCCATCGGAGGTTCCCGGGTCGCTCGATCACAACGCCGACGGCGAGCGCGACTCGCGAGTTCACCGCATCACGATCGAGCCGGATTCGCTGACGGCCGCCGCGATCGGCGCGACTAACGTGTCGGTCAACTCGCTGCACCATCAAAGCGTCAAGGATTTAGGCGATGGCCTGCGCGTCACCGCGCGAGCGTCCGACGGCATTGTCGAGGCGATCGAATGGGATGGCGACGATTGGTGGGCGATGGCAGTTCAATGGCACCCGGAAGAAATGAACGATTCTCCCGAGCCCTGGGATCGCGGCCTGTTCCGCGCGTTCGCCGACAAGCTAGCCGGGGAGTGAAGCGGCAGCGGGTTCTGCACATCGATTCCGGACAGACGTGGCGCGGCGGTCAACGACAAGTTCTTCTGCTTGCGCTTGGGCTGAGGGACAGAGGACACGAGCCGCTGCTGATCGCGGCACCCGAATCACCACTGCTTAAGCGCGCCCAGGCGCAGGGCCTTGCCGTTGCAGCCATCCCGATGATCGCTGACTGGGATATCAACGCGGCACGTAGGATAAGAGCCCGCATGCGAGCCTGGAAGGCCGATGTTGTTCATGCTCACGACGCCCGTTCGCACGCACTGGGGCTGATCGCGCTTCTTGGCTCCGACACGCCGCTGGTAGTAACCCGGCGAGTCGCTTTTCCTCCAAAATCTGTCGGACTGAAGTATGGCGAGCGTGTGACCCGCTTCATTGCTATTTCGAATGCCGTGCGGGATGCGATGATCTCCCGCGGGATTTCGTCGGAGCGAATCGAAGTTGTCCACTCCGGTGTGACAATGCCTGACCCCGACGTTGTACCGCGCGACTGGCGAATCGAGCTTGGCTGGCCGGCAGATACAATCATCTGTGGGGTCATCGGTGCGATGACGGCAGAAAAAGGCATTGCGTCGCTTGAAGCGATCGCTTCGGCGATTCCTCGAGAATCCCGCGAACCTGCGAGACTTCTACTGCTCGGGGGCGCGCGTCGCGCGCCTGCCAGTATCGGTGGGATTCCAGCGCATTTCGCCGGTTTCGTCGAAGCGATCGAGGCTGCGACCGCCGGCATCGATATGCTCTGGCATCCGTCCCGCACCGAAGGGCTGGGAACATCCGTAATTGACGCGATGGCTCTGGGAATTCCGCCGATTGCATTTGCCGTTGGCGGAATCCCTGAAGTGATCGAAGACAATGTCAGCGGCATTCTCGTCAGTGCCGGAGACACCGGTGCGTTCGCGGACGCAGCACATCGGTTGCTGGCAGACCCAGCGCTCCGGCGACGCCTCGGCGAAGAAGCGCGGAGCAAGGTCGCGCTGTTCAGCTCCGAACTCATGACCGAACAAACCGAAGCGGTGTATGAGAGGGTCATACCAGGGTAGCAAATACTCTCTTGAGTCGTCTATCTTGCGACCTCACAACCGCTTGCAAGGCCATTGCTCTACATCTGCATTCCAACCCATAACGAAGGCGCCACAATCGGCGTTCTGCTCTGGCGCATCCGCAAGATGTTCCAGTCGTACTCGCGCGAGTACGAGATCATCGTCTTCGACGACGGCAGCACCGACGGCACCGCCGAGACGCTGCTGCCCTATTCTGAAGTCACCCCGCTCACGATCATCCGGAGCGAGACGAAAAAGGGATACGCGTTCGCTCTGAATGCGCTTGCGCGCGAAGCGTCGCGAAGGACGAAATATCCCCGCCGCGACGCAATGGTCGTCATGCAGGCCGATTTCACGGATCAGCCCGAGCACCTGCCTGAGCTCGTCAAGCGTTTTGAGGGCGGCGCCGACATCGTCATCGCCGAGCGAAATACTCTGCGCGAGCCGCCGGAGGTAAAGCGACTGAGATCGCTTGCTCCATGGGCGCTTCGATTTTTCATTCCGATCTCCGGCATCAGCGACCCGTATGGCTCGTTCCGGTTG